>NZ_LJIB01000026.1:0-308190 GCF_001295785.1 Rhizobium sp. AAP116
CGTTTGCGACGCTTTCGGCACCGGCTACTTCTACATCCCCGGCACCGAAACCTGCCTCAAGATCGGTGGCGAAGTTCGTTTCGCTTACGATTGGAACAACAATGACGCTCCGCGTGTTGTTAACGGTACTGCCACCGGCATCAACATCGACGACTTCCAGACCCGCGCTCGTCTGACTTTCCAGACTGCAAACGACTCGGAAGTAGGCACCATCGGTTCCTTCGTTCGTCTCGAAGCCACCAGCGATGGTACGCAGGGCGTGTCGCTTCACGAGGCCTTCATCACCGTCGGCGGTTTCAAGGCTGGTTACTTCAACACCTGGGCTGACGACATCGGCATCTCCGGCGAAAACGACACGTTCATCTCGAACGCAAAGTTTGACTCTGTCAGCTACACCTACGCTGCAGACGCTTTCACCATCGGCCTCGGCGTGGACGAACTCCGTCAGGCTGACGGCGCATTCGGCATCCAGGGTCTGGCTTCCACGACCCTCGGCGCCGTAACTCTGACCCTCTGGGGCGGCTACGACACCAAGGCTGACGAAGGCTACGTCGTCGGTAAGGGCTCTGCTGATATCGGCCCCGGCACCTTCGAACTCTACGCTGGTTGGGCTTCCGACCCGTCGCACTACGTCGGCACCGTCGAGTGGACCGTTGGCGCTGCTTACGGCTTCAAGGCAACCGAAAAGCTGAAGATCACCCCGTCGGTCAACTTTGTTGAGCAGTTCAACAACGTCGACTACGTAACCGGTGGCGTTCTGGCTTCCTACGCTGTTGCTTCTGGCCTCAAGGTTGACGCAACCGTCGACTACAACAAGGGCGACTCCAAGGACTGGACTGGCTTCGTTCGCCTGATCCGTTCGTTCTAATTCGATCTCCAGATCGAATAAGGGAAGCCCGGCCTTGTGCCGGGCTTTTCGTTTTTGAAGAGGTTTTGTGACGATCGCTGGTGCGCGATCTGCGGCAGGGTTCAGCTGCCCAGAAACGTGCCGATCGCCTCCGCAACCCCATTGAGATGCAGCAGCGGAGCATGACCCTGCCCGTTGGCCTCGACGACCGTGCATTGGGCATGTCGCTGAGCCATGTCATCCGTCGTGGCGCGGGACAGAAGCCGCGAGTGTTCCCCTCGCACCACCATCAGCCGCTTGTCCGTAAGCAGCGCAAACTGCGCCCAGAGGTCGGGGAAGGGCTGGCTCAAGTCGGCGGCGCGAAACTGCGCGGCGATGGCTTGGTCAAAATCTGCGGTGAGCTTTCCATCGATGTCGCGATAGAGCGCCTGCGCCATGCCGGCCCAGTCGTCCGGCCTCAGCGCCGGAAACTCTGCGCCATGGGTGGCCTTGAGAATGGCAGCCGCTTCGGCATAACTTGAAGGCGCAGGCCGAGTGCCGAGATAGCCCTGAATTTGCCTCAGCCCCTCCGTCTCCAGCACGGGCCCTATATCGTTGAGCACAAGCCTTTCGATGCGGTGAAGA
Organism: Rhizobium sp. AAP116; assembly: GCF_001295785.1. Classification (NCBI taxonomy): domain Bacteria; kingdom Pseudomonadati; phylum Pseudomonadota; class Alphaproteobacteria; order Hyphomicrobiales; family Rhizobiaceae; genus Rhizobium; species Rhizobium sp. AAP116. The sequence goes on from NZ_LJIB01000026.1 coordinate 1,472, forward strand.
TGCGTCATGGCCAGCACATGCAGGATCAAGCCGCCACGCGAGGTGCCGATGAAGGCGGCGTGGTCTACGCCCAAGGCGTCGAGCACGGTGACCACGTCGCCCGCTTCGACCGGGATTGTGTAGCGCTCCGGCTGCGGGTCCCGATCCGACAGGCCGCGGCCGCGCGAGGAGATCGCAATGATCCGCCGATCATAGGGCGGAGCTGCCAGCATCCGCGCGAGATCTTCGAAATCGAGCACATTGCGTGTGAGCCCAGGCAGGCAGACGATGGGCGTGCCGCCATTGTCTGCGCCATGAATGCGCACATGCAGGTTGAGTCCGTCCGGAACGGTGATGAAGCGGTCGATAACATCGGCCATGCGGCTCTCCTTCGCTGTGTCGAAAGAGAGCCTAGCGGAGCCTTCACCGCCGGTCACCAGGCAATAATGGACAGGGCAGGGCGCTTATCGGCCGAAGCGCAGGTCGTGCACGATGTCGGTCTTTTGCCCAAGCCGGCTCTTGTAGACCTGGTAATTCTCCATCACCCGCATGACGTAGTTGCGCGTCTCGGGGAAGGGGATCCGCTCGATCCAATCGACGACCTCGTCGATCGACTTGCCACGCGGATCGCCGTAACGCTCGATCCAGCCCGGCACCTTGCTGGCGCCGGCATTGTAGGCGATGAAGGTCAGCACATAGGAGCCGTCGAAGCGGTCGATCTGCTCGCCCAGATAATGGGCGCCGAGCGTGGCATTGAAGCCGGGATCATTGGTCAGCTTCTCCGGGCGATAGGCAAGGCCATGGCGTTGCGCGACAGCCTTTGCGGTCGACGGCAGAAGCTGCAGGAGCCCGCGTGCGTCCGCCGGCGAGATGGCGGTCGGGTTGAACGCGCTTTCCTGGCGGGCAATGGCATAGGCAAGCGCCTTGCCGGAGCCGGCAATATTGGCCGAGGACGGAATGACGCCGACGGGGAAGGCCAGCGCCGGCACGTCGATCCCCCGCGAATAGGCTGTCTTGCCGATCTGCAGCGCCAGTTGATGGCCGCCGGAGGATTTCTCCGCCCTTGCACTCAACATAGCGAGTTCGCCAGGGCTCTCCAGTTGATCAGCCAGCGCACGGTAGAGGCTTTGCGCCCGCCAGCCATGACCGGCCGCTTCGTAACGGGCAATCGCCTGAACGGCTTCGCGCTGCGCAAAGCGGTTGCGATCGGATTGGCTGGGACGCGGATAGGGGATCTCGATCCCCGGCCGGTCGAGGCGCGCGGCGGCGAGCTGGCCATAGAAGGTGCTGGAATGCTCGGCGGCGCGGGCAAAATACTCGCGCGCCTTGCGGTCGCGCGACACTTCCGCGGCGCGACCCAGCCAGTACCAGGCGCGGCTGGCAGACAGCGGCCGGTTGGAAACCTCGAGGATGCGGGCAAAATGCCGGTTCGCGGTATCCGGATCGTTCAGCGCGCGCAGTGCAAACCAGCCGGCATGGAATTCCGCATCGGCAATATCGGTTGGCTGAGTCGCCACATGCCGGGAGACGATGCGATAGGCCTCGCGGACCTGACCCTGATCGGCAAGCCCGCGGGCAATGATACGCTGTTCGTCCCACCAGGCGCCGGTATTGACCAACTCGGCCCGATCACGCGGCATCTGCGAGAGTAGCTTGGCCGCTTCCTCGAATTTCTGCTGGCGGCGCAGGTTTTCAATGCGGATGAAGAGCAGCGCCGGATCGTTGCGCCACTTGCCATCCACGGCCTGGATCAGCCCGCCGACATTGTCGGCCTTCAAAATCAGCCCTGCCCAGGCGCGGTAGAGCGACTGCGCCTCACCGAGCGAGGCAAAGCGCTTCGCCTGGCCCACCCGCTCGCGATACATCAGATAGTCCATGCGGGCGCGGTGATCGGCGGGCCGCAGCAGGCCGGAAAATTCACCCATCACCCGATCTTCCGTCGCTTCGTCCAGGCCCTCCGTGCGCCAGAGGTTGCGGATCAGGCTTGCAGCCTTGCTCCGGTCACCCGTCGCGAGATGCGCGCGTGCCAGAAGCATCGTGCCTTCGGTCGTCTCCGGCGCGGTATTGCCGAAGGCGGAAAGCACGGTGGCGGCCGGCGGATTTTCACGGAAAAGCGCCTTTTCAGAATTGGCGCGGAAGGATTTGAGCCCCGGCCAGCCCTGAAGCTGCCGCTGGGCAGCGGCGATTTCGGCCGCCGGTACGTCGCTCAAGCCGGACATGGCGATCGACCAGGTCAGCATCTGCCGGTCGAGCCCGGCGGGCATGCGGTCGCGGATCGCGATCGCCTGGGCGCCCTTGCGATCAGACAGAGCATCAAGGCCGGACTTCAGCCGCGGATTGGCGGCAGCCAGCCGCTCGCCGCGCGGAATGGCGCCGGTGGTCTCAAGCGACGGCGGTGCCGCCTTGCTCGGTGCAAAGCCGAGCGGCTTCATAGGCGGCACAGGCACGTCGGAAAGCGCCTGCGCACTCGTCGACGACAGGACGAGCGCAAGACCGAGACCGAGGACAGAACGATAAGGCAGCGACATCTTCATCCACACACTATAACCCATGGCAACACACGAGAGAGTAGGCCGAGCACGCGGTTAACAAAAGCCTAAAGCCAGCGATCACATTCTCTCGAACGAAGCCTCGGAAAACTGTCACAAATCTCCTGCAGATGCGCTTGTCGCACCTGATGGTGCGAAGTAATGTGCCCCCGATTTAATCTGAGAATGCGGCCGAAGCGTGGATGTCGGCCCCCGAGGAGTTCATTGCATGTATCAGGGATCCATTCCCGCGCTCGTCACGCCGTTCACTGAAGAGGGCGCTGTCGACGAGCAAGCCTTCGCCGCCCATGTCGAATGGCAGATTTCCGAAGGCTCCTCCGGTCTCGTGCCGGTCGGCACCACGGGTGAATCGCCGACCCTCTCCCATGCCGAACACAAGCGCGTGGTCGAGCTCTGCGTCGAAGTGGCAAACAAGCGCGTGCCCGTGATCGCCGGTGCCGGCTCCAACAACACGCTTGAGGCCATCGAGCTTGCCCAGCATGCCGAAGCCGTCGGCGCCGATGCGCTGCTCGTCGTCACACCCTATTACAACAAGCCGACCCAAAAGGGTCTGATCGCGCACTACAAGGCGATCGCAGAAGCCGTCGCGCTGCCGATCATCATCTACAACATTCCCGGCCGTTCGGTGATCGACATGTCGCCGGAAACGATGGGCGCGCTGGCCAAGGCGCACAAGAACATCGTCGGTGTGAAGGATGCGACCGGCAAGATCGAGCGTGTCTCCGACCAGCGCATCACCTGTGGCCCGGATTTCGTCCAGCTCTCGGGCGAGGATGCAACCGCACTCGGCTTCAACGCCCATGGCGGCACCGGCTGCATTTCGGTCACGGCCAATGTTGCCCCGCGCCTCTGTGCCGAATTCCAGGCAGCGACCCTGGCCGGCGATTATACGAAGGCACTCGCCTACCAGGACCGCCTGATGCCGCTGCACAAGGCGATCTTCCTGGAGCCCGGCCTCTGCGGCGCGAAATATGCGCTGAACCGCACCCGCGGCATGAACCGCACCGTCCGCCTGCCGCTCTTGGCAACGCTTGAGGCCTCGACGGAAGCCGCGATCGACGCGGCCCTGAAGCATGCGGGACTAGTGAATTGAGGGGATGACCGCTCGCCGCCCAGGCGGCGAGCGCAACGGCCTCGACCTGACCTTATCTTATCTGATCTGATCAGACGGCGGTCAGGTCTCCCGACGCAAGGCCTCGCGCAAATGGGCCTCGGCTTTTGCGCTGTCGATCTCGCGATCCCGAGCCAGCAAAAGCCCAATCAACCCGTCGCGCAAGGCCTCAAGCCGCAACGCTGCATCGCGCGGGGAGGCGAGTGACAGGCCCTGTTCTGCAAGGCCTTCGACGAGAAGTGCCGTGAGCCCGTCCCGCAGCCGATGGCGTGCCGTCTCCACGGCCTTTGCCAGCCATTCGTCTTGAGAGCCAAGACTTTCCGCCTCCATCCACAGGCGCCAGATCGGTTGTGCCTCAGGCGAAAAGCTCTCCTTGAAAAAGCGGTCGAGCGATTGTGCCGGGCTTTCCTTGGCTCGCCGCATATCCTCGGCAATGTCAGCGAAAATGACGCTCCAGGCTGCTGCGCGCAGTTCCGGCCAGCGGAAGTAGTGGTTCAGCAGGCCGGTCCCGACACCGGCTCGCTCGGTCACCGCACGGGTCTGAACGACAACGAGCCCCTCCTCCAGCAACAATTCGACCGTGGCAGCAAAAATCCTCTCCCGCTTGCTGATCGCGGGCGTGCCGTTTCGGGTCACAAGGGGCATGTCGATCTCAGGCTTGCCGGTCACGGGCGCCTCCACTTGACAGATTGAGCGGTCGCTCAATAACGTAGAGCAATCGCTCAATGGAGTACCCTCAATGACTCAGGACCGCAACCAGGCGGTGGATGTCGTCCGCGCCGTGGCGCTTATCGGGATCGCCGTGGTCAATCTGCCCTTCATGGCGCAGCCCATGGAGACCATGTTGGTGGCGCCGGCCGCCGCCATGGACCGGGTCGCGCTCTATCTTGTGGAGTTGGTGTTCCAGGCGAAGTTCTTCCTGCTGTTCTCCTTTGTCTTCGGCTGGGGCATGGAGATCCAGATCCAGGCCGCTCAGCGCGCGGGCGCTTCCTTTGCCCGCCGCTTTTCCCGGCGTCTCGCCATGCTGGCGCTGTTCGGCGCCCTGCATGCCGTTCTGGTCTTCTCGGGCGATATTCTCCTGCTCTATGCCATGCTCGGTCTGATCACCTGGGCCGTCAGGGGCGCTACCAGCCGCAGGCTGTTGCTGATCGCCGGCGGCATGATCCCTGTGGCCGCCCTCTCGCTCATGGTGCTCGCCGTCCTCTTCGCGGAAATCCCGCTTCCGCCAGCCCATCCCAATCTCGGCGGCAGCTATACCGAGACGGTCCTGACCCGTTGGCGCGACTGGCCGCAGACTTTCTTCTTCCTCCTGCTCTTCCAGGGGCATCTGGCTTTCGCCGCCTTCCTCGCCGGGATCGTCGCCGCCAGAAACGGTCTTTTTGAAAGCGGAAATGCCCTGGCAAAAAATCTGCGCCGCAAGGTTTTGCCGCTGCTCGTCCTCGGCCTTACCATCAATGCTCTCTATGTCGCGAGCGGCGCGTTCGGCGAGGCAAGCCCCGTCCTTGCTTCTCTCGGCTTCTGCAGCCTCGCCCTTGGCGGTCCGATCCTCGCCACCGCCTATCTCGGCCTGATCCTCAGCCTGTCGGACCGTGTCCGCTTTCCCCTCTTTTTCTTGCTCGCGGGACGCAATTCGCTGAGCTGCTATGTCACCCAGGGCTTGCTCGCCGGCCTCCTTTTTGGCGGCTATGGCCTCGGCCTGTTCGGCACGCTCGGCAACCTTACGCTGCTTGCCCTGTCCTTCGCCGTTACAATCCTCGCCATGCTCCCGGTCGTCGCCTTCGCGAGCCGCTTCGGCCACGGCCCGCTGGAACTGCTGCTGCGCAAGGTCACCTATGGGTGAGGGGGGCGCCTGCCGCTGTTGGCAACGCTGGAGGCCTCGACGGGAGCCGCGATCGACGCGGCGCTGAAGCATGCGGGACTGCTGAACTGAGGGGATGAGGAGGCGAGGTTGCGCCGTCTGGATCCGCACCCAGCAAAAGAAAAGGCAGGTTACTGAAAGTAACCTGCCAGTTTTTCATGAACCGACGAGAATCAGATCAGAATTCGAGCTCAAGTCCACTTTCGCAGAAATCGAACTTGGTAGGCTCCGACTCGCTGCCATCGGCATAGGCGGCCTTGACCCACTGCGTGCAGTTGTCGCCATTGGTGCTCTGATCCCAAGCGAGGTCGACGGTCTCTCCCGGCTTGATGCCGCTTCCGATGTCGAAGTAACCCCACTCAGCCTTGTCTTCGGACACCAATAGCTGGGTGATAGCTGTGTTGGTCGAGTTCGTGGCGGTGAACGAGAATTCATCGGCATGAGCCGCAGTTACGGTCATTCCGTTAGCCGCGATGCCGAAAGCGATGGCCAGCATACCAGTACGAAGGCGATGGAATTTCATCTTGTGTCCTTGAAGCAATGAGAGTTCGACGCCGTCTTTTTTGCACCACGCTTTTTTAAAGTCGACGCAAATGAAGACATGCGGAGGGTTCCTCCCAAAAACGGTTGCTGGATGTTCCGATACAGCTGCTTTGACGGGAGAATTCGGCGCGCCATGCAACCAAGCCAGGGTTCCCGGTCGCCATACGAGGCGCGATCCCCCGCCCCAAATCCTCATCCACCTTTATTTCCCCCCCATCCTCCATTACATATCCCTGACAACAGCCACGCCCCGCCCGGGCGCAGGCGATCCACGACAAAATCCCGGGCGAAACGGAAGATTTGACCATGGCCCCCAGAGGCTCGCAGCGCACCGTCAACAAGATTGTCGCGGAGAACCGCAAGGCGCGTTTCAATTATGAGATCATCGACACCTACGAGGCGGGTCTGGTTCTGACCGGCACGGAGGTGAAGTCGTTGCGCGAGGGCAAGGCCAATATTGCCGAATCCTATGCCTCCGACGAGGGTGAGGAGATCTGGCTGATCAATTCGCATCTGCCGGAATATCTGCAGGCGAACCGCTTCAATCACGAGCCGCGCCGCCGTCGCAAGCTGCTTTTGTCCAAGCGCGAGATCAACCGCCTGCGCGCCTCGATCAATCGCGAAGGCATGACGCTGGTGCCGCTCAAGATCTATTTCAACGAGAAGGGCAGGGCGAAGCTGGAGCTTGCGCTCGCCAAGGGCAAGAAGCTGCATGACAAGCGCGAGACCGAGAAGGAACGCGACTGGAACCGCCAGAAGCAGCGCCTGATGAAGACGGGTTGAGTGGCATGTCCCTGGAATTCCTCAGACTCACCGTCGGCCCCTTCGTCTTCGAGGCCCGTTTCGAACGCGAAAAGGCGCCCGAGACCTGCCGCATCTTCGAAAGCTTCCTGCCGTTCCGCAACCAGGCGATCCATTCGCGCTGGTCGGGCGAGGCGGTCTGGGTGCCGCTCGGCGATTTCCAGTTCGGGGCCGGTTTCGAAAACCACACGGCCCATCCCTCGCGCGGCGACATCCTGCTTTATCCTGGCGGCTTCAGCGAAACGGAACTGCTCTTCGCCTATGGCTCCTCGCAGTTTGCGAGCAAGATGGGCGTGCTGGCCGGCAATCATTTCCTGACGGTGACCAAGGGTGCAGAGCAGCTGGAGGCCATGGGGAAAATGGTTCTCTGGCAGGGCGCGCAGGCTATCGCTTTCGAGGCGATGTGAGCGACGGCCGCGGCCGTGCCCCCATTCACAGGCTGCCCCGCATCATCAGCAGACGCAACGCATCCGCACGCGCGGCCGAGGGGATCCGGGCGGCATCTTGCGCGTCGAGCCCTATGTCCCTCAGCCCGTGCGCGTCGAGGTGATTCACGTAGTTGACCGGTCCTTGGGCGCGGTGGCGAAAGAGCCATGCGACAGCGGTCATCAAAAGCGGGAGCGGGGCGCGTTGGGAGGCTTCGATGCCGGATGCGTTACGCCCCTCGTGTCTGGTTTGCATGGTACCGATCCCCTAGAGCATTTCCGGCGAAACGGAGTCGCCTTCAATGCTCTATCTCTTTGTTTTTACGGAATTCCGGACGCAAAACCGCTTCGCACTTTTGCTGCAATTGCTTTAGATGGCGATGGGCGACCGGGCACGCGCCGCCGTTGCGGTCGCATGTTCGGTAGGCGTTCGGCTTGCGGTCGTATGATCAGTCCTTGATCTGTCCGGAAGGCATGGCTTCAGGCGTGGTCAGGGATTGCATGTGCCGCCGGTGCGACGCGGATGTGTCGACGGAGATTGCGCCCGTCGATGGCAAAGACAATGCCATGCGTTGCTCGTGCTCCAGCAGCCAGCGCTTGCGCCAGAGCCCGCCACCATAGCCGGTGAGGCCTCCATCGGCGCCGATCACCCGGTGACAGGGAATGATGATGGCGATCTGATTCGCACCATTGGCGCGGGCCACGGCCCTGACGGCGCTCTCCCGGCCCAGATCGGCGGCGATCCCGGAATAGCTGCGCGTCTCGCCGGCCGGAATGTCCCGCAGGGCCTGCCAGACGTCGCGCTCGAAGGCGCTGCCATGTCCCGCGAGCCTGACCGTGAAGTCGGTGCCCTGGCCGCTAAAGTAGCGGTCGATCTCGTCTCTGACCTGTTCGATGACGCGGATCTTGCCGAGCATCACGCCCAGCTTCTGGCGGGCCTGCAGCCGTGCGATCTCGGAAGAGAGTGAAGGGCGGTCGGTGAATTCCAGCAGATGCAGCGCATGGTCGTCGGCGATTGCGACCATCGTGCCGATCGGTGTCTCGAGGAAATCCGCCTTCAGCAGTGCCTGGCCGCGTAGGCCAGCCGGGGCCGTGCCGAAGAGCCGGGTGATCGCCGCGCGAAAACCGCTGCCGGACTCGTAACCTGCATCGAGCTGCGCCTCGATCACGCTCTCGCCGCCGGACAATGTGTCGGCACCGCTGCCAAGGCGGCGCAGGCGCGCCATTTCCAGAAAGCTCATGCCGAAACGGCGATTGAAGGCCCGGCGCACCGTGGAGGGATCGTGTCCGCGGGCGATCACGTCCTGCTCGCTCCAGCGTCTGCACGGATCGGCTTCCAGGGCTTCGACGAGGCCCGCGACAAGCGGATCGTTGCCGCCGTGATGCAGCGTCGGTCGGCAACGTTTGCAGGGACGGAATCCGGCACCGAGGCAGGCGGCGATAGTGTCCTCGAAGATGCAGTTTTCCGATTTCGGCTTGCGGGCGCTGCAGGTCAGCCGGCAGAAGACCCGTGTCGAGGTCACGCAGACGAAATGCAGGCCGTCATGGGCCGGATCGCGGCGGATAAGGGCGTCGTATAGGGTGTCGTGGTCGGGTTTTTGGAACAGCATGGCGGCACCATAACCCACCCCGCTCAACCGTGCCGCCGAAAATCGGGCGCCGATTTTTTCTCGCCGCTCGATCGACCGCAATCGGCGGTCTGCAGCGGCAAGGCCGGCAGCCCTGCTTCAGTGTTCGTCTTCGCTCGCCGTTGCCGGTTCCGGTGCGCGCGGGGTGCCGCGTTCCGACGGGTCTCGGCCGATTTCGGCCTTCAGCGTCATCAGATCGATGAAGTGATCGGACTGGCGGCGCAGGTCGTCGGCGATCATCGGCGGTTGCGTCGCCATGGTCGAGACGACAGAGACCTTGCGGCCCTTGCGCTGCAGCGCTTCGACCAGCGTGGTGAAATCGCCGTCGCCGGAAAAGAGCACGAGATGGTCGACGGTTTCGGACTGTTCCATCGCGTCGATGGCAAGCTCGATATCCATGTTGCCCTTCACCTTGCGGCGGCCCATGGAGTCGGTAAATTCCTTCGCCGGCTTGGTGATCACCTTGTAGCCGTTATAGTCCAGCCAGTCGATCAGCGGGCGGATCGAGGAGTATTCCTGGTCCTCGATGAGAGCGGTGTAGTAATAGGCGCGCAGGAGATAGCCGCGCTTCTGGAAGGCTTTCAGGAGCTTGCGGTAATCGATGTCGAAGCCGAGGCTCTTGGACGCGGCATAAAGATTGGCGCCATCGATGAAGAGTGCAATTTTTTCACGGGGGTCGAACATTTCGATATCCTTACGTCAAATATGAACAGTCTCGGCAATCGGCAATCAAAACAATACCTTGCCCCTCCAGTTATGATCACAGTTTTACATTATGAAATGATCATATAAAAATCTATCTAGGGCATCGTCAGGTGCAATCCAAGCAGCCTGCGGTTGAAATGTGGTGTATTGAGGGCCTTTTCCGGCCTTCATTTTTGGGCTTGGCAGGGTGCCAGCACGAAAAACTTGAATTTGCCTGCCATTGCCTGTATCGCAGCCGTCAATCCCACGCATTCAAGATCGCAAAGGACAGGCAATGGCCCGTGTCACCGTTGAAGATTGCATCGACAAAGTCGAGAACCGCTTCGAGCTCGTTCTGCTCGCAAGCCACCGTGCCCGCCAGATCTCCCAGGGCGCGCCGATCACCATCGATCGCGACAAGGACAAGAACCCGGTCGTCGCTCTGCGTGAAATCGCTGACGAGACCCTCTCGCCCGACGACCTGAAGGAAGATCTGATCCATTCGCTGCAGAAGCACGTCGAAGTCGACGAGCCGGAGCAGGAGCCGAGCTCGATGCTGGCCAATACCGGCACCGCCGGCAAGGGCGAGGAAGAGGACGAACTGCCGGAAACGCTCACCTTCGACCAGATGTCGGAAGAAGAGCTGCTTGCCGGTATCGAAGGCCTTGTTCCGCCGGAAAAGAGCGACGATTACTAATCGTCAACAGATCAGACTTAAGTCTTGATCTGACTGTAGGATGAACGTGCGCCAGTCGTCTCGACTGGCGCGCTTTTTCGTTTGTGGAGACGATCGGAATGATGCGGCAATACGAGCTCGTTGAGCGGGTGCAGAAATACAAGCCCGATGCCAACGAAGCTCTGCTGAACAAGGCCTATGTCTATGCCATGCAGAAGCACGGCAAGCAGACACGCGCCAGCGGGGACCCCTACATCTCCCACCCGCTCGAAGTTGCCGCCATTCTGACGGACATGCATCTCGACGAATCGACGATCGCGGTTGCGCTCCTGCACGACACGATCGAGGACACGTCCGCGACCCGTGCCGAGATCGACGAACTCTTCGGCGAGGATATCGGCCGTCTGGTCGAGGGCCTCACCAAGATCAAGAAGCTCGACCTCGTCACCAAGAAGGCCAAGCAGGCGGAAAACCTGCGCAAGCTCCTGCTCGCCATTTCCGATGACGTCCGCGTTCTCCTGGTGAAGCTCGCCGACCGCCTGCACAACATGCGCACGCTCGAGCACATGCGTGACGACAAGCGCGCCCGAATTTCCGAAGAGACGATGGAAATCTATGCGCCGCTCGCCGGCCGCATGGGTATGCAGGACATGCGCGACGAGCTGGAGGACCTGTCCTTCCGCTACATGAACCCGGAAGCCTATGAGACGGTCACCAATCGCTTGGCGGAGCTGTCGACCCGCAACGAAGGCCTGATCACCAAGATCGAGGACGAGTTGCGCGAGCTCCTGGTGGCAAACGGCCTTTTGACCCCCTCGGTCAAGGGCCGGCAGAAGAAGCCTTACTCCGTCTTCCGCAAGATGCAGTCGAAATCGCTCTCCTTCGAACAGCTTTCGGACGTCTATGGCTTCCGAATTCTCGTTGACGACATCCCCGGCTGCTACCGCGCGCTTGGCATCGTGCATACTCGCTGGCGCGTCGTGCCGGGCCGCTTCAAGGACTACATCTCGACGCCGAAGCAGAACGACTACCGCTCGATCCACACCACTATCGTCGGCCCGTCGCGCCAGCGCATCGAGCTGCAGATCCGCACGCGGCGCATGCACGATATCGCCGAATTCGGTATTGCCGCCCACAGCCTCTACAAGGATGGTGAGAACGGCGATCCGAGCGAGCCGCTGCAGCGCGAAAGCAATGCCTATTCCTGGCTCCGCCATACCATCGAGGCGCTGGCGGAAGGGGACAACCCGGAAGAATTCCTCGAACACACCAAGCTCGAACTCTTCCAGGACCAGGTCTTCTGCTTTACGCCCAAGGGCAAGCTGATTGCGTTGCCGCGCGGTGCCACCCCGATCGACTTTGCTTACGCCGTTCACACCAATGTCGGCGATACCTGCGTCGGCGCCAAGATCAACGGTTCGATCATGCCGCTGGTCACCCGTCTGTCGAATGGCGACGAGGTCGAGATCATCCGCTCTGGCGTGCAGGTGCCGCCCGCCGCCTGGGAAGAGATTGTCGTCACCGGCAAGGCCCGTGCCGCCATCCGCCGCGCCACTCGCATGGCGATTCGCAAGCAATATGCAGGCCTTGGCCAGCGCATTCTGGAGCGCACCTTCGAGCGCGCCGGCAAGGTGTTCTCCAAGGACACGCTGAGACCCGCGCTGCATCGTCTCGGCCAGCGCGACGTGGAAGACGCGATCGCCTCGGTCGGTCGCGGCGAGACCTCCTCGCTCGACGTTCTCAGGGCCGTCTTCCCCGACTATCAGGACGAACGTGTGACCGTGAAGCCCTCCTCGGACGAGGGCTGGTTCGCGATGAACAGCGCCAATGGCATGGTCTTCAAGATCCCCGGTCCCGCCCATCCGAAGGGTGATGTGCCGACAGCGGGCGATGGTCCGGATCCGCTGCCGATCCGCGGCCTTTCCGGAAACGCCGAGGTGCATTTCGCGCCTGCAGGTGCCGTGCCCGGCGACCGAATCGTCGGCATCATGGAAGATGGCAAGGGCATCACCATCTACCCGATCCAGGCTTCCGCCCTGCAGCGCTTTGAAAACGAGCCGGAGCGCTGGATCGACGTGCGCTGGGATCTCGACGAGGCGAACAAGTCGCGTTTCGTTGCACGAATCCTGATCAATGCGCTCAATGAGCCGGGGACGCTGGCGACCGTTGCGCAATGCGTTGCCCGTCTGGATATCAACATCCGGGTGCTCAACATGATCCGCATCGCCACCGACTTCACGGAAATGGGGATCGATCTCGAGGTCTGGGACCTTCGTCAGCTGAGCCAGCTGCTTGGCGAGCTCAAGGAACTCGACTGCATCTCGACGGTGAAGCGCGTTTACGACTGAGGCGATCTGCCGTCTCACAGACATGATCGGTGCGGATAATGTCCGCCCGGTCGCCTCGTAGCCGCCCTCGCTGCCTCACTTTTCATCACAATCCTGCCTAATTCGTAAACCTCGACCCCATCGCTATGCGCTTTGCGCATGGCTGACGTCAGTTCTTGTCTCTGGTTGATTGTGCGCCGCACCATTATATCTCGGTCAACAGATGAAGACAAAGAACCGAGGACAAAACGATGTTTACTCCGATCCGCAAATTCGCCCGCGCCCTTCGCGTTCCGACCGTTGCAGAGCGTGAAATGAGCTACCTGAACGGCGCCCGCGATCTCGTCGACCTGGAATACCGCCAGCGCGAAATCGACCGTGGCATGTTCCGCCGCGGCTGATACGTCGACCGACCATATCTGGTCCATGCTGCGACGCCGGTTCTTGCCGGCGTCTTTGCTTTTTGGCCACCTTGATGGCCGCTTTTCCTTGCCCAACCCGTCCGGCATCCACTACATATCCCGCATGCTGTTTCGACGCAGGCAACCGATTTCCAGACTGACGAAGCTACGCGAGCTTTTTTGGCCGCGCCGGGGCTTCATCCGGTCGTTTCAATATCTGAGCAAACGGATCTTGCGCTTGTCGGCCACCCCGCATGCGATTGCCGCCGGCGTTGTGGCAGGCGTCGTCTCGTCCTGGACCCCATTCATCGGATTGCATTTTCTGCTCGCCTTCGCGATTGCCTATCTCATTGCCGGCAACATGGTTGCTGCTGCCATCGGAACAGCCTTTGGCAATCCTCTGACCTTTCCGCTCATCTGGGCCTCGACCTGGGAGGTCGGCCATCGCCTGATCGGCAAGGGGGTTCCGGTCACGGATAGTTTAGATCTCGAGAAAAAGTTTTCCCTTTCGGCCTTCGAGAGCATGTGGCATCCGATCTTGAAGCCGATGCTCGTGGGGGCTATCCCGCTCGCCGTCGTCAGTGGCGCGGCCATCTATTGCGTCATCTATTTCACCGTGGCGAAATTCCAGGCCCGTCGCCGCGAACGGCTTGCCGAACGCGCCCGTGTCCGCCTCGCCGAAGCTCTCCAGGGATCGAGCGTCTGACATGATCATCGGCATCGGCAGCGACTTGGTCGACATCAGAAGAATCGAGAAATCGATCACCCGTTTCGGCGAGAAATTCACCGCCCGCTGCTTCACGGACGAGGAGCAGGCGCGCTCTAATGGCCGCAAGGACAGCGCTGCCTCCTATGCCAAGCGTTTCGCCGCCAAGGAGGCCATGGCGAAAGCGCTGGGGACCGGAATTGCCGAAGGTGTCTTCTGGAAGGAGATGGGCGTCGTGAACCTGCCGAACGGCAAGCCCGGGCTGGAACTGACTGGTGGCGCCGCCCGATGCCTGGAACGCCTCCTGCCGGCAGGCCATCGTCCTGTCATTCATCTCACCATCACCGACGAATTCCCCTATGCCCAGGCATTCGTCATCGTCGAGGCCCTGCCGGAAAGCCGCTGAGTTAACTGGTCGCGCTGGTTGACGGGGCTACGCGGTTGCCGCGCTCGCCCGAACCGACTAGAGAGAGCAGGATTTTCGCAAGAAGGAACCGATCCGCGTGAGCGAAGAAAAGAAGCAAAGTGCCCTCTGGGAAAACGTCAAGGTCATCATCCAGGCCCTGCTGTTGGCGATGGTGATCCGGACCGTGTTCTTTCAGCCCTTCACAATTCCGTCTGGCTCGATGATGCCGACGCTGCTGGTTGGCGACTACATCTTCGTCAACAAGTTCTCCTATGGCTATTCGAAGTACTCGTTGCCCTTCTCGCCGGATCTGTTCGAGGGCCGGATCTTCGAGAGCGAACCGGAGCGCGGCGATATCGCGGTCTTCCGCTTCCCACCGAACCCGAGCATCGACTATATCAAGCGGATCGTCGGCCTGCCGGGTGACCGGATCCAGATGATCGGCGGCGTGCTGCAGGTCAACGGTCAGCCCGTGCCGAAGGTTCAGGACGGCGTCTTCACCTCCGATTACCGCATGGATCCCGGCACCGACGTTCCCGTCTTCCGCGAAACGCTCGACAACGGCGTAAGCTACAACACGCTCGACCAGGCGCAGGGCACCCGTGGCGATGACACGCGCGAATTCATCGTGCCGGAAGGCCACTACTTCGCGATGGGCGACAATCGCGACAACTCGCTCGACAGCCGCTTCGATGTCGGCTTCGTGCCGGCCGAGAACCTGATCGGCAAGGCCTCGCTGATCTTCTTCTCGCTTGGCAACGACACCTCCTTCCGCGAAGTCTGGAAGTGGCCGGCCAACATGCGCTGGGATCGCCTGTTCAAGGTGGTCGAATGACGAACAAGAGCGTGGTCGGCGAAAAGGATTGGGAGCAGCTCGAAGCTGCGATCGGCCACAAGTTCGCCGACCGCGACCGCCTGAAGCGGGCGCTGACTCATGCCAGCGCCCAGGTCTCGCGGGGCAAGAAGGGCGACTACGAGCGGCTGGAATTCCTCGGCGACCGGGTGCTTGGCCTCTGCGTCGCCGAAATGCTGTTCAAGACCTTCCGCGACGCGACCGAGGGCGAACTCTCGGTTCGCTTCAACCAGCTGGTCAGCGCCGAGGCCTGTGCCTCGGTCGCCGACGAGATCGAGCTTTACCGCTTCATCCGC
Source organism: Rhizobium sp. AAP116 (assembly GCF_001295785.1). Taxonomy (NCBI): domain Bacteria; kingdom Pseudomonadati; phylum Pseudomonadota; class Alphaproteobacteria; order Hyphomicrobiales; family Rhizobiaceae; genus Rhizobium; species Rhizobium sp. AAP116. Next base: position 16,715 of record NZ_LJIB01000026.1, read on the forward strand.
ACAGGCGCGGACGTGAAGAAGATCACGGCGAAGAACATGCTGAATGTCCGCGCCGACGTCGTTGAAAGCCTGATCGCCGCCATTTATCTTGAGGCAGGATTGGAGGCCGCGCGCGGCTTCATCCTGAAATACTGGGAGGGTCGTGCTGCCCGCGCCGACGGCGCCCGCCGCGATGCCAAGACCGAATTGCAGGAATGGACGCATGCCAGATTTGGCAAGCCGCCCACATACAAGGTTGCCGATCGCTCCGGACCGGATCATGATCCCAGCTTCACGGTGATCGTAGAGATCCCGGGCCTGAAGCCGGAGATCGGCATCGCACGTTCCAAGCGTGCCGCCGAACAGGTGGCCGCGACCAAGATACTCGAACGCGAAGGCGTCTGGGCCAAGGCCTCCGACGCGAATTGAATGGATGATATGACCGATACCGAAACCCGTGACGGCGGCGAAGCCACCGTCAACACCCCGACCCGATCCGGCTTCGTCGCCTTGATCGGCCCGACCAATGCCGGCAAGTCGACGCTGGTCAACCGCTTCGTCGGCGCCAAGGTGTCGATCGTCAGCCACAAGGTGCAGACGACCCGTGCCGTCATGCGCGGCATCGCGATCCACAAGAACGCCCAGATCGTCTTCATGGACACGCCCGGCATCTTCAAGCCGCGCCGCAAGCTCGACCGCGCCATGGTGACCTCTGCCTGGGGCGGTGCCAAGGATGCCGATATCATCCTGCTCCTGATCGACAGCGAACGCGGTTTGCGCGGCGATGCCGAGGCGATCCTGGAAGCTCTGAAGGACGTGCCGCAGCCGAAGATCCTGGTCCTGAACAAGATCGACCGGGTGCGCCACGAAGATCTGTTCACGCTGGCCGAGAAGGCCAACGAAGCGGTCAAGTTCGACCGCACCTTCATGATCTCGGCCACGACGGGATCGGGCTGCGACGACATCATGGACTATCTGGCTGAGACTTTCCCGGAAGGTCCCTGGTATTATCCGGAAGACCAGATTTCCGATCTGCCGATGCGCCAGCTCGCAGCCGAAATCACCCGCGAGAAGCTGTTCCTGCGCCTGCACCAGGAGCTTCCCTATTCCTCGCATGTCGAGACGGAGACCTGGGAAGAGCGCAAGGATGGCTCTGTTCGTATCGAACAGGTTATCTATGTCGAGCGCGACAGCCAGAAGAAGATCGTGCTGGGCAAGAACGGCGACGCGATCAAGGCGATTTCCACGGCTTCCCGCAAGGAGATGTCCGAGATCCTCGAACAGCCGGTCCACCTCTTCCTCTTTGTGAAGGTGCGCGAGAACTGGGGCAACGATCCCGAACGCTTCCGCGAAATGGGCCTCGAATTCCCCCGCGACTAAGCACAATCAAGCGAAGGGCGCTCAGCCCTTCGCCACGCGCCTTGCCACGAAGTCCGAAATCGTCGGTCCGATCAGGATGATGACGATCAGCCGCATGGTCTGCAGCGCCATGATGAAGGACATGTCGACCGGCGTGGTCGCGGCAATGATCGCGATCGAATCGAGCCCACCTGGGCTCGTCGCGAGATAGGCAGTCAGCGGGTCGATGCCATGCAGCGACCAGAGCAGGAAGGCAAGCCCGCCGCTGAACGCCATCAGCATCAGGATCGAGCCGACGATCTGGGGGAGGGCGCTTGCCGCATGCCTGAGGATCCGCCGCGTGAAGGACAGGCCGATCCGCCAGCCGATCACGCCATAGCCGAGCGCCAGCAGCCATTCCGGCAGTTGCAGGGTGATATAGCCCATGACATGCAGAACCGTCGTCGCAACCAGCGGCAGGAGCATGGTGCCCGCCGGTATCCTGAGCCGTGCGCCGACCATCGCCGCCGCAATGGCAGCAGCCAGCGTTAAGGACAGGTCGAGCCAGTCCGTCTCCGGAAACCATACGACCAGATGTGCTGCGCCGCCCTCGACGTTGAAGACGAAGGCCGCCATCAGCGAGGCGCCGGTCGCGACAAAGGCGACGCGCAGATACTGCATGAAGGCGACCAGCCTCGCATCCCCGCCATGGGCTTCTGCCATCAGCACCATGGCCGAGGCGGCTCCCGCAGATGTCCCCCAGATTGCGGTTGTGCCCGGAAGGATCTCGGCTTTTGCCATGAAATAGCCGAGCAGGCTGCTCGCCGCGATGATCGCAAGCACGATGGACAGAAAGACCGGCCAGTCGTCTGCGACCGTCGACAGCGTTCCCAGATCGATCGAGCGGGCGATGATGCAGCCGATCAGCGAATGGGCGAAGATGTAGGGGTAGCGGTGAACGGAAAGCCGTGCGCCGTTTGTGGCCACGAGAATGGCCGAGACCATGGGCCCGAGCAGCAGCGCGCCCGGGATATGCGCGAGGAAAAGCCCGCCGGAGATCGCAACGGACAGGGCGAAGAGAATGAGCCAGCGAAGGGCGACCGGAAGCGGTGTCAGGAGGCCGGGTTGGGCAGGCGTCCCATACTCTTTGTCCAAGGACATGACTGTCTCCGTCCTTCGTCTGAGACACCTTTGCCGGAAAGGGCTGGACGAAAGCGCGTTTTCATCAAATAAATGAGGTGGACCTCACAAACGAGTTTTATGAGCATGGCCTCGCAAAAGTCAAGTTCGGCCTCGACGCCGCTGGCGACGCCCGCGCCGACCGCCAAGGAGCCCAAACGCAAGCGCGGCATTGCCCGGGTCGCAAAGCTTCTTGATGCCGGTGCCGCCGTCTTCGCCGAGCAGGGCTACAGGGCCGCGACCATGACGGAGATCGCTGCCCGGGCCGAAGCGCCGATCGGTTCACTCTACCAGTTCTTTCCCAACAAGGATGTGCTCGCCGACGCGCTCGTTGCCCGCTATGCCGAGCATGTCGAGGCAGCGCTGGACCGAATCAGGGCGCAGGTCGCAGACCTCGACGGAAGCCAGCTCGCCGACCGCCTGCTCGACGTGCTCGTCGCCCATGCTGCCGAGCGCAGCCTGGCGCTCAGCCTGCTCGATGCCCGATGGGAGCAGCCGGGTGTGCGCCCGGGCGTGCTTCGTGAAAGCCTGCGCAAGCGCATCACCGAGATCCTCACGCTCTGGCGCCCGCACCTGCCCGAGGAGCAGGCCGAGATCATGTCGGTTGTGCTCTTCCAGGCGATGAAGTCACTTGTGCAACTGCATGAAGAAAAACGCTATCCGGGAAAGCCCGAAGCGATCGCCCATTGGCGCGGCTGGGTGCAACGCTATCTCGCGGACGTCTGACCGCTCGCGAAATTCCTCGCGCTTAAGCGGCCTCTGCGGTAAAACCTGATCATGCAATGGACAGACGAGGCAATCCTTCTCGGGGTGCGGCGGCATGGCGAAACAAGCGTCATCGCCGAGGTGATGACGGCCAGCCGCGGCCGGCATCTGGGCATGGTGCGCTCTGGTCGCTCACGCACGATGCAGCCGGTGCTGCAGCCCGGCAATCGTCTGGAAGTCACCTGGCGTGCCCGCCTGGACGAACATCTGGGCGAGTTTCGCATAGAACCTCTGATGCTGCGTGCGGGCCGGTTGATGGAAAGCGCGACCGCCGTCTACGGTGTGCAGGCGCTCGGGGCCCTGCTGCGGCTTTTGCCGGAGCGAGATCCCCATCCGCATCTCTTTCAGGCGCTGGATATCATTCTCGATCATCTGGAGGAACCTGCCACGGCCGGCGAACTCTTCGTCCGCTTCGAGCTTGGGCTGCTGAATGATCTCGGCTTCGGGCTGGATCTGACCGAATGTGCCGCGACGGGCACGCATCATGATCTGGCTTATGTCTCGCCGAAGTCGGGCAGGGCGGTCAGCCGCGAGGCGGGCGCGCCCTGGGCGGACAAGATGCTGGCGCTGCCGGATTTCCTCACGCCCGGCACGAACCGGGCGGCTGATCCGGACAGCCTCGCTGCCGCCTTTCGGCTGACATCCTATTTTCTGGATCGGCATGTCTACGGGCCGCGGGGCCTGGAGCCCGGCGCGGCACGCGAGGGGTTCTGTCAGGCGGCGTTGAAAACTTTGCGTTCGCTGGAAGCGCCCGGAGAATTGGCCGCGCCCAGGAACACGGCCTGATCTTCTGGCGCCGATTTCGCCATGTGATCATGAATCGCGGCCTGTAGTTCGCTGATGTTGCGATAGCTACCGCCGTCGAGGTCGATGACCGGATATTTGACGGCCATGAACTTGACCCTGTCGCCATCGGGTATGGTGATGCCAACCGGGATCCCGGCATATTCGATAACTTGCTTCTTCATAACGATATTCCCCGCCCATGCGCGCGGCACGGCGTTGTGTAAGGTGTCGATGAAATGGAATCAGTGCTTGCGCAGCGTCACATTCGACAGATGCAGTCGGGATGGCGTTTCACCATCACGAGGCGCGGGGTCGGCTGCCAGGATCGGATGGCATCAAGAAACACAACTTGCATTTCGCTGACCTCCTTCTTTGGCTGAGGCCTTCAATAGCGAGGCCGTACATGGTTCGTCGTCAGGATCCGAACCAGCTCGCACAAGGTAGGTGCTGGCTCGGAATCCGTCAACGGGCGGTGCGGGAAAAATAAAATAATTTTCTGTGACAGTCTTGCTCAGCTGAAAACACAGGAATTTTGATCCGGCACGAGCGAAATGCCGAAATATGATCTCAGTTTGGGCAAAATTACGCCGCGCCCATTGCCGGGCGTTCGACGGCTTGTTCGCGGATCGGCCAATGCACTACAGCCGCGAAGATGCCGAGCGCCACACCCAACCACCAGACCTGGTCATAGGTTCCGAAGTGGTCGTAGAGATAGCCGCCCATCCACACGCCGAGGAAGGACCCGATCTGGTGGGAGAGGAAGACCAGGCCTCCGAGCAGGCCGAGGTGGCGCGTGCCGAACATGATCGCCACGAGCCCGTTGGTCGGCGGCACGGTGGAGAGCCAGAGCAGCCCCATGACAGCGGCAAAGACAACGACCGAGGCCGGCGTCTGCGGCAGGAGCAGGAAGAGCGTCACTGTGATCGAGCGACCGATATAGATGAAGGCGAGGAAATAGGGTTTGGAATAGCGCTGCCCGATCCAGCCGGCCGCCAGCGAGCCGATGATGTTGAAGAAGCCGATCAGCGCCATCGCGATCACCGCATAACTCGCCTCGATGCCGATATCGCCGAGATAGGCGGGGAAATGCGCGGTGATGAAGGCGACCTGGAAGCCGCAGACGAAGAAGCCGGTCGTCAGCAGAAGATAGCTCTTGTGCGCGAAGGCTTCTTTCAGCGCCTCGGCGATCGTCTGCTGATACTGGTTGCCGGACTGCGTGCCCGACTGTGCATTGCCGCGCAGCGGAAAGGCAAGCAGCGGCACGACCAGCATCATGACAGCGATGATCACGAGACTATCCGACCAGCCGAAGGCCGAGATGAAGCCCTGGCTGAGCGGCGCAAACAGGAACATGCCGGCCGAACCCGCAGCTGTCCCAATGCCAAATGCCATCGACCGCTGTTCCGGCGTCACGTTGCGGGCAAAGGCCGAGAGAATGACGCTGAAAGAGCCGGCGCCGATCGCAAGGCCGATCAGCACGCCACCGCCCATATGCAGCCAGATAGGCGCCGAAGCATTGGCCATCATGACGAGACCTGCGGCATAGAGCACGCCCGACATGACGAGCACGCGACCCGTACCGTACTTGTCGGCGAGCGCCCCGAAGAAGGGCTGGCTGATACCCCAGAAAAGGTTCTGGAAGGCCATGGCAAGCCCGAAGGTAGAGCGGTCCCAGCCACGATCGGCCAGCATCGGCAGCTGGAAGAAGCCCATGGCCGAGCGCGGCCCAAAGGTCATCACCGCAATCAGCGATCCGGCGAGAATGATGAGCCAGGGCATGGCAGGGCGGCTGGTGGTCGTCATCGGGGGATTCTCCTCTATCGATCACACATTAGTGCAGACGATGGACGAGCAGAAACGCCTTTTGATGAACTGGCCATCAGGGGATTTGATGAATGTCAGGGGGCGGCGTGGGCGGCTCGATCCTTCGGGCCCCCAGCGGGGTGTCGCGCCACCTCTCCCCTCTGTGGGAGAGGTTACAAAATCGAAGGCTTAGCCCGATCAGGGCTAAACTTCAGATTTTGTTGGTGAGGGGATCGGTCCTGTGGGCGCAGACTCACGGACCCCCTCGCTTGCGATTTCAGATGTTTAGCCGTGGCTTCCGCCACGACTAACTCATCGAAATCGCTTTCTCCCCCACCAAGGGGGAGATGGGCGCCGCAAGCTCTGCTGACCCCGTAATCTCACCGCTGCTTGATCGCCCAAGCCTCGCGAGTGCCGAGCACAGACACCGCATCCCCGACCCGCACCAGACCCTCGCCCCGCGGTACCGCGTTCCAGCCGAAAAGCACCCCCGGCACGCGGCGGTCGGCGGACATCCGGATGCGGCCCATGGCCGGCATCGGGCTGGCAACCTCGCGCGATCCGGTCTGCTGGTCCTGGGTGGTCATGATGCAGCGCGGGCAGGGTTTGACGAAATCGAAGCGGACGCCGCCGATCTCGAGGCCGGTCCAGGCATCTTCCGCCCAGGGCTCGTCGCAGTCGACGACGATGTTCGGGCGGAAACGATCCATGCCAACAGAACCTTCGCCGTGCCGCTCCATGTCCTCGTTCAGCGCGCGCAAGGAGCCTGATGTCGTCACGAGGATCTGATAGCCGTCGGCAAAGCCCATCGGCGAGGCTTCTCCGGCCCATTCCACGCTCGCCTCGCGGCGGCTTTCCTCGTCGATGAAGGCGAGTTTCACCGGCCGGCCGAACCAGTCGGAAAGCTTGGCATTAACGCTGTCATGCGCCATCGCCGCGCTGACGGTCGAGCGCCAGATGGTGACATCCATGCGATTGTCCGGCTGCGGTGGCGCGACCATCATCTCACGCCCGTCATCCAATCGAAGCGTCAGATAGGCGGCGGCCGGGAGCGCCGTAAGACGAGCAAGGTCGGGCATTTCCCGCTGGGTGATGAACTGGCCATCAGGATCGACCAGCATCATGCGCCGGTCGCCGGAGAGGCCCATGGCATCGATGCGCGCCTGGGGAAGCGCAATGCCGCGCCCGCTCTTGAAGGGATAGATGGAGAGCCCCGTCACTTGCATGGATTAGCGTCCTTCAGATTTCGTCGCGGAAAAGGGTCAGGAACAGATTGAGCCGCTCGTGCCGCTCCTCAGCCAGCTTTCGGCCGGTCGCCGTCTGGAAGCCGTCGGAGAGCTTCAGGAGCTTGGCCGGAAAGTGGTCGATCGCATAGGAGCGGTCGTCGAGCGGGCGGTTCTCGGCGCTGGGATCGCCGGGGTGGTAGAGGCCGGAACCCATCCGCCCGGCAATGTAGAAGCAGCGTGCCACGCCGACCATGCCGATCGCATCCAGCCGGTCGGCATCCTGCAGCATCTTCGCTTCCAGTGTCTCCGGCTTGATGTTGGCGGAAAAGCTATGGGTGAGGATCGCATGCGCCACGGCCTCGATCCTCTCCTTCGGCCAGCCAAGCGCGGCAAGAATGCCACTTGCCTTCTCCGCGGCCAGCCGCGAAGCCTGCGACCGGAGTGGCGAACTCTTCTCGACCGCGACGCAGTCATGTAGCAGAACGGCGGCGGCGAGGATCTCGGCATCTCCACCTTCGCCGGCCTGAATCTTCAGCGCATTCCTGAAGACGCGGTGGATATGGGCGAGGTCGTGCGAGCCATCATCCCCCTCGGTCGCGTGATCGAGGAGATCGGCGGCGAGCGCATCGTGGGGGGCGAAGTCGGAGGCGGTGAGAAGGGCGGTCAAACGTTGGTTCCCCGTTTCGGCTGGCCGCATCTAGCCTTGCGAGCGCCCACTGTTCAACCGCCCTTGATCAGATCCCCGTCGGCGCCTCGTCCTCGTCCACGGCTGGTGATCGGCCGGACTTGCCGCTCAGGATCCTCTGATAGAAGAGCCCGATGCCGATCAGCACGAAGCCGAGACCGATGAACGAAAGCGCGCGAAGCACGCCTTCGAGATTCGCCATGTCGATCAGGAAGACCTTGGCGACTGTCAGGATGACGATGACGGCAGAGGCGATGCGAAGGCTTCTCGCATCGAAGCGCGAGCCGAGCGCCAAAAGCCCGACGCCGATCGCAAGCCAGGCCACCGAATAGCTGTAGGTTTCCGCCTGTTCGAACCCCTTCCAGTAGGCGATGAACTCGCCCTGCCAGAAGCGTCGCACCGACAGTGTCACCCAGGCGAAACCGAGCAGGGCGCCGGAAAGCGCCAACAGGATGACATAGGGAAGGGGGCGCTTGTCGCGGGCGTAGAAGGCGAGACCCGCATAGGCGAGGCCAGGCAGCAGATAGCCGATCAGCAGCAGGTTGATCAGCGGCCAGCTGCCAGTGCTCTCGCCAGAAAAATAGGGATTGAGCGCGCCGAGATGCAGGCTGATGGTCTGCGCGATGGCAAGGCCGCCGGCCAACATCGAACCGTAGCGGAAGACGTGGCTTGGTGATTTGACATCGAGCGTCATCAGGATGCCGGAGAGGCCGACCACCAGCAATGTGTAGATCGACTGCTCGCCAAGCGTCGGCGTTGACGCGTCGAGCATGCCACCATTCATCGCGTGACGGACCAGGATGGCGACCGCAAGCAGGCCAAAAAGGCTGGCCAAGCCCTGAAGCGCGTTGCGAACCCTGAGGCCCGGCCAGTTCCGCATCTGATAGGCCGAGAGCAGGGCGAGCAGTGCCGGAATGCCGTAGCCGGGCAGCAACGGGTTGAACACGGGCGTCCGCGACAGCGCATCCGGCCCGACCAGCGTCGGATCCCAGAAGATGCGGAAGAGCACGCCAACGAGCGCAGCCACCATCACCCAGGGCAGTCCGCTCCACGCCCGTTTGCGGGTCGCCATCAGATAGGTAAAGCCGATGAGCGCGAGCAGGATCGTGGTTACAACGCCGTCGGTCAGGCAATGCAGCGCCAGCGCAAAGGCGGAGAAACTGCCGAGAAGCAGGATGTCGACCCCGCGCCGGAAAGCGGGCAGGGCGCCTTGTCGATAGAGATATTCACAGGCTGCGAGCAGCACGGAGCCGAGGCCGAGCGCAAAGAGGCCATGCACCCAGTCCCGAGCGTATACACCGTAGAAGACGAAGCTGATCGTGGCGAGCAGCACCGGCAGGACGGCTGCAATCGCGGCCCAGATGGTCGAGAACAGTGGATCCGCTTCAAAGCGGCGCCGGATCTGAGCGAGCCCGAGCAGTACGAAGACGGCGGCAAGGCCAAGGAAGATGAAGATCACGGGGCCACCGAGGCTTAGTATGGCGTCCTCGTCCCAGCCGAAGCCCAGCAGTGCGACCTGGGCTTGGGCAATCAGCCCCGTCTTCACCACCGCGCCCACCAGCGCGGCAACGCCAGCGATCGCCGTTGGCCAGAAGGCGCCACTCCGGGCGCTGCCGGCCGCCGCGAGCGCCGCGATCAAAGCGGCGAAGGCGAAGAGCGGAAACTGATCCGTCGGCCCGCGATCGACCAGCACGAGCGCCGGCAGGACGACGGCGAGCGACAGCGTGATGTCGAGGCCAAGCGGACCGGACGCCATGCGCCGGCCAAGTGTTTTCAGGGAAAATGGCGCCCCGTGTTCTTCGCCGTGGTCATTCGTCGTGCCGGGCCAGATCAGCATCCAGGCCGCGATCATGGCGATCAGCGACAAGGCAATCGGCGTTATCTCGGCGGAGTCAATGAGTGCCACGAGCGCCCAGAGCCCGAGCAGCACCTGGGCAATCGCCGGTACGATCAGCCAGCCCTTGATCCGCGAGGCGAGCGCCGTCGCGATCTGGGCGACGGTCAGATAGATGAACAGTGTCCAGAGGCTCGGCGCCGTGGTCGAGATCAGAAGCGGCGTCAGCATCGAGCCGACAAGCCCGAGCCCGGCCAGAGCCTGCCCATGCAGCAGCGAAAGGCCGAGCACACCGAAGGCGGTGAGCCCGAGAAGCAGGAAGGCGAGAGTGGGGCCGATGAATTCATAGATGCCGTGGGCGGCATAGATCGCCCCGAACAGCGAGACAGCGCCCGCTGCCGTCAGGATGCCCGGCACCATGGCATTGGCATAGAGGGCTTCGGCCTTCGGCAATGCCTTTCGGCGGACCAGTTCGCCGGCGGCGATCAGGAGGAGGCCGAACAGGGCGGCAAGCGTCAGTCGCACGCCAGGGCCGAGCAGACCGCTTTCGATCGAATAACGGACGAGGAAGACCCCGCCGAGCGCCAGAGCCAGTCCGCCGGCCCAGACGGCCCAACGTGCGCCGAGCAGATTTTCCAGGCTCTCTGCGGGTGCGGCGGCGGTGGCTCTGCTGCTGGCCGCCGTGGTGAGGGCGGCAGCGTTTTCTTCCGGCAACGAGGCTGGTGCGCTTTGATACGGCGCGCCATCGAGTGCTGCCTCCTCCGCAACCAGGGTCTCTGCGGACGTCTCCGGAAGGACGATCTCAACCGGCTCTTCCGGGCCCACCTGAATGGCAGATGGCGTTGCTGTCGCTCCGCTCACCTTGAGCAGCCGCTCGCGGACCTCTCCGAGTTCCTTCTCGAGGCGGTCGATACGTTTGGCGGCGCCCCGGTTGATGACAAAGAGAACGCCGATCAGGATCAGCGGCAACAGTTCGAACATTTGGCCTCGCAGAGCCTTGCCTCAAGGAGCCGCCAAACTAACGGTTTTCTCGATGAGGGAAAGCGCTTCTCATCACGCGGCGGTCATGGTCGACCTCATGGGCGCGCGAAGACGGGTCTAAGACCTCCCTTGCAATCGGCCCCGAAACTTTCTACATCGGCACTACCGGCGATCGCCGGTTTTCTTTGGCGCTTGTTATGCTCAAATTGAGCATAAATAATGGAGGAGATGGCCATGGAAGCGCAGCACCCGGTGCAAACCACCCGCACGTCCCGCACGGCAGCCGAGCGTTTTGGCGTCTGGGAGCGCCCGGATCTCACCTATACGCCGGCCATAGCCAGGGAGACCGAGCACCTCTACGAGCGTGTCCGCGATTTCATCCCCGCGATCGAGTGGCCCATTTTTGCGCCCTACATCCATGCGATCAACCGGCTGAAAAAGGAACGCGGCGCGGTCATCCTGGCGCACAACTACCAGACGCCGGAGATCTTCCACTGCGTCGCCGACATCAAGGGCGATTCGCTACAGCTCGCCCGCGATGCCGTCAGCGTCGATGCCGAGATCATCGTCCAATGCGGTGTGCATTTCATGGCCGAGACCTCGAAGCTCCTCAATCCACAAAAGACCGTGCTGATCCCCGACGGCCGCGCCGGTTGCTCGCTGTCGGAATCGATCACCGGTGCCGATGTCCGCCTGCTGCGTGAGCGTTATCCCGGCGTGCCCGTCGTCACCTATGTCAACACCTCCGCCGACGTGAAGGCTGAAACCGACATTTGCTGCACCTCGGCCAATGCCGTCGACGTGGTCAACAGCTTCGACAGCGACACCGTGCTCTGCATCCCCGACGAATACCTGGCGATGAACGTCGCCAACCAGACGAGCAAGAAGATCCTCACCTGGAAGGGCCATTGCGAGGTGCATGAGCGCTTCACGGCCGACGAACTCCTGGAATACAAGCGCGCCGATCCGCGCATCGAGATCGTCGCTCACCCGGAATGCCATCCGAGCGTGCTTGCCGTCTCCGACTATGCCGGCTCGACCAAGGGCATGATCGACTACGTCAAGTCAAAGCGCCCGGCCCGGGTCCTCTTGGTCACCGAATGCTCGATGGCCTCGAACATTCAGGTCGAGGTGCCCGAAGTCGATTTCGTCAAACCCTGCAATCTCTGTCCGCACATGAAGCGCATCACCCTGCCGAAGATCCTCGACAGCCTGCTCTTCATGACCGAGGAAGTGACGGTTGATCCGGCGATTGCCGGCCGCGCACGGCTTGCCGTGGAGCGGATGATCAATCTGAAGAATTGAATACCGGCCGGCCGGGGAGGGCTGAATGCCAACCAATCTTGAATCCATGCGGCCGCAATCCTGGCAGGGCATCGACGATATTGTCATCGTCGGTGGCGGCCTGGCCGGCCTTTTCTGCGCGCTGAAACTGGCGCCACGCCCCGTCACGGTGCTGGCCGCCGCCCCGATCGGGCAGGGGGCGTCCTCGGCCTGGGCGCAAGGCGGCATCGCCGCGGCCATGAGCCCCGGCGACAGTTTCGACAAGCATCTCGCCGATACGGTCTCAGCCGGTGCCGGGCTGGTTGAGGAGAAGATGGCGCGGCTGATGATTTCGGAGGGGCCGGACCGCGTGCATGATCTGCTCGCCTATGGCGTGCCCTTCGACCGCGATCTGGAAGGCCATCTTCTTCTGTCGCGTGAGGCCGCCCATTCCGAGCGTCGGATCGTCCGCGTGGCCGGTGACAGGGCGGGTGGCGCGATCATGGAGGCGCTGATCTCGGCTGTCCGCCGCACGCCGTCGATCCGCGTGATGGAAGGTTATGTGGTCGAGGAACTGATTGCCGAAGGTCGCTTCGTCTCCGGCGTCATCGCAAGGCCTGATGCCGGCCAGTCGAAGACGCGCGTCGCCTTTCCTGCGCGTGCGGTGGTGCTCTGCTCCGGTGGCGTCGGTCATCTCTATTCTGTGACCACCAACCCGGCCGAAGCGCGTGGCACGGGCGTCGGCATGGCGGCGAAGGCCGGCGCCATGATCGCCGATCCGGAATTCGTCCAGTTCCACCCGACGGCCATCGACATTGGCCAGGACCCGGCGCCGCTCGCGACCGAAGCCCTGCGCGGTGATGGCGCTGTGCTCGTAAATGCGGCCGGCCATCGTTTCATGACCGATCTGCATGCGGACGCGGAGCTTGCACCGCGTGACATCGTGGCCCGCGGCGTCTTTGCCGAGGTGGCGGCCGGTCGCGGCGCCTTCCTCGATTGCACCAAGGCGATCGGCAAGGATTTTGCCAAACGCTTTCCGACCGTCTTTGCCTCCTGCATCGCCGCCGGCATCGATCCGGTGAGCCAGCCCATTCCGGTGGTCCCGGCGGTGCATTATCACATGGGCGGCGTGCTCGTGGATGCCGATGGCCGCACCTCGCTGGATGGCCTCTGGGCAGCGGGAGAGGTGACCTCGAGCGGCGTGCATGGCGCAAACCGTCTCGCCTCCAATTCGCTTCTTGAAGCCGTCGTCTTTGCCGGTCGGATCGCCGAATCGATCAAGGGCATGCTGCCGGAATCGGCCCTTTACGAATGGGGCACGAGCGCCGGCGAAAACGATGACCTCGTCACTGTCGAAGACAGCCCCGAGCTCAAGGACCTGCGCGGTCTGATGAGCCGCCATGCGGGCGTCATCAGAGACGAGGCGGGGCTGAAGGTGCTGATCCGTGAACTGGTGGCTCTGGAGCGCAAGCGCCCGCGCGTGCGCTTCTCCAACATCACGGCGACCGCCAAGCTGATTGCCGTTGGCGCCTATCTGCGCAGGGAAAGCCGTGGCGCCCATATGCGCGCTGATCATCCGCATCCTGAGGAAGCGCAGCGTCATCGCACCTATCTGACGCTGAAAGATGCCGACCGCATTGCCGCCGAACTGGCCGGCTGAGGAGACCACGCAGATGACCACGAGCTTTCGCCCTCAGCTTTCGCCCCTGATGATTGAGGACCTCGTCCGCAACGCACTCCTCGAAGATCTCGGGCGGGCCGGGGACATCACGACCTATGCGACGATCGGGCCGGAGAAGACGGCGGTGGCCGATCTGAACAGCCGCGAACACGGCGTCGTCGCCGGACTGCCCTTGGCCGAAGCTGCCTTTCGTCTGATCGATCCGTCCTTGCGCTTCGAGGCCTTTGCTGTCGATGGCGACACGGTAGCGCCGGGGCAGGCGATCGCCCGCGTTTCCGGCAACGCCCGGTCGGTGCTGTCGGCCGAGCGCGTTGCGCTGAACTTCCTCATGCATCTCTCGGGGGTGGCCAGCTACACGGCACGCTTTGCTGCCGAGATCACCCATACCAAGGCGCGGGTGACGTGCACCCGCAAGACACTGCCGGGGCTGAGGGCTGTGGAGAAATACGCGGTGCGTCTGGGTGGCGGTTCGAACCACCGCTTCGGGCTCGACGATGCGATCCTGATCAAGGACAACCACATTGCTGTTGCCGGTGGCGTCGCCTCCGCGGTCCATGCCGCGCGCGCCTATGCCGGCCACCTCGTGAAGATCGAAGTTGAGGTTGATGGTCTGGAGCAGATGCGCGAAGCACTCGGCGCACGACCGGATGTGATCCTGCTCGACAACATGGGGCCGGATCTGCTGCGCGAGGCGGTCGCGATCAATCGCGGGCATCATGGCCTGAGCCTGGCCGACTACGCCTCGGATGTCCGGCGCGTGGTCCTCGAAGCCTCGGGGAACGTCAACCTGCAGACGATTCGTCCGATCGCCGAGACGGGTGTCGACTATATCTCGACCTCGAAGATCACCATGGCAGCCCCGACACTCGACATCGGCCTCGACATCTCGCTCCGCTGAACTCACGACAAAGTTTGCGGATTGTTTTGCGGTGCAGCACGCACTGGGATCCCGCGCGCACCGGAAAACCCATGTGTGCCAAGGCCTTGCTGATATATCAGCATTTGCTTCGCTAGTTATTACCCGTGATTCCTGGTTTTTGACCGCCAAAACCGAATCCCCTAGCCCTTTGTCATGCATACAGTTTGTATCGCATCGGGGTAATGCAGACGGAACGACGACTGTGTAAGGGGCAAGTATGACGACGACACTTTTGAAGCCGGACAGCGCACCCCTGGGCAGGGATGCCCGCCATGATGCTTCTATACCTGCATCTTTTACTAAAAATGATCTACCAATCGCTTGTGACGGACGTCACTCCGACACGACATCTGCTTGCGACGACATTTCCCCTGTGCGTTCAACGCTTGTGAAGCAAAAGTCCGTGTCCGGCTCTGAACAGGTGCAGGCGGACCCGGAAGCCGAGACCACTGCGGGCATGACCGAGGACGACACTGTCAGCGTGCTGGAAGTGCTTGCCGAAATGCAGCGTATCATCGACCGGCACCTCGAAAAGACTGCACGGCAGCAGAGCGAGAGCTGACCCGCTGCCTCTCATTTCAAAACCTGGGTTGCACCTGTGGCGGCAGGTGACGCTCAGGCTTCCTTCGCCCGAGCGTCGACGAAGCGTTCGGGTAGGGCGACCATTTGCGGCGAGCCGTGATAGGTCACCTGCGGGAACGGGATGGAAATCCCGTTCTCGTCGAAGGACTTCTTCACCTTCTTGATCATCTCGCGTGAGGTCGGCCAGAAGTCGGAGGCCGCCGTCCAGTACCACAGCGTAATGACCACCGCGCTGTCGCCCAGCTGGTCGACATGGGTGGAGATGGCCGGATCCTTCAGCACCCGTGCATCCGCCTCCGCGTGATCGCGCATGATCTTCTCGGCCAGGTCGATGTCGTCATTGTAATCGATGCCCACCTTCAGTTCGAAACGGCGTGTTGGAAGACGGCTGAAATTGGTGATCGGCACATTCCACAGCGTCGAATTGGGAGCGAGCCGGTACAGGCCATCAGGCGTCTTCAGCTCCGTGGCGAACAGTCCGATCTCGACGATGATCCCCGATATCGAGCCCGTGTCGATGTATTCGCCGACGCGAAACGGGCGCAGCACCAAAAGCATGATGCCGGCGGCAATGTTCTGCAGCGTGCCCTGCAGCGCAAGACCGATCGCGAGGCCCGCTGCACCCAGCGCTGCGATGATCGAGGCGGTCTGGACGCCGAACTGGCCAAGCACGGTGACGAAGACGAGAATGAGGGCGCCGTAGCGCACGACATTGGCAAAGAAGCGCGCCAGCGTCTCGTCGATGCCGCGCACGCGCATGAGACCGGCATGGGTCCACCGGCTGAGAAGGGCGGCAAGCCACCAGCCGATGAACAGGAGAAGAAGCGCTCCGACGATAGAGAAGGAATACTGGACGGCAAGCTGGCTTGCCTGCGCCAGTGCTGCCTGTGTCGCGAGGATCGCTTCGTTCGTATCCAATTCCATGCCGTACTGCTCCTTGGGCTATTGATGTCAAAGGCCTAGATGGGGCAGGGGGAGGCGAGGTCAACCGCTGGTCCGGCCTCCGACCTTGAGGCCCGGAGCCGGCCGCTCTTCGAGCACCTGACGACGGAAACGGAAGAGTGCCGCCGGCCGGCCACCGGTGGCGGCCTGTGTCGACCCCGTCGCTTCGACCAGTTCGGCGCCTTCGACCAGGCGTCGGAAATTCTGTTTGTGTACGTGGTGCCCGGCAATCGCCTCGACCGTGCCCTGCAGTTCGGTGAGGGTGAACTCCGGCGGCATCAGTTCGAAGATGACGGGCCGGTATTTGATCTTGCTGCGCAAACGGGCAAGCGCCGTCGCGGCGATCCGACGGTGGTCATGGCGCATCGGCCGCCCCAGGGTGACACCTGTTCGGCATCGCTCGACCCGCCCGTCCTGCACGGCTTCTTCGACCAGACCCGCCTCGTAGAGAAGCTCGTAGCGCTCAAGCACATGTTCTTCGTCGAAGGGGAAGTCATCGAGACCAAAAGCAAGTCGCAGCCGTGAGCGGCGCGAGGCGGCCGACGCCTCTTCTGCCCATGCGGTCAGCGCTGGCAGGATGACACGGTCCAAGAGAGCCGGTCGCCCCTGCCGCCAGTCCTCCCAGGGAAGATATCCGTACCAGTCACGCCACCGGGCTCCGGACAGTTCCAGCCGTGCATCGCCGTCGGTGTCGAGCCTCGTCAGCGCGAGATAGCCGACCGACACGATATGCGGCCCCTGGTCGCCGGGCATCTTGTGGCGGCCGCGATCCCCGAAGGTATAAAGTTGCTCGATGTAACCCAGTTCCAGCGCCGTTTGTGCTTCGACGGTATGCCGAAGCGACATCTCCATCGTCCGGTGCCGGTTTGGATCGAAGGGTCCGAAGGGCAGCGCATCAAGTGCGTTGCCGTCCTCTCCGACCACGAGCAGGCGTGGGGTGCGGGCGTTGATGGCGACGATCGCGGCATTGAGCCCGATCTCGATCTCCGCCGGTGCCGTCATGACTGGATGGGTTCCCGCGGGGGAAGCGGCAATACAAACGGAGTGTTGCCGTCGGCATCGGTGCCCCGCCCCAGCGCCTTCACCGCCTTCGCGAAGCGTCCGCCACGACCGAGCATCTCGTCGCCGATCTCCACCAGCCTCATGTTGGGCGTGGCAAAGGGCGAGGCTTCGCGCAAACGCTTCGCCAGCGCGTCGTCGTCATCGTCGGGAGCAACCGCAAGGCTTGCGATCATCGCCGCTGCCGGGGACCGCGACACGCCCATCCAGCAGTGAACGACAAGCGGCTGGGTCTGATCCCAGGCCTTTGCGAAACCGATGATCTCGGCGACATGTGCTTCCTGCGGCGCGATCAGATCGCCGGTCCCGGCAAAGCTGATGTCGTTCATCGCAAGCTTCAGATGCCGCTCGGCCTGGATCACCGCCGGCCGGTGAAAATCCTGATTGGCAGCGAGCAGGCTGATCATTTCGCGCGCCTTGTGACGCACGGCCATCTCGGCAATTCGGGCGAGCGGTGAAACGACGATGACGCTCATGCGCTGGCCCAGGTCGTCGACTGCCTGTCAGCCTCGATCTCCTCGAAGCGTTCGAGGAACTTTGCCTGTGCCTGATAGGCGGGCAGTGGTTCGATCAGGATCGTGTCGCGGGTGAAGCCCTTGGGCTGGCCGAACAGCTTGCGGGCTTCGGCCTCGGCGAAGCCGGCGAGCACGGTTGCCTCGAAATAGGCAGAGATCATGTCGGCTTTCTTGACCAGGTCCTTCAGCGCCGCTTTCGGATGGGCAGGCAGGCCGAAGCGCAAATGGATGGCCGCCTCCAGGCGTTTTTCCACGACCTTGTAGCCGCCACCGACGACGGCCTTGAACGGCGAGATCATGTCGCCGATGACATATTCAGGCCCGTCGTGCAGCAGCGCGACCATCAACTCGTCGGCCGTGGCCTTTGGATTTGAGCGGCGGAAGATGTCCTCGACGATCAGGCTGTGCTGGGCAACGGAAAAGGCATGATCGCCGGAGGTTTGCCCGTTCCAGCGGGCGACGCGGGCAAGCCCATGGGCGATATCGGTGATCTCGACATCAAGCGGCGAGGGGTCGAGCAGGTCGAGACGCCGACCGGAGAGCATGCGTTGCCAGGCACGGGCGGAGGGCAGAGCGGCAGCCGAACCCATGTCAGGCCTCCTCGGCCGAGCTGGGGAACGTCAGTCCCGTCCAGCCGGGAAGGGCAACCGATACCGGCACGTCACCGACAAGAATTGGCTCGCCGGCTGCCATGGCTTCGCCGGCCTTGTCGATGCGGACAATCGCAAGCCCGCGCTCGCCTGCGACGGTGCCGAGCGCGCCGATGGTCTTGCCGGCAATGGTGATCTCTGAGCCGGACGCGGGAAGCGGCGCTTCGCCAGAGACGATTACCACGCGCCGCCGTGCGGTCGAGCGATGCTGCATGCGCGACACCACTTCCTGGCCGACATAACATCCCTTGCGGAAGGAGACACCAGCCGACTTGTCGAAGAGGATGTCGTGCGGAAAGGCATCCTGAAGCGCGTAGTCCTGCCCCGATTCCGGCACGCCGTGGAGAATGCGAAGCGCATCGTAAGCGCCCCGGTCGCCAGCACCATCGATCCGGCCCGGTTGGCGGCGAACTTCGGTTCCGGCGAGCGCGAATCGATGGTCGGCGGCGCCGTCGCTGGCCTCGCCCCAGATGACCGTCGCCCCCGTTTCCGGCAGCGTCTCGATCGTCACGGCAGCGCGCAGCTTGTACATCGTCATGCGCTTGACGAAGGCTTCCAACTGATCGGCGCGGATATCGATCAGGAAACCGTCATCGCTGCGGGAGATCAGGAAATCATAGAAGATCTTGCCCTGTGGCGTCAGAAGCGCGCCTGGACGCCACTCATGGGCCGCAAGTGTCCCGAGATCGGTGGTGATGAGATTCTGCAGAAAGTGCTCGGCATCCGCCCCCGTTATTCGGACAAAGGCGCGATCGGGCAGGAAGGCTGAGGGCATGGGGTCCACCGGGCTGTTTCGATGCCGACTGAGTTAGGCGCTGCCAGTCTAGACGACAAGCAGTTCCGATCACAGCCCACAGTTTGGCCGACAATCTGGATCGTGGTCAGTCGCCGACGGAGAGGAACTTCCAGCGGCCGTCGGGTGTGATGCCGACGCGGAAGAAGTTGTAATTGCCGTATTCCTGCATCTCCGCGACGTCACCGGCCGTCACGATGCGCAGCAGTTCGACCTTCTCCTGCGGCGTCAGCAGGCCAAGCGATTTTCCGACGAAATAGGGCCACACATAGGCCTCGTCCGCCGTGCCCTTGTCGAGCTGCACGAAGCCGGTGGAGAAAATATCGAGCAGGATGGCCAGGATCTCGACGCCGTCGCTATCGCCGGAGATCGCCTTCAGCGCCTCGATCGGGTCCTGGTCCGGCGCTTGAAGCGGCACCGCAGTCTGGTCCGGACCAGGGTTCATCAGCGGCTTCAGCTTCGAGATGTCGCCGGTCTTTGCGGCCTCAATGATGAGTTCGCGCATGCGCCGTACGGGTTCCGGCGCCTTCTCGATGTCATAGATGACTTCGGCCGGCGGACCGGCGGGCTCGACGCGCTCGGCATCTTCGACCTGTTCCGGCTCAGGTGAACGGATCAGCGGATCCGGATCGGGGATCACCGGGATCGAATCCTCGATGACATCAAGTTCCTCGTTCGACGGCGGCTCTGACGATTCGGCGGCAGGCGGCGTGATATCCTTGATGTCGGAGAGGGCGAAGGCAGGCAGAGCCGTCACCGTGGAGGCAAGCATGAGCGTCAGCGCGCTCGTCAAGCGGAGGAGCCTGACCCGCGACGAGATCATCATTGTGTCCCTCGATTGCTGTCTTACTGAAGCTGGCGTTCGGGCGAGAATTCGCCGGCGAGCAGCCGGGCCTTGAGCGCGTCGAGAACAGCCTCGGCGCCATGTTCGCCATGAATGCGGATGGTCTCGCGCATCGCCAGCGCAAAGGACGCCTCGGCGATGATCTCGGGCTCGATTCCGTCGGCCATGCCGTCTGCCCAGGCCTCGTTCTGGTATTCCAGCGCAGCCTGCATCTTCTCGTGAACGATCATCTCGTCGATTTCGTTGCGGCGCGGTTCCATGGGCATTCCTCGAAGCACTTACTCAGTCCTTAACGACCCTATCAGCCTTTTGCCAAAACGACACGGGGGCAGACCAAAAGAGGTGAATTAATCGTTAATTTCCGAAACGTGCGGTAATTTCTGTGGCAAGTGTTGCGCCTTCGATACGGTAATTCTGCTCTGCACGAACTGCGGCCGGCGTGCAAGAGGTATAGACGGAGGCGAAAGAACGGTAGCCTCGGTTGTAGGCAGCCGTCATCCGTGCCCGGCGCTTCGGCTCGGCGCGCGTTTCGGCGTCCAGCAGGCCCTGCAACGACTGACGCCATTCCGGTTCCCCATCCGCCTTGCAGAGATTGCGCAGGTAGTGAACGGCTCCGATGATCTCCG
Organism: Rhizobium sp. AAP116; assembly: GCF_001295785.1. NCBI lineage: Bacteria > Pseudomonadati > Pseudomonadota > Alphaproteobacteria > Hyphomicrobiales > Rhizobiaceae > Rhizobium > Rhizobium sp. AAP116. Next base: position 37,165 of record NZ_LJIB01000026.1, read on the forward strand.
AAAGCCGCGCGAGACGGTCATCGTAGGGCGTCGGCTTCTCGGTGTCGGCCGCGGGCGGAACGATAGCCTCAGTGCTGCCCTGCGCAGCCACCGGGCCGGCGATTGCCAGAAGAACCGCTGTGAGGAGGAGGGACTTCGTGATCTTGCTCATGCTGCACCCTCGCGCGGGGTCGCTGACGACAGGCGCAGGATGCAGTCGCGCACGCTCTCGGGGATGGGAAGCTCAAGCACTTCCTCCGGAAGAAACCAGCCTGCCTCTAGCGCGTCGCTTCTAGCTTCCGCTTCGCCCGTCGCATCGGCTTCCACCTGGAACACAGAAAGCAGGAAATGGCTGCCCGCGACGCCGGCCTCCGGCAGAAGCTCGACCGTCTCGAATAGACGCGGATTACGCCCGACGATCCCGGTTTCCTCGAACAGCTCCCTGAGTGCCGTTTCCTCCGGCATTTCGCCCGGCTCGGCGCGCCCCCCGGGAAAGGCAAAGAGATCCGCCGCCGGCGGATTGCCGCGCCGGACAAGGAGATAACGCCCGGCCCGCTCGACGATGGCGGAAGAGGCGAGGCGAGGCATGCTCATGAACTGGAAACTCCGGTCGAAAGATCGCACCGCGGCGACGAAGCAGTATGCCACGATTATCGCGGGCTTTGCCGCCCCCTGCAAGCATCGCGTCACGCCTTGACCCTGGCGGGTGGGACTGCCATCTACGTCACATGTGCGGACGTTTTGCCCTGACTGCGAGCCCGGAAGAAGTGGCGGAGATCCTCGGCGTGATGGAGCTCGAGGGCTTCCCGCCGCGCTACAATATCGCGCCGACGCAGCCGATCCTCGTGGCGGTGGCGTCCCCGCCTGCGGAGCCCGGTTCGAACCGGCCGGATCGCATGGCTGTGCTGGTGCGCTGGGGCCTCATCCCGTCCTGGGTCAAGGACCCCAAGGAATTCACATTGCTGATCAATGCCCGTTCCGAAACGGCAAACGAGAAGGCATCCTTTCGCGCGGCGATGCGGCACCGGCGTATTCTTGTTCCAGCCTCCGGCTTCTACGAATGGCACCGGCCGCCAAAGGAGAGCGGCGAAAAGCTGCAGGCCTACTGGATCCGCCCGAGGAGCGGCGGGATCGTCTGTTTCGGCGGGCTGATGGAAACCTATATGTCGAAGGACGGCTCCGAGCTCGATACTGGCTGTATCCTGACGGTCGGGGCAAACAGGGCCATCGGCGAGATCCATGATCGCATGCCTGTGGTGATCCAGCCGCAGGATTTCAGCCGCTGGCTCGATTGCCGCCATGGTGAGCCGCGCGATGTGGCAGATCTTCTGCAGCCCGCAGCGGAGGACTATTTCGAGGCGATCCCGGTGTCCGACCTCGTCAACAAGGTCGCCAATGTGGGTCCGGAACTCCAGACCCCAGTTGCGCTCCAGCCGAAAAAACAAAAGCCCATCGCGGACAAGTCCGGCGACGGGCAGATGAGCCTGTTCTAGGCAATTTCCGGGACGGCAAGCGAGCTTCCCATGCACAGAATTGCGGTCTTCCTGAAAGACTTCAGGCGATCTTCGGTGCCACCTTGGGCTTCAGCATGAGAGCTGCAGCGAGAACGGCCTTGAGGCCGACTGGGCGGTACTTCGCGGCGAGATTCTCGTTTGCCGGCTTCTGCTGCTCGGCTTGATTCTCAGTCGTCATCATCATGTTCCTTGGAGTGTTTCCTGACCGGTGTTTTTTGTTTGCGGCTCTCTCTGCGGAGATCATGACAAAAGCGTGGCCGTTGCTGTGACACAAATCAAATTTGAAGAAAAAGAGTAGATATGGAGAGCCCCGCGCAAGCTTTTCGGCTTGGCGGGGCTCAAAAATACTTCAAGCTTGAACGAAAATGCCGGTCAGACGCCCCGATCGATCTCCGAAAGCCCCTTTTCCGCTGATTCTTCGCCAATGGTCAGCGTGCCGTAGCGACGGTGCCAGTTTCGGGCGCCGAACGGCAGCGAGCAGAGATAGAGAAGCACGCTGACAACCAGCACTTCCCAGGTGAAGCTCATCAGAAGCGCCACATAGAGCACGACGCCGAGAATCATCGGCAGAACCAAATCGCGGCGGATGTGGCTCGTCTCCGACTTGCCCGACCAGACCGGCAGGCGGCTGACGAGGAGATAGCCGATGACGACGGTATAGGCAGTGCTGGCATAGGCGAAGATGCCGACCGGTGCCACGCCGAGAAAGCCGAGATAGACCGGGAGCAGCACGAGGGCTGCACCCGCAGGTGCCGGCACGCCGACAAAGAACTCCGACTGCCAGGGTGCCTTGGTCTCGCGCTCATCCATCACGTTGAAGCGCGCGAGCCGAAGCCCGGCAGCGATGGCGTATATCAGAGCGGCGATCCAGCCGAGCGAACGGGCTTGGTCGAGAACGAAGACATAGAGAACGAGAGCAGGCGCCACGCCGAAATTGATGATGTCGGCGAGCGAATCCATCTGCGCGCCGAATTTCGACGTCGCCTTCATCATCCGCGCGACGCGGCCGTCGATGCCGTCGAGAAAGGCGGCGGCCAGCACCATGGCAACCGCCAATTCATAGCGGTTTTCGAAGGCCAGCCGGATCCCGGTCAAGCCCGCGCAGATCGCGAGCACAGTGATCAGATTGGGAATGATCAGCCGGAGAGGAATTTCGCGGAGCCTCGGGCCGCGCGCACCCGTATCAGTCTGGGTGCTGCTGCGTAATTCGGTCGAGGGGGTCTGATCGTCCATCAATATCTCCTCAGCTGCGACGGCTGATGACCGGGCCCTTGGTCGAGCCGAACTCGGCAATCACGGTCTCGCCAGCAATCGCGGTCTGGCCAAGCGAAACACGCGGCTCGGCACCCGCCGGCAGGAAGACATCGAGTCGCGAGCCGAAGCGGATCAGGCCGAAGCGTTCACCGGCATCCAGCGGCTCGTTCATGTTCGTCCAGCAGATGATCCGGCGGGCAACGAGGCCGGCGATCTGAACGACGCCGATTGCACCATGCTTGGTGTCGATGACGAGGCCGTTGCGCTCGTTGTCGGTGCTTGCCTTGTCCAGTTCGGCATTCAGGAACTGGCCTTCCTTATAGGCGATCGTCGTCACCCGGCCGCGCATCGGTGCCCGGTTCACATGGCAGTTGAAGACATTCATGAACACCGTGATGCGCAGCATCGGCTCGGTGCCGAGATTGAGTTCCTGCGGCGGAACGACCATCTGTACCGAGGAAACGCGGCCGTCGGCCGGGCTGATGACCAGATCGTCGTCCTGCGGTGTGACGCGCTCGGGATCGCGGAAGAAGTAGGCGCACCAGAGGGTGAGGATCAGGCCGATCCAGAAAAGCGGATCCCAGATCCAGCCGAGCACCAGCGATGCAACGAAGAAGGCGGCAACGAAAGGATAGCCTTCCTTGTGCACGGGCACGATCGTCTTGCGGATGGTTTCGAACAGATCCATGGGGTCCTCGGTCTTTGAATTGTGTCGCCCGTGACTACTCTGAAAGCCGCAGATGGGCAATGCCGCCGGTCAAATCAAGGCGCGCTAAAGCACATGTGACAATCCACACCTGGCCCAAAAAAAAGCTCAATTGCTCATGAGCCTGGCGAGACTTTGTAAATAACTGCACCCTAAAAAAGGGGTGTTGGATTTAAGCAGGATCCGGAATGCGGTGCCGTTTTCGGAGCCGTCCGGGCAAGGGATGACCGTTGCAGCTCGCCAGGCAAATTGAACCGGATTCGGACACGGTAACGCTCGCCACGATATCCTGGCATTCCTCTCGCGGACTGCCGCCGCCAGCTTTGATCGCGTCGCTGTCGCCGTCTGGCATCGCGGCTCCGGAGGCACTGCGTGCCTCGTCGCTTTGCTTCCTTGATTGCGCTGACAAGAGCTTGATCGCCCAGGTTGTTCGGCTCCGTGAGATCTGCGGCGATCGCCTTTACCTGGTCGCGGTAACCGGATCGGCGACATCAGAGTTTCAGGCGGAACTCTTCGACGCGGGGGTGGACGACCTTCTCATGGAGGAGGGCACCCCACAGCTGCTGCGCTGCCTCTTGCGCGCCAAGCGTCACCTCACCCTGCTGCAGACGCATGAAAAGACGCTCGCCGCGCTGCAGGACAAGCTCGATGCCTGGCAGGACGGCTTGGACCATCTGCCGACGCCGATATACCTGAAAGACGTCGGCGGCCGGTATCTTGGCTGCAACACGGCGTTCAGCCATTTCGTCGGCACGGAACGCGACCGCGTCATTGGTTACACACTCGCCGATTTTCTCCCGCCGGATGTTGCCGAAGCACATCGGGAATCGGATCTCGAAGTGATGCGCAGGGGCGGCGCCATCAGGCTCGAGACAGATGTCTGCGTTCCCGACACGGGCGTACGTCACATCATGCTGCACAAGGCCTGTGTCGCCTCTCCCGAAGGCGGCCTGCGCGGCATTGCAGGTGTGCTGATCGACATTACAGAACGCAAGGAACTCGAGGCACGCCTGACCGCAGCTGCCGAACGCGATCCGCTGACCAATGCCTACAACCGCCGCAAGTTCTTCCAGGTAGCGGGTTCCGCAATCGAGACGGCGAATGAAGGTGAGCGGAGCTTCGCCGTGGCCGTCATCGACATCGACCACTTCAAGTCGATCAACGACGAGCTGGGGCATGGCGAGGGAGACGTAACCCTCTGTTCGATTGTCGACACCCTGCGGGCCCATGAGGAGGAGGGGGTTCTGATTGCACGTGCCGGAGGGGAAGAGTTCTTTGCCTTCTTCACTGGCGACAATGCGTCTCAGGCCGCTGCCATCCTCGAGCGGATGCGGGCCGATATCGCTCGCTACTGCGCGGTAGTGACCGGCATAGGCACGGTCGGCACCATCAGCATCGGCCTTGCCGATTTCGATCCGCTGCAGGAGACGATCGACCACGCGCTGCGGCGTGCCGATCTCGCACTGTACCGGGCCAAGCGCGACGGGCGCAATCGGCTATGCCGGGCGGACTGATCGTCCTCTGTCGCTGACCAGCCGCGTCAGACGGCTGGCGGGCGCCGGACAACGACGCCGAGTTCGTCGCTTTCGCGCACCTGCCGAAGCATTTCCTCTGCCTGCGTCGCCTCCCGCTGACGGTTCCACATCGAGGCATAAAGGCCGTCCTGGGCCAGAAGCTCGCTATGGCTTCCACGTTCGGCAATTTCGCCGCCCTTCAGAACGATGATCTCGTCGGCGGCAACGACGGTCGAGAGACGGTGAGCGATGACAAGCGTCGTGCGGTTCTTCGAAACGATGTCGAGGGCAGACTGGATCTCGTGCTCTGTGGTCGTATCGAGCGCCGAGGTTGCCTCGTCGAGGATCAGGATCGGCGGCGCCTTGAGAACCGTGCGGGCAATCGCCACACGCTGCTTTTCGCCGCCTGACAGTTTAAGCCCGCGTTCACCGACCTTGGTGTCGAAGCCATCGGGGAGGTCCTTGATGAAGTTCGAGATCTGCGCGATTTCTGCCGCCTGGACGATGTCATCTTCCGCAGCGCCCGGTCGGCCATAGCGGATGTTGTAGGCGATGGTATCGTTGAACAGTACGGTATCCTGCGGCACCATGCCGATGGCCGCGCGCAGCGATTTCTGCGTGATGTCCCTCACGTCCTGTCCATCTATGGTGATGGAGCCCTGCTGCACATCGTAGAAGCGATAGAGCAGGCGGGAAATGGTGGACTTGCCGGCACCCGACGGCCCGACCACGGCCACCGTCTTGCCGGCCGGGACCTCGAAGGAGACGCCTTTGAGGATCGGTCGCTCAGGGTCATAGTGGAAATGCACGTCCTTGAAGGCGATGGCGCCCTGCGCAATGACGAGCGGCTTGGCGGCGGGGCTGTCCACCACTTCGGCTTCGACTTGGAGGAGATCGAACATCTGTTCGATGTCGGTCAGACCCTGGCGGATTTCGCGGTAGACGAAGCCGATGAAGTTGAGCGGGATCGACAGCTGCATCAGCATGGCGTTGACGAAGACGAAGTCGCCGATCGTCTGTTCGCCGCGCTGCACGGCAAGCGCCGACATCACCATGATGATCGCGGTGCCCACGCCAAAGATCAGGCCCTGGCCGAAGTTCAGCCAGCCGAGCGAGGTCCAGACCTGGGTCGCGGACTTCTCGTACTTCGCCATCGAGGCATCGAAGCGCTTGGCCTCCATCTCCTCGTTGCCGAAATATTTTACCGTCTCGAAGTTGAGAAGGGAGTCGATCGCCTTGGTGTTGGCATCCGTGTCGCTGTCGTTCATCGCGCGGCGAATGCCGATGCGCCAGTCGGAGGCGCGGATGGTGAACCAGATATAGGCCCAGACGGTGAAGGCGGTGACGCCGAGATAGGAGAAGCCGTAGGTCCACCAGAAGATTGCGGCCGTCAGGATGAACTCGATCAACGTCGGGATCGAATTGAGAATGGTGAAGCGGACGATCGTCTCGATGCCCTTCGTGCCGCGCTCGATGATGCGCGAAAGCCCGCCCGTCTTGCGCTCCAGGTGGAAGCGCAGCGACAGCTGATGCATATGCACGAAAGTCTTGTAGGCGAGCTGGCGCACCGCATGCTGTCCGACGCTGGCAAACAGCGCGTCGCGAAGCTGGTTGAGGCCGACCTGCAGGATACGGGTAAGATTGTAGAAGATGACGAGCGCGACTGCCCCGAGAAGGAAAGTCGGGAGCAGGCCTGCCATGTCCAGCCGCCCGTCGAGAGCATCGGTCGCCCATTTGAAGAAATAGGGGACGAGGATCAGCACGAATTTCGAGATGATCAGGAAGACGGTTGCCCACACGACCCGCATCTTGAGGTCGAAGCGGTCCGCCGGCCACATATAGGGCCAGAGGTTGACGAGGGTCTGCATAGGGTTGCCGTCGTCGGCCGATACCGTCTTCTTCTTCGCCTCTGCCATCCCTGACCCTCTCGCTTGTATCAAGATCAAAAAGCGGCGACCCCTCGGAGGAGTCGCCGCTATCACTCAATTAGGTTCCAGTTCGCGCGAATACAATAACGGAACTGTGAAAGCTCAGTTCACCGCCTCGCCGCGCAGACGTTTGCGATGAATTTCTTCCGCATTGGGAAGCGCATCGCGCGGCACCATGAAGATCTGGCCGGGCTCGATCAGGTCCGGATTGTTGATCTGGTTCTCGTTGGCGAGATAGATGGTGGTGTAGCGGACACCCTGACCGTAGACCCGTCGCGAAATCTGCCAGAGCGTGTCGCCGCGGCGGATGATGACGCTGCTGTCGCTCTGTTCGAGCGGCGCCTGCTGGATGGTTTTCGGCTCGCCGGAGGCCGCCGCCGTTTCCGGGGCAGGCGAGCTTGACGCAACACCGGCCTCCGGCTGTGCGGCCGGTGCTTGTGCAGCAGGAGCAGGTGCCGGATCGTTGAGGAGATCACGGATCAGCGCGACGAGCTGCGGCAGGGCGGCGCCCAATGCGTCCACATTGCCGTTTGGAATCGGCTGCAAGAGCGCGAGCGCCTCCCGTGCCTTGGCGGCGTGGCTGCTAAAGGCGGCTGCAAGTTCAGGACCAACATTCGGAGACGGACGGAAGCCGATGATCGACTGCAATCCGATTTCCGTTGCAGACCGCGCCGCTGCCGCCTGCTCCAGCGCCGGCTTCTGACCGTTGGCGAACAGGTTTTCCAGGATCGTCACAGCCTTGGTCAACGAGATCCTGAGACGCTCGAATTCCGCCTGTTCGGGGCTTGTCGGCGAAGACTCCGCGCCCGCTCCCGTCTGGGCAACGACGGAGACCTGCTCGCCGGCGGGACGCTCGAACGGCACCGAGGCGCGTACGACAACCTTGCCGGCGGTATCCAGCAATTCAACCTCGATGATGTGGTTGCCGACGTCGAGTTTCATTTCGCCTTCAATGACGAAATTACCATTCCCATCACTCACAGCCTCACCGATGGCGGCCTTGTTTGCAAAGCCGCGAACCGTGGCTCCGGCGCGTGCCTTTCCGGCGACGAAAATACGATCGCCTTCGATCTCCACAGCTGTGACTTGGACCTCGGTTGCGCCGGGAAGGGCGGCGGGTTCTTCGGCCACCGGTTCCGATGCGGATGCTGCAGCCGTGTCGGTCATGCCGGGCATGGCAGGTGCCGAGCCGGCAAGCTCGGTCGCCGCAGCAGGAAGGTCGGGCAGGGTGACGCCACCAGCCTGTGTGGCAGGTGCTGCAGCCGGCGTGGCGGTATCAGTTGCTGCTGCCGGCTGGCTTGCCAATGCCGCAGCATTTTCGGAACCGGGAAGCGTGATCAACCGGCTCGCCTCGCCAGGCTTAGACACCATGGCCAGGAGCTCGCCCTTGCCACCTTCGGGTACGGAAATCGTCGCAACCTCTTCCGAGGTGACGACCTTGCCGTCGGGAGCGGTGGCGCGGATCTGCAGCGCGTGGTCGCCGGGCGGCAGCGGCTGATCAAGCACGGCGGCGAAATCGCCGGTGCCGTCGACCGTCTGCGAGGAAATGACCTGGTCGCCATTGAGGATCTCGACGGTGGCGCCGGGCACGGCATTGCCAGCAATGACCGTGGAGCCATCTGGCTCTACGCGAAGGACGTCGAAGCGCGGTGCGACGGCCGCCAGCGTCTCGGCGACCGGAGCGGGGGTGGTGATCGGCTTGCCGAGCAGCGCATCCTTGATCGAGGCGACGAGGCCGGCGGCCTTTGCCGGATCAGCCGGCAGCTGCTGAAGCATCTCCAGAGCCCGCGCAGCATCCGCCTGTACCGTCTTGATCCCATCCATGATCGTCGCATCGAGGCCTTCTGGGATCTCGATCGAAGAGAGAGCCTGCAGGGCACCCTGAGCCAGTGTCTTGGCGGCGGTATAGGCTTCGATGCCCGGCGTGCGGCCATCGGCAAACAGCGCCGAGATGCCATCGACGGCCTTTTCTGCCTCGGCCTTCAGGCGATCCATCTTCTGGCTCGCGGTCGCAGCGGCATCGGCGACTGCAGTCTCGGCGGTGGCCTTGGCCTCATCCGCTGCCGCTTTCACGGCATCAGCGGCAGCGTTCACGGTCGGCAGATCTCCCACCGGTGAGTTGAGCCGTGGCATGATGACGAAGACCATCAGCAGGCTGACGATGGCAAGGACGATCAGGACCACCCAGAGGGCACGGTTCTTCATTTCTCAAGTCTCCCGGCGGAACAGCCGCCATTCCCTTGGAATTGCTAGCGTCAACCTGATGAATCGACAAGCGGCGATGGATCAATCCACCCGGCTGGACAAGGGTTTTCAGCCAATTTTGTTGACCTTGGTCAGCGCAGACTGTTTTTTGCTTCGCATGAGCGAACAGAAAACCCCGATTCGATCCGTCTGCGTCTATTGTGGCTCCCAGCCCGGACGCGATCCCGCCTTCATGGAGGCCGGCCGAAACTTCGGCCGCGCGCTGGCCGAAAACAACCTCCGCCTCGTCTATGGCGGCGGCACCAAGGGCATCATGGGGGCAGTTGCCTCGGGCGTGCTCTCGGCCGGCGGTCATGTCACCGGCATCATACCCGAATTTCTCGTCGACATGGAAGCGACGCGGCATTCGCTCGGCCAGCTGAACGAATTGATCATCACCAAGGATATGCATGAGCGCAAGCATGCCATGTTCGAACGCTCTGACGCTTTCGTGACTCTCCCGGGCGGTATCGGCACCCTGGAGGAGATCGTCGAGATCATGACCTGGGGCCAGCTCGGCCGTCATGCCAAGCCGATGGTCTTTGCCAATGTGAACGACTTCTGGAAGCCCATGCTGGAGTTGATCGACCACATGTCGGCCTCCGGCTTCATCCACACGGCCCATCTCGTGCGGCCGCTGGTCATCGACCGGATCGAGGATATCGTGCCGGCGATCGAAACGCGCTGGGCCGAGACCGAGGCGCCTGAAGGCGACCCGGAAACGATTTCCAAGCTCTGAACTTGAGTACTGATCAGCGCTGCCGAAGCATCGGCAGCGTATAGATCACGAGAGCTGCCCAGATCAGCGGGAAGGCGACGGCCTTGGCGGCGCTGAAGGGTTCGTTGAAGACGAATACGGCGGTGATGAAGATCATCGATGGCGCGATATACTGCATGATTCCGATGGTCGAGAGGCGCAACAGCTTGGCGCCGTTGGCATAAAGGATCAGCGGCACTGCCGTCACCAGCCCCGCCGAGGCGAGCAGGACCGTATCGGTCGTGTTGCCCATCAGGAAATGTCCGCCGCCCTCAAGGTTGAGATAGACGAGATAGCCGAGCGCGATCGGCGACAGCAGCAGCACTTCCAGCAGGAAGCCCTGGTTCGGCCCGATCGGCAGCGTCTTGCGGAAGAAGGCATAGAAGCCCCAGGAGAATGTGAGCGCCAGCGCGACGATCGGCAGCCGGCCCGCTTCGACCGTGAGGATCACGACGGCGAGCACGACGAGTGCCAAGGCCGCAATCTGCGTGCGCTTCAGCTTTTCCTTCAAGATTACCGCGCCCATCAGGATCGAGAAAAGCGGGTTGATGAAATAGCCGAGCGCCGTATCCAGCGCATGGCCGGCCCCGATCGCCCAGACATAGATGCCCCAGTTGACGCTGATCAGCGTCGCCGTCACGGCGGCCATGCCGAGCATGCGCGGATTGCGCATCGCCTTCTTCAACTCGTCGGTGCGCTTGAGGATGATCAGGAGGAGGCCGGCGACCGGGATCGACCAGAGGATGCGATGCGCGATCACCTCCGCGGGTGAGATATGCGCGAGCGCCTTCATGTAGAGCGGCAGGAAGCCCCACAGCAGATAGGCCGAGAGCGCAAAGAGAAAGCCGTTCAGGCTGTCCCGGTTCTCGGCAGGAGCGGAGACGTCGGCCATGGTGTTTCCTGACTTTTGTTATGCTTGGAAACGGGATTACGCCTGCAAGGTTGCAGGCGCCAATTCATTTCTGTGAAGCATCGTTCAGGCAGACCGATCGTTTGGGCGCGGCCGATCTCACTCCGCCGCGATCTGTCCCGCCAGTTCGCGGTTCTTCATCAGTTTGTAGACGATACTGTCCATCAGCGCCTGGAAGGAGGCGTCGATGATGTTTTCGGACACGCCGACCGTCCACCAGCGGGCGCCGGTGGCATCGGTGGACTCGATGAGAACGCGCGTGATGGCCTCGGTGCCGCCGTTCAGGATACGCACCTTGTAGTCCGCCAGTTCGAGGTCGAGAATTTCCGCCTGATACTTGCCGAGGTCCTTGCGCAGCGCGATGTCGAGCGCGTTGACCGGACCATCGCCTTCCGCGACCGACATGACGGTCTCGCCGTCCACGATCACCCGGACCACCGCCTCAGAGACCGTCTTCAGCTTGCCGTGGCTATCGAAGCGCCGCTCGACCATGACTCGAAAGCTTTCAACCGCGAAGAAATTAGGCACGGTGCCGAGCGTCTTCAGCGCCAGAAGCTCGAAGCTCGCATCGGCCCCCTCATAGGCATAGCCCGAGGCCTCGCGTTCCTTGACGACGGAAATCAGCGTGTCGAGCTTCGGATCGTCCTTGGCAACCGTGATGCCGCGACGCTTCAGCTCGTTGAGGAAGTTCGCCTTGCCGCCCTGATCCGACACCATGACCTTGCGGAAATTACCGACGCTTTCCGGCTCGACATGCTCATAGGTCTTCGGGTCCTTGAGCAGCGCCGAGGCATGGATGCCGGCCTTGGTGGCAAAGGCCGAGCCGCCCACGTAAGGCGACTGATGATTCGGCGAGCGGTTGAGCAGCTCATCGAAGGCGCGCGACAGACGCGTCAGGCCAACCAGCTTTTCCTTGTCGACCGACGTCTCGAAGCGCGACGCATAGGTCTCCTTGAGACAGAGCGTCGGGATGATCGTGACGAGATCGGCATTGCCGCAGCGTTCGCCGATGCCGTTCAGCGTGCCCTGGATCTGCCGCACGCCGGCTTCGACGGCGGCGAGCGAATTTGCAACTGCCTGGCCGGTGTCGTTATGCGCGTGGATGCCGAGCGAAGAACCGGGGATGCCGGAGGCAATCACCGCCGAGACGATCTCGCGGATCTCCGGCGGCTGTGTCCCGCCATTGGTGTCGCAGAGCACCACCCAGCGGGCGCCGGCCTGATAGGCCTCTTTGGCGCAGGCGATGGCATAGTCCGGATTGGCCTTGTAGCCATCGAAGAAGTGTTCGCAATCGACCATGGAAAGCTTGCCCGCTTCGACCACGGCGTGCACGCTGTCGCGGATGCTCTCGAGGTTCTCCTCGTTGGTGCAGCCAAGCGCGACCTTCACATGATAGTCCCAGCTCTTGGCGACCAGACAGACGGCATCCGCCTTGCATTGGATAAGCTGGCTGAGGCCCGGATCGTTGGAGGCGGAAATGCCGGCGCGCTTGGTCATGCCGAAGGCGACGAAGCCGGCTTTGTGCGTGCGCTTCCTGGAAAAGAATGTCGTGTCGGTCGGGTTTGCCCCGGGATAGCCGCCCTCGATGAAGTCGATGCCGAACTCGTCCAGCATGGCCGCGATCGCGATCTTGTCCTCGACGGAAAAATCGATCCCCGGCGTCTGCTGGCCGTCGCGGAGCGTCGTGTCGAACAGAGTGATCTTTTCAAGCGTCATGCTGTTGTCCTCAGGCAATTCGGTGATCTCACTTCCTCTCCCCGCTTGCGGAGAGAGGGTAGGGTGAGGGCAATCTTTACTTCAGTTCTTCCCCGCAAACCGATCCGTCGCCCGGATCAGTTGGTCGAGAATGCCAGGCTCCAGATAGGCATGACCTGCCCCCTCGATCAGGTGGAAATCCGCCTTCGGCCAGGCCTTGTGCAGAGCCCACGCATATTTCGCCGGGCAGGGCATGTCGTAGCGGCCGTGGATGATCACGCCGGGAATGTCCTTCAGCTTGTAGGCATCGCGCAAGAGCTGACCCTCCTCCAGCCAACCGGCATGGACGAAGAAGTGGTTTTCGATGCGCGCGAAGGCGAGTGCGAAGTCCGCGTCGTAGAAATGGCCGGAATAATCAGGGTTCGGCAGAAGCGTGATCGTCTCGCCTTCCCAGGAGCTCCAGGCCATCGCGCAGCGCAATTGCTCCTCGCGGTCGGTACCGGTCAGCCGGCGACGATAGGCCGCCATCATCTCGCGACGCTCATTTTCCGGGATCGGCGCGCAAAAACGCTCCCACTTGTCGGGGAACATCTCGGAGACGCCGAACTGGTAGTACCAGTCGAGCTCGGCCTTGGTCAGCGTGTAGATGCCGCGCAGCACGAGTTCGGACACGCGCTCCGGATGGGTTTCGGCATAGGCAAGCGCCAGCGTCGAACCCCAGGAACCGCCGAAGACGAGCCACTTTTCAGCGCCGATCATCTGACGCAGCCGCTCGATATCGGCGACCAGGTGCCAGGTCGTATTGGCCTCGATCGAGGCATGCGGCGTGGACTTGCCGCAGCCGCGCTGGTCAAAGAGGATCACATCATAAAGCGCGGGATCGAAGAGGCGGCGATGCGACGGGCTGGTCGCACCGCCCGGGCCGCCATGCAGGAAGACGGCAGGCTTGGCACCTTTGGTGCCGAAACGCTCCCAATAGATCTGATGCCCGTCGCCGACATCTAGCATGCCGGTCTCATAGGGTTCGATCTCGGGATAAAAGCCCCGCAATTCATTCGTCATGTCATGTCCTTTTCGGCGGCCAGGCCACCGTATCGTGATCGGGATGTTGCCGTGAGGTGGCGGCGATCCCGGCATTGCCCGCCGGAAGGTCCGACCGGTCGGTCTGCTTTTCCGGCAGTCCGAAAAGTCTGTCGAAGTACGGCACTCGGCTTTCGACCCCATCCTGCGAAATGGGTTGGGCTAGCTCCGGCTTATCGAGACTGCCGATCGTCACGCTGATATAGGGCGAGCCCTTGGTGCGGAAGAAGAGCGGCGTACCGCAATCCTTGCAGAAGCCGCGCCCGCAAGGATCAGACGACTGGAACCAGCTTGGCTCGCCGCGCATCAGCAAAAAATCTTCCTGGCGCGAGCCGGCCAGCGCCATGAAAAAGTTGCCGCTCGCCTTCTGGCACATGCGGCAGTGACAGATATGCGGATAGCCGAGCTCGCCCGCGATCTTGTAGCGGATCGCGCCGCATTGGCAGCCGCCGGAATGCACCTGACGGGTCATTGATCATCCTCCGGCGGCCACTCAGCCGTGTCATGGTCGGGATGCTGGAAGCTCTCGATCGAGGCGAAAAAGGCCTCCATCTCTGGGCTGGAATATGCGGGCTTTTCGAAGAGATGGTCGATCCAGGGCAGCCGCTGGTGATGGTTCACCTGGATCTGCGGCTCGAAATGCTCCGGATGGTCGAAGGCGCCGATGGCGAGTTCCACCCCCTCGGGATGCTGATAGGTGAGCGGCGTGCCGCATTTGCCGCAGAAGCCGCGCTTCACCTTGGCGGACGAGCGATAGAGCATCGGCTGCCCGCGCGTCCAGGTCAGATGCGCCTGATCCGCCGTGACGAAGGCGCCGAAGAAGGAGCCGAACTGCTTCTGGCACATGCGGCAATGGCAGATCGACGGCCGGCCCAGCTTCGACGCCTGGAACCGGATCGCGCCGCATTGACAGCCGCCGGTATGGATCTCGCTCATCTATTCGTCCTCATCGTATCGTCATGAAAATAGTTACGCCGATGATGACAACGGCAATCAGCACGCCCTTGGCGATCAGCCCGTAAAGCAGCCATTTCGGCATCTTTGTGTTGGGGTTGGGCTGGGTCATGGTTTCGCCAATACCCAATTCTCGACCTTGAGGCCGGGCACGCGTTCGAACTCTCGCATGTTTGCGGTCACCAGCGTCACATCGAGTGACCGTGCATGCGCGGCAATGAAGAGATCCGTCGTTCCGATCGGCGTGCCTTTGCGTTCAAGTTCCAGCCGGATCTCGGCAAAATGGGAAGCTTCCTTGTCTTCGTAGGGCAGGATCGAAACCCGATCGAGAAGGTTTTCGACCAGGAACGTCAGGCGCTCGGAGTTGCGTTTCAGAATGCCGAAACGCAGTTCGGACGCAACGATCGAACTGATCGCCACCTGCGCGTCGCCGACGCTCTCGATCATCGTGGCGGCGGATCCATGCGGGTTGCGGATCACGTCCGAAACAATATTCGTGTCGAGCATGTAGCGAGGCGTATTCACAGCTCGACGTCCCGCGTTGGCGGTTCACGAAGGTCGAAGTCGAAGTCCTCTTCGATTGGCTCCTGGCGGCGCAGCCATTCGATCATGCTTTCCTTCTTTGCCTGGACGGGTTCTAGGGTGATCTTGTCACCCTCCTTGCGCATGATCGCCTCGTCACCGGGGAAGTCGAACTCCACGGGAATGCGAACGGCGCGGTTGCGACCGTTCTTGAAGATCCGGACATGTCTTTCCAGTTCCATTCGCATCTCCTGAGTTGGCATATGCCAAGCATATGCCAACGGTTTCCCCCAAGCAACTACCGCTTGACCTCCCAGGTCGTTACCCGCTCGCCGGTATCCTTGTCCTTGCCGTCCTTGAGCTGAATGCCCTTTTCGCCAAGCTCGTCGCGGATGCGGTCGGCCTCGGCAAAGTTCTTCGCCTTCAGCATTTCGAGCCTGAGGTCGACGAGGGCCTGGACGGCGGCGGAGAGGTCGTCGCTGACTTCTGCCTTCTTCGGCGCAACACTGAGCAAGGCGGCGGAAGCCGCGAACAACGGCAGCTTCGACGGATCCGCATTCGCTGCCTGCGCGAGTGCATGAATCGCCTGAACGGCAGCAACCGTATTCAGGTCGTCCGAAAGGGCCTCAATAACCGATGCATCCGGGGCGGTATCCCCGGCATCACCCGCCGGCCACTTCGCCAGCAGGCGTTCCGCCTCCTCAAGCCGCTTCACCGAAAAATCGATCGGCTCGCGGTAATGCGTCATCAGCATCGCCAGCCGCAGCACCTCGCCCGGCCACTGGCGACCGCCGAATTTCTCCGTCGCCAGCAACTCGTTGATCGTGACGAAATTACCCTCCGACTTCGACATCTTCCGGCCTTCGACCTGCAGGAAGCCGTTATGCATCCACACGGTCGCCATCAGGTCGTTGTCGAAGGCGCAGCAGGACTGGGCGATCTCGTTTTCGTGGTGCGGGAAGATCAGGTCCAGTCCGCCGCCATGGATGTCGAACTGGTGCGGCTTGGCTTTCGCCTTGGGGGACAGGCGATCCTTGATCTCTTCCCAGAGATAGCGGTCGGACATGGCGGAGCATTCGATATGCCAGCCGGGACGCCCATAGATCGGCGTGGTGATCTTCTCGAAGGTGAAGCTCGCCGGCCAGCCTGGCTCTGTGTCAGCGGACTGCTTCCACAAAACGAAATCGGCCGGGTTCATCTTGTGGCTTTCGACCGCGACGCGGGCGCCTGCCTGCTGGTCTTCGAGCTTGCGCTTTGACAGCATGCCGTAATCGGCCATGGAAGCTGTCGAAAACAGCACTTCATGGCCTTCCGAACCGCTGGCGACATAGGCGTGGCCCATGTCGAGCAGCCGCTGGATGATCGTGATCATCTGCGGAATGTTGTCGGTGGCGCGTGGCTCGACGGTCGGCTTGAGGCAACCGAGCGAGGCCACGTCCTCGTGGAATTGGCTCTCCGTCTTGCCGGTGACGGCGCGGATGGCCTCATTGAGGCTCATCGAACCGTCGGCGATACGGTCGCCGAAATCGCGCAATGCCCGCGCGTTGATCTTGTCGTCGACGTCGGTGATGTTGCGGACATAGGTGACCTTATCGGCGCCATAGGTGTGGCGGAGCAGCCGGTAGAGCACGTCGAAGACGATCACGGGGCGCGCATTGCCGATATGGGCAAAGTCGTAGACCGTCGGGCCGCAGACATACATGCGCACATTGTCGGGATCGATCGGCTCGAAGTCGACCTTCTCGCGTGTGAGCGTGTTGTAAAGCTTGAGGCCGCCGGCCATGTGAAACTCCCAGAATGATTGACCCGGCTGGACCGGGTCGTTTGTCATCTGGGGCTATGCAGGAGACGAAAACGGCCAGGCCAGCGAATGCGCTAGCGAATAATGATCCCGCAAATGGTGCAGAGGCTCGTTTTCATGCTGGGTGTTATGGCGCGGGTCGTGATTTTGGTCAAGGGCGCTTGCGGCGTCCCGAAAAGCGGCATGTCCGTGTCCGTCACTGTGGATACCTGCTCCTCGGCTTAAGTCTTTTTCAAGATTACTACCCCAATTCTAGCGTGGTATTCCCCCGCCCTCGGAGATGATCTTCGGTATGGACCACAGCCTGCATCTGCCAACAGTGATGATCGTCCACGCGCTGATCACACTGATATCGACGGTCGTGACGATTTATATGTGGCTGCGAAACCGGGACAGCCGGATCCTGCCTCTCCTCGTTGCGGCGGGGCTCGCTGGCTGCACGGCCATGTTTCTGCATTCGGCGCGTAGTTCGTTGCCGCTGTTCTTGTCGTCGGGCGTCGGTCTCGGGCTCGGAGTCTTCGCCGTCGGCCTATACTGGCAGGCGGTCGTTGTGTTCGAGGGCGGCAAGGCCTCTCTAACAAAGGCCTCCATCGGGCTGATTGTCTGGACGGCGCTCTGGCTGATGCCTGTCGTCTATCAATCGATAGGGCTGAGAACCACTATTCTCGGCGCCCTGATTGCCGGCTACTGCTTCCTTACGGCGCGAGATATCTTGCACAAGGCAAAGCGAGAGCCGTTGCCGTCCAGGTCGATTGCAGCGGTGGCAAATCTCATTCGAGGCGCGATTTGGCTGGTGCCGGTGCCGCTCTCTCTTCTCGTGGGCCCGGCCTATGCGGCCGATGGCACGACGGCACCCTGGTTTGCCTATGTCGTGCTGGCCAACTCCATGATGATCGTGCTGACGCTCGTCGCTCTGCTGATGCTGGCGAAGGAGCGCGACGAACTCCGTTATCGACTGGCATCCGAGCGCGATCCCCTGACCAATCTCGCCAACCGGCGCACCTTCGTCACGGAAGCCAAGGCCGCTCTCAGCCAGGAGGGCGGCACGAGTGTGCTGTTGCTAGACATCGATCACTTCAAGACCGTCAACGATACCCATGGCCATGCCGCCGGCGATCAGGTCCTGATTGCCTTTTCAAGTGCCATCGAACAGCGGATGCCCAAGGGCTGCCTCTTTGCCCGTCTGGGTGGCGAAGAATTCGCCTGTCTCTTGCCGCGTATTGGCGTGCAACAGGCGCTCGCCCTGGCCGAAGAGTTGCGCCTTACAGTCGCGGGCATGGCGATGTCGCCGCTCTCACCCCTGCAGGTTACCGTCAGCATCGGTGTTGCCGAAGCCAGTGCGAGCGGTGCGGATCTCGATATGCTCCTGGCCAGCGCCGATGCCGCTCTCTACCGGGCCAAGGCGGATGGACGAAACTGCGTTCGTCTCTGTGAACCCGCAGTCCTTTTGGAGCAAACGGCAGCAACGCTCGCCCTGGTCGCGGGTGAACCGCGTCGCTCGGCTCCTCGCATCCGTCGGCGAGGCAAGTGATCAGGTAGCTGCTCGCACCGGGCGGACAAGGCCCAGAACCAGAGCACATCCGACGATGATGACGGCACCACCCGCCAGCTGCATCACCGTCAGCGGTTCGTCGAGTACGAGAGCCCCGACCAGCACGGCAACGACGGTCACGACGAATTCGACGCTGATCGCGGCGGTCGCGCCGATGCTTTTGACCAGACCGAAATAGAGCACATAGGTCAGCGCACTCATCAGGGCTGCCAGTGCCACGAGATAGAGGTAGTCGATCGCTACAGGTGTTCCGGGAACAGGCACGAACCACAGAAGCGGCAGCGTCAGGATACCGCCGGCGATGAAGGAGCCGATCGTCACCTCCCAGGGGCCGGTGCCGGAAAGATGCCGGCTCGCATAATTGCTGCCGAAGGCGGCCGAGAAGGTTGAGCCGACCATGGCGGCACAGCCGAGCAGGAAGGCGCCAGTGACCGGCTCGGCCGGGAAGCCTACCAGCATGATGATGCCGATCGTTCCAAGCGCAAGTCCAAGCACACGCGCAGGCGTGATCCGCTCCAACCCCCAGAGCTGCGCGATGACCATGGAAAAAAGCGGGATGGACGCGACGAAGATTGCGGCCATCGCCGTGCCGATCAGCGGCGTCGCATAGGAAAGTCCCACCAGCTGCCCGGCCACGGTCGTGGCGCCTACGACCGCGAAAGGAAGCCAGCCGGCGCCGAAGTCAAGCCGGCGTCGCATAGCCCTTGCAATCACGTAAAGCAGGGCGCCTGCGATGAAGCAGCGAAACGTCACCGCGCCGATCCAGCCGAACGCATCGACGACATGCAAGAGCAGCAGGAACGACAGTCCCCAGGCCAGGGACAGATAGGCATAAGCGGCAAAATCTCTGGGCGACATGGGTGATCCTGCTACGGGACGGCCGCCGCTAGGGTGGTGGTCCTTCCTTACTCCGGCATCCGGTAATCGACCATCTTGCCTTCGCGAACGATGAACAGCTTGCCCGTTTCCGTCTGGTCCGGGCCGACGAGCGGCAGGAGCTTGGCGGCAACTTCTGACGGATGCGGCAGAGTGGCTGGATCTTCACCCGGCATGGCCTGGGCGCGCATGGCGGTGCGGGTAGCACCTGGATCGACGGAGAGGACGCGCAGAGGCAGGCGCTGGGTCTCGGCCGCCCAGGTGCGGGCGAGCGCCTCGACGGCGGCCTTGGAGGCGGAGTAGGGGCCCCAGAACGGACGGCACTTGTGGGCCGCACCCGAAGACAGGATCAGAGCACGACCCTGGTCGGACTTGACGAGAAGCGGCTCCAGCGAGCGGATGAGGCGCCAGGTGGCGGTGACGTTGATCGTCATGACCTTGTCGAAAACCTTTGCCTCGACATGGCCGATCGGCGAGATGACACCGAGCACACCGGCATTGAGGACTGCGATGTCGAGCTTGCCCCAGCGCTCGAAGATATGCCCGCCGAGCTGGTCGATGGCGGCCATGTCCGACAGGTCGAAGGGGACCAACGTCGCAGACCCGCCGACGGCCTTGATGGCGTCATCCAGCTCTTCCAGGCCACCCACGGTGCGGGCGCAGGCGATCACATGCGCGCCGGCCTTGGCGAGTTCGATCGCGGTGAAATAGCCGATGCCGCGCGAGGCGCCGGTGACGAGCGCAAGCCGTCCCTTGAGGTCGATGGTCATGGTCTGTCCTATATCCCTAGAGCATGTCCGGCTTAAGCCGGATCACATGCTCTATCTCCTTGTTTTAACGCAGTCCGGACGCAAAACCGCTGGCGCACTTTTGCTGGACTTGCTCTGGAGCTCAGCCGTTGGCGGCGAGCATGCTTTCCTTGCGGCCCGGCTTCTCGCTTTCCTTGTCGACGAGGCGCGTCGGATAGTCGCCGGTGAAATAGTGGTCGGTGAATTGCGGGTTGGCCGGATCGCGCGGAGCGCCGCCGACAGCGGTGTAGAGGCCGTCTATCGACAGGAAGGCAAGCGAGTCCGCGCCGATATATTTCGCCATCGCCTCGTCGCCGGCATACTGGTTGGCAAGCAGCTTGTCCCGATCCGGCGTATCGATGCCGTAGAAATCAGGATGGAAGATCATCGGGGAGGCGACACGGATATGCACCTCCTTGGCGCCGGCATCGCGGATCATCTGGACGATCTTCAGCGAGGTCGTGCCGCGCACGATGGAATCATCCACCAGCACGACGCGCTTGCCCTCGATCATTGCCCGGTTGGCCGAATGCTTGAGCTTTACGCCGAAAGCGCGGATCTGCTGCGTGGGTTCGATGAAGGTACGGCCGACATAATGGTTGCGGATGATGCCGTATTCGAAGGGGATGCCGCTTTGCTGTGCGTATCCCAGCGCCGCCGGCGTGCCACCGTCCGGCACGGGCACCACGACATCGGCTTCGACCGGCGCTTCCTTGGCCAGGTTCATGCCTGCATTCTTGCGGGTGGTGTAGACGTTGCGGCCGGCAACGACCGAGTCAGGCCGCGCGAAATAGACATATTCGAACAGGCAGACGCGTTCCGGCAGGGGACGGGCCGGCATGCGGGACTCGATCGTCACGGAGCCGTCGGCCTGCGTTTCGCAGATCACCACTTCGCCGTTCTTCACGTCGCGCACGAACTTCGCGCCGATGATATCGAGCGCACAGGTCTCCGAACAGAAGATCGGCTTGCCGTCGAGTTCACCCATGACGAGCGGACGGATGCCGATCGGGTCGCGGGCGGCGATCAGCTTGGTGCGGGTGAGCGCGATCATCGCATAGCCGCCTTCCATCTGGCGGATCGCATCGATGAAGCGGTCGGTGGTCGAGGCATGGCGCGAGCGGGCGATCAGATGCAGCACCACTTCGGTATCCGAGGTCGACTGGCAGATGGCGCCGGTCGCAATGATCTGGCGGCGCAGCGTCAGACCGTTGGTGAAGTTGCCGTTATGGGCGATTGCAATGCCGCCTTCTTCGAGCTCGGCAAACAGCGGCTGGACGTTGCGCAGCGCAACTTCCCCTGTCGTCGAATAGCGGGTATGGCCAATCGCCTGCGGGCCGGGCAGTTTCGCGAGCGTCGCCGGATTGGTGTAGTGGTCACCGACGAGGCCCATGTGCTTTTCGGTATAGAACTGGCGCCCGTCGAAGGAGACGATGCCGGCTGCTTCCTGGCCGCGATGCTGCAGGGCGTGCAGGCCAAGCGCTGTCAGGGTCGCAGCATCCGGATGACCGAGAATGCCGAACACGCCGCATTCCTCGTGGAACTTGTCGTCCTGGCTGCCATAGACGACGTAAGAAGGGCTGATCTGCTTCATGGCGAGGGCCTTTGCTCCGGGGACAGACGCGGGATGCTGCGCTTTGAACAGGGAAGCCGCCGGTCTGTCCCGATCCGGCGGCATCTGTGTCTTGTCTCATGTCGCGCGGCCGAAGCCGCGAGAGGATCAGTTGTTCTGGGCCGGAGCCTGTTCGGGCGCCTGCTCGGCGGGAGCCGTCTCGCCAGCAGCGCCGGCTTCCGGCTCGTCGCGGCCGAGGATGCGCTCGCGGATCTGCGGCTCGATGTCTTCCGGCAGGACGGCCTCGAGTTTCTGCACCAGCGAGTCGAGGAAGGGTTTGGACTTGGAGTTGTTGACCCAGTCCGGCCGTTGCGGCTCGTTGATCAACCAGTTCCAGAAAGCCACCGCAACGACCAGCAGCAGCAGGCCACGGGCCGCGCCGAAGAGAAAGCCGAGCGTGCGGTCGAGCGCGCCGATTCGGCTGTCGATGATGAAGTCGGCAATGCGCGAAGTGATGAAGGAAATGACGATCAGCGCGATCAGGAAGATGATGCCGGCAGAGCCTGCCATCGCGATCCGCGGATCGTTGGTATAGCTCATCAGATAGGGAACGAGCAGGGGATAGAGATAGTAGGCGGCAGCAACCGAACCCGCCCAGCTTGCGATGGACAGCACTTCACGCGAAAAGCCACGTACCATCGCCAGCACCGCTGAGAACAGAACGACGCCGATGACGATACCGTCGAAAATTGTGATGGGCATAAATACCAACTCCAAGGCTGCCGGAAAAGACCGGCATTGATGTCACCGCGATTCCGCCGGAACGCGTGATAACACGCGTCGGACCGGATCAACCGTCTTCCTGACCCGTGGGGGCTTTCAGCCGGGAACCGGCGATCCGCGCCACGAGATCGGGAAGACTGTCCACTTCCCTCCATTTGCCTGCCGAACCCTTTGGAAGGTCCGGGGAGGCAGCCGGCAAGACCGCAGCGGAGAAACCGAGCTTTTCCGCCTCTTTCAGCCTCTGGGCCGTATGGGCCACCGGCCTCACCGCCCCCGACAGGCTGACTTCGCCGAAATAGACGCAATCGGCCGGAAGGGCAATACCGGCCAGCGACGAAACCAGTGCCGAAGCAATCGCCATGTCGGCCGCCGGTTCACTGATCCGATAGCCGCCGGCAACGTTCAGGTAAACGTCATGTTGACCGAGCCTGATCCCGCAATGCGCCTCCAATACCGCCAAAATCATGGCGAGGCGGGACGAATCCCAACCGACGACCGCTCGGCGCGGCGTACCGAGCGAGGTAGCAGCCACCAGCGCCTGCACCTCTACCAGCACGGGCCGTGTTCCTTCCATGCCGGCAAAGACCGCTGCGCCCGGGGCTTTCTCGTTGCGTTCGCCGAGGAAGAGCTCGGATGGATTGGCGACTTCGCGCAGACCCTTGTCCGACATTTCGAAGACGCCGATCTCGTCGGTCGGTCCGAAGCGGTTCTTCACCGTGCGCAGGATGCGATAGTGATGGCCGCGATCGCCCTCGAAATAGAGGACGGCATCGACCATGTGCTCGACGACGCGAGGACCGGCGATCTGGCCTTCCTTGGTGACATGCCCGACCAGCACCATGGTCGCCCCGGTCTGCTTGGCAAAGCGGATCATTGCCTGAACCCCGGTGCGCACCTGGGTCACGGTACCCGGCGCGCTGTCAGCAGTATCGCTCCACAGCGTCTGGATCGAATCGATGATGACTAGGTCCGGCCGCTTGCCTTCGGAGATAGTGGCGAGGATGTCCTCGACATTGGTTTCGGCGGCGAGCAGCACATCCGTATCGGCAGCGCCCAGTCGCTGGGCGCGCAGCCGGACCTGGGCGACAGCCTCTTCGCCCGAGACATAGATTACCCGATGACCACGCCGCGCCAGCGCCGCTGCCGCCTGCATCAGAAGCGTCGATTTGCCGATGCCTGGGTCCCCACCAATGAGGACCGCCGAACCGCGCACGAAGCCACCACCAGTTGCCCGATCGAGTTCACCCATGCCTGTCGGAATGCGCGGCGCTTCCTCAATCTCGCCAGACAGCGAGGTGAGGGTGACGGGCCTCCCCTTTTTCGGCGCCTTGCCGGGACCGGAGCCGATCCCGCCCATCGGATCTTCCTCGACGATGGTGTTCCATTCGCCACATCCATCGCATTTGCCCGCCCAGCGGGAGTGGACCGTGCCGCAGTTCTGGCAGATGAATTGGGTCTTGGCTTTGGCCATGAATTACAGGTCGCTTTCGGGGAAATCGTCGGGGGAGATGTTTTGGCGGCCGTGCGTGATGCGCAGCACAATCAGTGTGTCGTCGACGAGACGAAAATAGATGCATCGACGTCGATAGGGAAATGCGCGCAATCCGGTTTTGACCCAATCGCGGGCGACCCGCGGGTTTCTGGAGGCAGCCAGGTCGCCAATCTTTTGTTCGAGATCGGCCGTGAAGCGCTCGGCTGGAACAGGACTTCGGACATAAAGGTAGGCGTAGATCTCGATGAGATCCTCGACGGCTTGGGGTGACAGTCGATACGGTCGACCGGGACTGCTGTTCACCGTCGTGCTTTCGCTTCGGCGACAATGAATGCCGTGAGGTCGCCGGGCTTGGAGAACTCCCTGAAGTCACCAGCATCCACCGATCGGTCCGCGTCATCGATCATCGTGCGCAGTTCCTTGACCCGCTCCAGCCGCTCGTTCTGAGCCAACAGACGAAGGCCAGCCCGCAGCATATCCTCAGCAGAAGCATAGATGCCGTTGCTGATCTGCGGCTCGACAAAGGCAGATTCGTCAGGTTCTAGCTGTACCTGAACAGTCGCTTGGGATGGGCTTTCTTCGGTCATCAGATGCTCCATTTATGGGAACAATAGCAGAACAAATCCACCCGCGCCAGACCTCAGTCTTCCCCCTCGAGATAGATCCGTTCATAGCGCAGCCCAAGTCCGGTCAGCATTTCGTAACCGATCGTGCCGGCGGCGCGGGCCACCTCGTCGAGCGGCATGGAGGGGCCGAGGAGTTCGATATAGTCGCCGCTGCGCACCGCATTGTCGGGCAGATCGGTGATGTCGAAGACGGTGAGATCCATGGTGACCCGGCCGACGACCGGCACACGCCGACCGGCGATCACCCCCTCTGCACCAGCAATTCCTGTCCCGCGCAAGGCGATACCCGAGCCGGAGAGATTGCGCAGATAGCCATCCGCATAACCGACGCTCGTAACGGCGAGCCGGCTGTCGCGCGCCAGCACATGCGTTGCGCCGTAAGAGACGCTTTCGCCGGCTTTTGCCTCGCGGATCTGCAGGATACGGGCCTCGGCCTTGACCACCGGCTGCATCGGGTTTCTTGCGCCGCTGACAGCCTCCCCGCCATAGAGCGCGATTCCGGGACGGGTGAGATCAAAGTGGTAATCCGAGCCGAGGAAGATGCCGGCAGATGCCGAGAGGCTAGAATCAACACCTTCGAAAGCCGCGCTAACCTCCTGGAATTTCTCGATTTGCTGGCGGTTCATCGGCGAAGACGGGTCATCGCCGCAGGCGAGGTGGCTCATGACAAGAACCGGATCGAGACTGGCGGGACGCGAAACATCGTCGGTCAGCGCCAGCGCGTCGGCCATCGGCAGGCCCAGCCGGTTGAAGCCGGTATCGACATGCAGGGCGCAAGGATAGGGGCCACGCTCGGTGAGCACAGCCATCCAAAAGGCAAGCTGTTCCTCGGATGCGATAACGGGCACGAGATCGTTCTGGAAGAAGATCTCTTCCTGGCCCGGCCAGATGCCTGACAGCACGAAGATGCGAGCCTCGGGCGCATAGGGACGGAGTGTGGCTCCCTCCGCCGGCACCGCGACGAAGAAGTCGCGGGCGCCCGCGTGATATAGAACCTGGCCGACATCCTCGATGCCGAGACCGTAGGCATCCGCCTTGACGACGGCGGCAGTCCGGGCCTTGCCCGAGCGGCGTGCCATCTCTCGCCAGTTCTCGGCGATCGCTGAGAGATCCACGGTCAGGCGCAGCGGTGCCGAAAGAAATTCCTCCGGCGCATCGAGGATGGTGAAACGGTCTGTCATGAAGGCTTCGGGTCAGTTGATCGATGCGCCGACCCTAGCACTTTTCTTCAAGACGAAAATGCGGCGGCCCGATATTATGCTGCTATGCACAGTGTTTCGCAGCAGGAGGCCGCCGAGGCCAATCCGGTCTCACGCAAGGAGCTGACCCGCTTCTGGCGGGACGGGCGTTTCCGCGACATGGAATGCCTGACCGCCTCCTTCATCACCCATGAATTCTCGCCGCATTCGCATGACACCTTCTCGATCGGCGCGATTGAGGTCGGCTGCCAGGTGGCAAGCATCCGTGGCACGCGCGAACACACCGGCCCCGGTGCGCTCTATCTGATCAATCCGGGCGAGATCCATGACGGCCAGCCCGGCGCGCCGGACGGCTATCGCTACCGGATGATCTATCCCGAGGTCGCGCTGCTGACCGACATCATCGAGGACGTGACGGGCCGCGCCTTCCATGGCATTGCGAGCTTCGGTCGACAGCTTCTGACCGACCCGGAACTCGCCAAGGCCTTCAACCTTGCCCACCGCCGGATCGAGAGCGGTGAGGTTGCGGCACTGGAGGGCGAGGAGAGCATGTATTGTGTTCTCGCCACCATGTTCGCCCGCCACGGCAGCGAGATCATCCGCGCGCCTGACCACAGCGAACCCTCGGCCATGCGCCGGGTCCGCGATCATATCGCCGCCCATTTCGACGACGAGATCGGCCTCGAGGCGCTGGCGAAAGTGGCGAACCTCAGCCGTGCCCACATGATCCGCGCCTTCCGCAAGCAGTATTTCATCACGCCGCATGCCTTCCAGACGGACATGCGCATCCGCCACGCCCGGCATCTGCTCCGATCAGGCGCCACCCCGTCGGACACGGCAGCGGCCTGTGGCTTCGCGGATCAGGCGCATATGACCCGGCAGTTCAAGGCGCGCACGGGCCTCACGCCCGCCGTTTTCCGCGCCGGCTGATATCAGTCACTTTCGTTCAAGACGGCGCGTTACCAAACCGGCTAGACCCTCCGTGAACAGGAGGCCCCATGAAAGCACAAGCATGGCGGCGCGAAGCCCTCGACGGTTTTCGCGCCATCCTTCCCCTGATCATCGCCGCGATCCCGATCGGCTTCGTCTTCGGCGCGGTCGCGACTGGCAAGGGTCTTTCGCCGGTTGAGGTGACGCTGATGAGCGCGCTGGTCTTTGCCGGCGGCTCGCAATTCGTTGCCATGGATCTGTGGACCCACCCGGCCTCCTGGACGGCGCTCGGCTTCGCAGCACTTCTGGTCAATCTCCGCCACGTACTGATGGGCGCCTCGCTGGAACGCAGCCTCGGCCTCTTCCGCCCCTGGCAGAAGCTGCCGACGCTGCTGATCATGGCGGACGAGAACTGGGCGCTGGCAGAGGCGCGGGCTAGGACGACCGTGCTGACGCCAGCCTACTATCTCGGGCTCGCCTTGCCCTTCTATCTCGGCTGGGTGGCATCGAGCCTCGCTGGCGCGCTCTTCGGTGCGCTGATCGGCGACATCGCCATCTATGGCCTGGATTTCGCCTTCCCGGCGGTCTTCATCGTGCTGCTGACCGGATTCTGGAAGGGCAGGGAGACCGGACTGGTGCTGGCGGCCAGCGGACTTGCGGCGCTCACCGTCCAGGCGTTCGTGCCGGGCGCCTGGTACATTGCCGCCGGCGCACTCGCGGGCCTTGCGGCGGCTTTCATTCCGCTGAAGCAGAAGGAGCAGGCGGCATGAGCCTCGATCCCACAACCCTCGCGACCATCCTTGCCATGATGGCCGCCACGGTTTTCACCCGCTTGTCCGGCGCATTCCTCGTGCGCCGTCTCAAACTCGGTGCCAGCGCCGAAAAGGCACTCGCCACCGTCCCGCCCGCCGTGCTGATGGCCGTGGTCGCGCCGACGGCGCTGGCAACGGGCTGGCCTGAGACGATCGGTTGCCTGGTGGTTGTCGCAGCGGCGCTGCGTCTGTCACTGTTGCCGGCAGCAGTACTCGGCGTCATCTCCGTAGCGCTCCTGCGTCTATTCGGCCTCTGACCCGAAAATGAGTAGGGCGCCTCTGGGGCGCCCTCCGATCTCACGGTTCTTCGTATTGGATGAAGCTCGGTTCGGCCAGATCCGCAAAGCGGGTGAATTCCGACTGGAAGGCGAGCTTCACGGTGCCGGTCGGTCCGTGACGCTGCTTGGCGATGATAACGTCGGCCGTGCCTTTGACCTTCTCCATATGCGCTTCCCATTCCGGATACTTCGGATCGGCGATGTCGCGGGGCTCGAGGTTCTTCACATAGTATTCCTCGCGGAACACGAAGAGCACGACGTCGGCGTCCTGCTCGATCGAACCGGATTCGCGAAGGTCGGAGAGCTGCGGGCGCTTGTCTTCGCGGTTTTCAACCTGACGGGAGAGCTGGGAAAGTGCAACGATCGGCACGTTCAGTTCCTTGCCCAGCGATTTCAGGCCCGTGGTGATCTGGGTGATTTCCTGAACGCGGTTTTCTCCCGACTTGCCCGAGCCGGTCATCAGCTGGATATAGTCGATGACCAGGAAGTCGAGACCGCGCTGACGCTTCAGACGACGGGCACGGGCAGCGAGCTGGGCAATCGAGATACCACCGGTCTGGTCGATGAACAGCGGCACCTTCTGCATGGTCTGGGAAAAGCCGACGAGCTTCTCGAATTCGTGCTCGGTGATGTCACCGCGGCGGATCTTCGACGAGGAGACTTCCGTCTGCTCGGACATGATACGGGTGGCCAGCTGTTCAGCCGACATTTCGAGTGAGTAGAAGCCGACCACGCCGCCGTTTTTCGCCTTGAAGGAGCCGTCGGGCAGGACTTCCGGCTCATAGGCGGCCGCGATGTTCCAGGCGATGTTGGTCGCAAGCGAGGTCTTGCCCATACCCGGACGACCGGCGAGCACGATCAAGTCGGAGCGCTGCAGACCGCCCATCTTGGCATCGAGCGACATGATGCCGGTGGAGACGCCCGAGAGGTTGCCGTCACGCTCGAAAGCAGCCCCTGCCATGTCGACGGCCTGGGCGACCGCATCCGAGAAGGACTGGAAGCCGCCGTCGTAGCGGCCGTTTTCGGCCAGCGCAAACAGGCGGCGTTCGGTGTCTTCGATCTGCGCCTGTGGTGGCATGTCGAGCGGCGCGTCATAGGCAATATTGACGACGTCCTCGCCGATCTGGATCAACGAGCGGCGCAGCGCGAGATCGTAGATAGCGCGACCATAGTCCTCCGCATTGATGATTGTGACCGCTTCGGAAGCAAGCCGCGCGAGATACTGCGCAACGGTAAGGTCGCCGACCTTCTGGTCGGCCGGCAGGAAGGTCTTGATCGTGACCGGGTTTGCCGTCTTGCCCATGCGGATGATCTCGGAGGCGACCTCGAAGATCTTGCGGTGCAGCGGCTCATAGAGATGCTCGGGCTTCAGGAAGTCCGAAACGCGGTAGAAGGCATCGTTGTTGACGAGAATGGCGCCGAGCAGGGCCTGTTCGGCTTCGATATTGTTCGGAGCCTCCCGATAGAGCGGCTCAGTCGGTTGGACCGGGCTCAGTTTGCGCGCAGCATCATTCATTCGTTCATATCCGTTCAGAGTGTCGGCGGTGGCTGCACCATAGCGAGAACCTGGGCCAGCGGAATGGCCCGCGCAGCAACCCACATTGATTCACAGGCGCCCAATCGCGACTTTAGAAAAAGCCGAGCAATCCGATCTTTTCGGTTGACTGTGACATCAGCCGAATCGGCGATCTGGAGCGTTCATTTTAGCAGAGCGCAAACGAAAAACGCCCGGAAAAATCCGGGCGTTTCGTCTCCGCGATGGCGGAAAAATCAGTCGTCTTCGCCGTCCATGTCTGCGTCCGGATCGAAGAAGTCTTCCGGACGAAGAGCGTCTTCGTCAACGCCGTAGATGGCGTCGGCCGAGGTCAGGCTTTCGCCCTTGGCCTGGCGCTCGGCTTCTTCAGCCGAACGGGCAACGTTGAGCTCGACGGACAGTTCGACTTCCGCATGCAGGTGCAGGGTGACCTGGTGGATGCCGATAGCCTTGATCGGGGTGTTCAGTTCAACCTGGTTGCGGCCGATGTTGAAGCCTTCGGCAGCCAGGATTTCGACGACGTCACGAGCAGCGACCGAACCGTAGAGCTGGCCGGTTTCGCCAGCCGAACGGACGACGATGAAGGACTTGCCGGCGAGAGCGTCGGCAACGGTCTGGGCTTCCGACTTGCGCTCGAGGTTACGGGCCTCGAGCGTGGCGCGCTCGGCATCGAAACGCTTCTTGTTGGCTTCGTTGGCGCGCAGCGCCTTGCCCTGCGGCAGCAGGAAGTTACGAGCGAAGCCGTCGCGAACCTTGACGGTTTCGCCCATCTGGCCGAGCTTTGCGATGCGTTCGAGGAGAATGACTTGCATGATCCTGTTCCTTTCAGTTGTCAGTGTCGGAGTTTGAAGTGTCGGCCTTGCCGGCCGGCGTCAGGGCAACGGTCCTTCGTGTGTCCGAAAGGCCGATGATGAGGGGGATCATGAGCGGAAGCAGCATGATCGAAGAGAGATAGGCGAGCACGAGGGCCGGCAGGCGCCAGTCCTTGCCCCGGGTCTTGAGATGCATGGAGGCAAAGCCCGCCATCAGGAAGCCCGCGCCGAAGGTGCCGCAGACAACTGCGCCGATCATGGCGGGCACGCCGCCGATGAAGCAGGCGACAATGCCGGCGAGGAAGATGAAGACCGTGTTGCGGTTCATCCGGAGCGCCGACGGAAAGTCTTCGCGCGGACGCTTGTTGCGGCCGGAAGCCGTGACGATCCGCATGGCGATGTAATACATCATCGTCAGCAGCAGAACCCAGGTGCCGCCCTGGATGATCGGCAGCAGGATGACCATGGTCCGCTTCAACTGCTCGAGCGCCACGGCATCGGGCAGCATGGCCGGATCCTGCGTACTCATCGCCTGCGTCATCGCATCGACAAGCTGGCCCGTGAATTCCGGACCAAAGCCGATGATCACGCCGAGCACGACGACGGCGATCGACACGAAAGCACAGAGCTGAAGAAGAATATCGGAAAGCGGATACCAGGCGATCAGGTGGTCAGGGCCGCCGATTTCGGACGCTGGACGTGCCAGGCTCGACAGGTGTGCCAGCCAGCCGGCCGGCCCGAGCGTGAAGATTGTCATGCCGAAGGCAAATGTCGGCGATACGCTGACCATACCGAGAAGGGCGGCCGTCACGATCGCGGTGATGGCGGCGGCATTGCCCCAGCCGAGGCCGACGATCAGAACGGGAAGGGCGGAAGCAGCATAGAGGATGGAGGCAAGCGTGGGCTGTGCCGCAGCACCCAGCACGAGCAGGGCGGCGGTAATGCCGGCAACAAAGCCGGTCGTCAGCGATTTCGCATCCAGGTTCTTCAATGTCGCTGTCCTGCTGTTCTAGCAGTTAGGGGAGGGGCTAACGCGATCTCGCAAGAGCCATCCCCAACATGGGTTTTCACCTGACGTCGCGGCAATCGCGCCATCTGGCGGTCGGTTCCGATCCGCGCCCAACGCGGAAGGGATGAAGCCCGCCGGCGGAGAGCCGGCAGGCTTCGGATCAGATTACGCTACGACGTAAGGCAGCAGGCCGAGGAAACGGGCGCGCTTGATGGCCTGGGCCAGTTCGCGCTGCTTCTTCTGGGAAACTGCGGTGATACGCGAAGGAACGATCTTGCCGCGCTCGGAAATGTAGCGCTGCAGGAGACGGACGTCCTTGTAGTCGATGCGCGGAGCGTTTGCGCCCGAGAAGGGGCAGGTCTTGCGACGACGATGGAAAGGACGACGTGCCTGAGAAGAGGATGCATCAGCCATTGTGTGTTCTCCTATTGCTCAGATTACGCGCGGTCTTCGCGCGGACGACGCTCGAAGCCACCTTCACGCGGGCCACGGTCCGGACGCGGACCACGATCGCCACGGTCGCCGAAATCGCGACGCGGGCCACGATCGTCGCCGTCACGACGCGGACGGTCGTCACGGTCGCGCTTCTGCATCATGGCAGACGGGCCTTCTTCGTGGGCTTCAACAGCGATGGTCATGTAACGAAGAATGTCTTCGTTGATGCGCATCTGGCGCTCCATTTCATGGACGGCCGGTGCCGGAGCATCGATGTCCATCAGGGCGTAGTGAGCCTTGCGGTTCTTCTTGATGCGGTAGGTGAGGGACTTGAGGCCCCAGTTTTCTACGCGCCCGACCTTGCCGCCGTTAGCTTCGATGACACCCTTGTACTGTTCGACGAGGGCATCAACCTGCTGAGCGGACATATCCTGCCGGGCAAGGAATACGTGTTCGTAAAGAGCCATGTAAGCTTTGCCTTTTCTTGCGGTTGTCGTCACCCGGATCCGGCGCTAAGCCTCACAGACTGCTCCTGTGCGGCGTGTGCCGCGGCAAGAAAAGTGTTGTGTTCGAGACGGTCGAGAGCGGAGACACGGGAGACCGGAAACCCTTCTGGTTCCTGCTGCAAGCCTTATCGGCCTGCCAGCCCTCCGTTCAGCCACCAGCCAGAGACCGGGTGTTGTGAACGGCGCGCTTATACGCGGATTAGCCACAAAAGCAAGGGCCGCACGGCATTTTATGCCGGCGGCCCGTGTCAAGGTTTGCAATGGCGCTGGTACGTCAGACCTGAACCAGTGCGAGCGTGTATCCGACATAGGCCACGAGCATCGCGCCGGCCGTCAATCTGCGCACGCCCAGATGCGCAAGAAGCAGGAAGGCGAAGCCGATGGTGACGCCCAGCATGACTGGGACGTCGAAACTGCCGAATCGCGGATCGACCGAGATCGGCTGAATGACGGAGGTCACACCCAGAATGAACAGGATGTTGAAGATGTTCGATCCGACGATGTTGCCGATCATGATATCGGAATGCTTGCGCAGCGCCGACATGATGCCGGTGGCAAGCTCCGGCAGCGAGGTGCCGACGGCAACGACGGTGAGGCCGATGACGGCTTCGGAGACGCCGAAGTCGCGGGCGAGATTGGTCGCACCGCGGACCAGCAGTTCGGCGCCGATAAACAGCGTGGCCAGGCCGCCGACAATCAGAAGGGTCATGAAGCCCGTGCCGAGTGTCTCGTGCTTCACGTCTTCATCCGCCAGTTCTTCGACCGCGCCCTTACCCTGAACATAGGCGTATAGGATGTAGGCGATCAGACCTGCGACCATAAGGAGGCCTGCGATTCGCCCGATGGCCTCGAACTGGACGAGACCCAGCAGCAGAACGGCAGCGCCGATCATCACATAGGTGTCGCGTTTCACGCCCTTGTCCCAATGCGTGATCGGAAAAATCATCGCACAGGCTCCGACGATCAGGAGAATGTTGGCCGTATTGGAGCCGACCACGTTGCCGATGGCGATATCGGATGAACCGGTGAGGGCGGCGCGGACGGAGACCAGCAGCTCCGGCATGGATGTGCCGAAGCCAACGATCACGAGCGAAACGATCAGCGTCGGTATGGCGAGCTTCTGCGCCACGCCGATTGCACCGCGCAAGAGCCATTCGGCCCCGAAATAAAGGCCGACCAGGCCCCCGGCCACGAACAGGTAATCCAAGACAAACCCCCATAAAACAAGGCCCAAACGGCCGATATGTGATCGTCGCCGCAGGTGGTGATGCACTGCGGCGATGTTTAGGTCACGTCCGTTCACGTTTTTGTTTGTCGGACGGCTTCCCGGTATTCGTGTCGTCAGATCGGCATCGGATAGAGACGATGGATCTTGGCGATCTCCTGCATCACTTCGTCTGAGAGTGTCAGCTCCGCAGCGTCGATATTGGTCTTCAACTGCTCCATCGTCGTGGCGCCGATGATCACGGAGGCCATGAACGGGCGCGTCAGGCAGAAGGCGAGCGCCATGGCGGAGGGATCAATTTCATGCTTGGCCGCAAGCTCGACATAGGCGCGCGTTGCCGCTTCCTGATGCGGCACGAGGCGGCCGCCAATATCGCCGTTGATCGAGCCACGCGAGCCCGCCGGCTTCTTTCCGTCGAGATATTTGCCCGAGAGAATACCACCCGCGAGCGGCGAATAGGCGAGCAAGCCAACGTCTTCGTGATGAGAGAGTTCAGCCAGATCGAGATCGTAGTGGCGATAGAGCAGATTATACTCGTTCTGGATCGTGGCGACACGCGGAAGCCCCTTGGCTTCGGCAAGCGTCAGATATTTCTGTGTGCCCCAGGTGGTCTCGTTGGACAGTCCGACGGCCCGAAGCTTGCCGGCCTTCACACAGTCGCCCAAGGCATCCAGGATTTCCGCGATGTCGGCAGAGGCCCTTGTCTTATCCTGTTTGTAAGGATTGTAGTTCCAGGCGCCACGGAAATGGAAATGCCCGCGGTTCGGCCAGTGGATCTGGTAGAGGTCGACATAGTCGGTCTTCAGCCGTGTCAGGCTGGCGTCGAGCGCTTCCTTGACCACGGCGCCGGTGATCGGCTTGCCCTCGCGGATGTAGGGGCGGCCGGGGCCGGCGACCTTGGTTGCCAGAACCACCTTGTCGCGATTGCCGGTCTTTTCAAACCAGTCGCCCATCAGGCGTTCCGTGTCGGCATAGGTCTCAGCCGAAAGTGGCGTCGTCGGATAAAGCTCGGCCGTGTCGAAGAAATTGACGCCGTGGTCGAGCGCGTAATCCATCTGCTGGTAGGCTTCTTCGCGCGTGTTCTGCGAACCCCAGGTCATGGTGCCCAGGCAGATCTCGGAAACAAGGATATCGGTTCGGCCGAGCCGGTTCATCTTCATGGGGGAAGCCTCTGATGTGGAGGGATTGCCTTGGGAGGCGGGATGAGTTCCGGAGCAATCTAGTCAGAAATTGATGCATCGCAAGATGTCGATAGCTGTGGAACAGCCCTCTATTTCCGGTGTTTCGGGCGGTCGAGGAATGGTGCCAAGGCTTGACTCGCAAGGGCCAACTGTGAATTGACAGGGAAAAACCAAGGGAGAAACGCCCATGTCAGTCGCATTCACCTTTCCGGGTCAGGGCAGTCAGGCTGCCGGAATGGGCAAGGACCTTGCCGACAGTTTTGCCGAGGCCCGCGCCGTTTTCGAAGAAGTCGATGAAGCGCTCGGCCAGAAACTCTCCGATATCATGTGGAATGGTCCGGAAGAGACGCTGACGCTGACCGCCAATGCCCAGCCGGCGCTGATGGCCGTCTCGATGGCAGTCATCCGCGTGCTGGAGGCCAAGGGCCTGGATCTCCAGTCCAAGGTTGCCTACGTCGCCGGCCATTCGCTCGGCGAGTATTCCGCGCTCTGCGCTGCCGGCACCTTCTCGATCGGCGACACCGCGCGTCTCCTGCGCATTCGTGGCAATGCCATGCAGGCCGCCGTCCCGGTGGGTGAGGGCGCGATGGCCGCCATCATCGGCCTTGAGCACGGCGATGTGCAGGCGATCTGCGCTGAAGCCTCCGCAATCGGTCCCTGCCAGATCGCCAATGACAATGGCGGCGGACAGCTTGTCATCTCCGGCGGTAAGGCCGCAGTCGAGAAGGCCGCAGCACTCGCCACCGAAAAGGGCGCCAAGCGCGCCATCATGCTGCCGGTCTCCGCACCCTTCCATTCGGCACTCATGGGCCCGGCAGCCGACGCCATGCGCGAGGCCCTTTCCAAGGTCGAGAGACAAGACCCGATCGTGCCGCTGATCGCCAATGTGCGTGCAGCCCCCGTCACCTCCGCTGTCGAGATCGCCGATCTGCTGGTCGAGCAGGTCACCGGTCAGGTGCGCTGGCGCGAAACGGTGGAGTGGTTCGGTGCCAATGGCGTCACCACGCTTTATGAAGTGGGTGCCGGCAAGGTCCTGACAGGTCTTGTCCGCCGCATCGACAAGAACATCAGCGGTGTGGCCGTCAACGGCCCGGCCGACATCGACGCAGCGCTCGCCGCCCTAAACGGCTGACCGCCTCAACGAATAACAAGGAACCCGACCATGTTCGATCTGACCGGCCGCAAGGCCCTCGTGACTGGCGCCACCGGCGGCATCGGCGAAGAAATTGCCCGCCAGCTGCATGCCCAGGGCGCAATTGTCGGCCTGCACGGCACGCGCGTCGAAAAGCTGGAAGCACTGGCCGCCGAGCTCGGCGATCGCGTCAAGATCTTCCCGGCCAACCTCTCCGATCGCGACGAAGTCAAGGCGCTCGGCGAAAAGGCCGAAGCTGAACTCGAAGGCGTCGACATCCTCGTGAACAATGCCGGCATCACCAAGGACGGCCTGTTCGTCCGCATGTCGGATGCCGACTGGGATGCGGTGCTCGAAGTCAACCTGACCGCCGTCTTCCGCCTGACGCGCGAGCTGACCCATCCGATGATGCGCCGCCGCTTCGGCCGCATCATCAACATCACCTCGATCGTCGGCGTGACCGGCAATCCGGGCCAGGCCAATTACTGCGCCTCCAAGGCCGGCATGATCGGCTTTTCCAAGTCGCTCGCCCAGGAAATCGCGACGCGCAACGTCACCGTCAATTGCGTGGCGCCGGGCTTCATCGAAAGCGCCATGACCGGCAAGCTGAACGACAAGCAGAAGGATGCGATCATGGGCGCCATCCCGATGAAGCGCATGGGCACGGGCGCAGAAGTCGCTTCCGCCGTCGTTTACCTCGCCTCCAACGAGGCAGCCTACATGACGGGCCAGACGCTGCACGTGAATGGCGGCATGGCGATGATCTGATAACATTGCCGGAAACAGCCCCTGCGCAATAGGATGTTGACCAAGGCAAGGGGGCGAATTTCTGGCTTTGCGGCGCGCTTAAACCGTGTTAAGCGGGCCATGACTGTGAGCAGTTGCTCCGTCTCATGAGCCGAAGTTTATGCTTTTGTTTGCATAAACCGCTCTGGGTCAGGGCCGAACAGGTTTGCTGGTGGGACGAAAGCGTCACTGGCTGAATGCAGGGTAGGGACGCCATTAAGGCTCCCTCTGAATTTTAGAAGGTCGAGGATACCGACATGAGCGATATCGCAGAACGCGTGAAGAAAATTGTAGTTGATCATCTCGGCGTTGACGCTGAAAAGGTCGTCGAAGGCGCGAGCTTCATCGACGATCTGGGCGCTGACTCGCTCGACACCGTCGAACTCGTCATGGCCTTCGAAGAAGAATTCGGCGTCGAGATCCCGGACGATGCAGCTGACTCCATCCTGACGGTCGGCGACGCTGTCAAGTTCATCGAGAAGGCCCAGGCCTGATCGATCACACTGCTGCGGAAGGCGGGCGCGAGCCCGTCCTATCCGCTTGGGCCCGCGATGAGCGGGCCTTGTTGTATCTGGACCTTTGTTTACAGTGACTTCGGTCAACCAATTTAGGGTGGGCTTCGCACGATGAGACGTGTCGTCATCACCGGTACCGGCATGGTATCGCCTCTGGGATGTGGAACGGAACTGACCTGGCAGCGGCTACTGGCCGGCCAGAGCGGTGCCCGCCTGGTCACGGAATTTGAGGTTGAGGACCTGCCGGCCAAGATCGCCTGCCGCATCCCGACCGAAGGCGAGGGCGCCTGGAACCCCGACGACTGGATGGAGCCCAAGGACCAGCGCAAGGTTGACGCCTTCATCATCTATGCCCTTGCTGCAGCCGATATGGCGTTGAAGGATGCCGGCTGGGAACCAAAGAACTACGAAGAAGAGTGTGCCACGGGCGTCCTGATCGGCTCCGGCATCGGCGGCCTCGAAGGCATTGTCGAAGCCGGCCACATCCTGCGCGACAAGGGGCCGCGTCGCCTCTCGCCCTTCTTCATTCCGGGCCGCTTGATCAACCTCGCCTCCGGCCAGGTTTCGATCCGCCACAAGCTGCGTGGCCCGAACCATTCCGTCGTGACGGCCTGCTCGACCGGCGCCCATGCGATCGGCGATGCTGCCCGTCTGGTCGCGCTCGGCGATGCCGACGTGATGGTCGCCGGCGGTACCGAATCGCCGATCAGCCGCATCTCGCTCGCCGGTTTTGCCGCCTGCAAGGCGCTGTCGACCGCCCGCAACGACAATCCGACCGCCGCTTCGCGTCCCTACGACAAGGACCGTGATGGCTTCGTCATGGGCGAAGGCGCCGGCATCGTCGTTCTGGAAGAACTGGAACACGCCAAGGCCCGTGGCGCCAAGATCTATGCCGAAGTCGTCGGCTATGGTCTCTCGGGCGACGCCTTCCACATCACGGCTCCCTCCGAGGATGGTGACGGTGCGTTCCGCTGCATGACCATGGCGCTGAAGCGTGCCGGTCTGAAGCCGTCCGACATCGACTACATCAACGCCCACGGCACCTCGACCATGGCCGATACGATCGAGCTGGGTGCCGTCGAGCGCCTGCTCGGCGATCATGCCGAAAATGTCTCGATGTCGTCGACCAAGTCGGCCATCGGTCACCTGCTTGGTGCGGCCGGTGCGGTGGAAGCAATCTTCTCGGCGCTGGCGATCCGCGACAACATCGCGCCGCCGACGCTTAACCTCGACACTCCCGATGTCGAGACCAAGATCGACCTCGTGCCGCACAAGGCGAGAAAGCGCGAGATCAATGTTGCCCTGTCGAATTCCTTCGGCTTCGGCGGGACCAATGCCTCGCTCGTGCTGAAGCGCTACGAGGCCTGATCGCACCCGGGCGGCCGGTCGCTGATCTGCCGCCCGCGATTGCACTGGATGAAGGCCGGGCGCTCTTGCCCGCCACCACTTTTAGCGGGTAGAAATCATGCCAACGCCCGGCGCACCTGTGCCGGACGATGACCCGGATTTTTGCCGCATTGCTGGATAAAACAGCCGCGAGTGCGAAACAAAGAAGGATTGCCGGTGACCGACAACAGCCAGAACGGCGGTAGCCAGAACAACGGTGTCTCCTTCGGCCGCGATGCCGAGACCCAGCCGGGCAAGGGACCCTTCATTCCGAAGTCGCCGAACGAGGCCCTGCGCCCCGAGCGCGTGCCGCAGCCGCCGCGCCGGTCGCGCAAGGCGCGCAGCCAGCTGGTGATCTTCCTGAACTTCCTGATGACCATGGTGGTCTTCGTCAGCGTCGTGGCCGTGGCCGGCTTCTTCTACGTCATGGACAGCTACCAGAAGCCCGGTCCGCTCGTCGCCAACACCAATTTCGTCGTGCGCAGCGGTGCTGGCCTCGCCGAGATCGCCAACAACCTGGAACGCAACGGCATCGTCTCTGACGCCCGCATCTATCGCTATGTCACGACGACCTACCTTACGGACGGCCAGACGCTGAAGGCCGGCGAATATGAGATCAAGGCCGGCTCTTCGATGAAGGAGATCACGGCGCTGCTCGAATCCGGCAAGTCCATCCTGTATTCGGTGTCCTTCCCGGAAGGCCTGACCGTCAAACAGATGTTCCTGCGGCTTGCCGCCGACCCGGTGCTTGAAGGCGACCTGCCTGCGGAGCTTCCGCCGGAAGGCAGCCTGCGTCCAGATACCTACAAGTTCACGCGCGGCACGAACCGTGCCGAGATCGTTGCCCAGATGCGGGCCGCCCAGGAGCGGCTGATCGACCAGATTTGGGAGAAGCGCGATCCGGATCTGCCTGTCACGACCAAGGAAGAGTTCGTCACGCTGGCTTCTATCGTCGAAAAGGAAACCGGCAAGGACGACGAACGTGCCCATGTTGCCTCGGTCTTCATCAACCGGTTGAACAAACGCATGCGGCTCCAGTCGGACCCGACGATCATCTATGGCCTGTTCGGTGGTGACGGCAAACCGGCAGATCGCCCGATCTATCAGTCGGACATCCGCAAGGAAACGCCCTACAACACCTATGTGATCAGGGGGCTGCCGCCAGGCCCGATCGCCAATCCGGGCCGTGCTGCCCTCGAAGCGGTCGCCCATCCGTGGAAGACGGATGATCTCTATTTCGTCGCCGACGGAACCGGTGGTCACGCCTTCGCCAAGACGCTCGATGAGCACAATGCGAATGTCCGTCGCTGGCGCAAGATCGAGGCCGAGCGCGCTCAAACGCCGCCAGCCACACTGGATGTAGATCCGGAAGTCGATCCGTCGGCCAATAACTGACACCGGCGGTAAGGGGCGGGGACATGACACTGCAATCCATGACGGGCTTCGCCCGGGTCGAGGGCTCGTCCGGTCGTTATCGCTGGGCCTGGGAACTGCGCTCGGTGAACGGCAAGGGGCTCGACCTGCGCACGCGCCTGCCGCAGGGGCACGAAGCGCTGGAGACGGATATCCGTCGCCTTGCCAGCGAGCGCCTGACGCGCGGCAATCTGCAGATCGGCCTTAGCGTGACGGTCAGCGAAAACCGCGTCGAAGCGGTGCTCAATCACGATGCACTGGCGGCCGTTCTCGCGTTGCGCAACGAGCTCGGACCCGACGTACTGGACCCGGCTCCGCTCAGGCTGGACACACTCCTGTCGATCCGGGGGCTCGTCGACATGCGCGAAGCGACTGATGATGCCGAAGCGATCGCCGAGCGTGACGCGGACATTCTCGCCGGCCTCGAACGCTCTATCTCCGCACTGGTCGACATGCGCACGACCGAGGGGGCGGCACTGCGCCGGATCCTCGAAGAGCATATCGCCAGGATCGAAGAGCTTGCCCTGCAGATCGAGGCGGATCCGTCGCGTTCGCCCGATGAGATTGCCCGCCGGCTTGAAACGCAGCTTGCGAGCCTGATGGACGGGACGAGCGGCCTCGACCGCGACCGCCTGCATCAGGAAATCGCCCTGATCGCCACCAAGGCGGATCTGCGTGAGGAAATCGATCGCCTCAAGGCCCATGTGACGGCGGCCCGCGAACTGTTGTCCGTTGGTGGTCCCGTCGGCCGCAAGCTCGATTTCCTGGCGCAGGAATTTAACCGCGAATCAAATACTATCTGTTCCAAGTCCAATGCCGTCGCAGTCACTGCCGCCGGCATCGAATTGAAGGTCGTCATCGACCAGTTCCGCGAACAGGTTCAGAATCTGGAGTAGTCCATGGCCGCTGCCGCCCCCACATCCGTCAAGATCGCAAGGCGTGGCCTGATGCTCGTCATCTCCTCGCCCTCGGGCGCCGGAAAGTCGACGATCGCCCGCACCTTGATGGATCGCGACCAGCAGATCAGCCTCTCGGTCAGTGTGACGACCCGGCAGCGCCGCCAGAGCGAGATCGAGGGTGTTCACTACCATTTCGTCTCCCAGCGCGAATTCGAACGGCTCCGCGATAGCGACTCGCTGCTCGAATGGGCGCAGGTGCACGGCAACTACTATGGTACGCCGCGTGAGGCCGTCGAGACGGCCATGGGCGAGGGCCGTGACATGCTCTTCGATATCGATTGGCAGGGCGCCCAGCAGCTACAGGAAAAGATGTCGGCCGATGTCGTCTCGATCTTCATCCTGCCGCCGACCATGGCCGAACTGCAGTCGCGCCTTCATCGCCGTGCAGAGGATACGGAGGAGGTCATCCAGACACGCCTCAACAATTCCCGCTCAGAGATCAAGCACTGGCGCGAATATGACTATGTCATCGTCAATGACGACCTGAACTCCGCCTTCGATGCCGTCCAGTCCATCGTCAAGGCCGAGCGCCTGCGCCGCGATCGTCGCCATGGCCTCTTCGACTTTGTTGAAGGTCTGATCGCCTGAGATTGTCTGTGATTCATTGAAAAGGGCGGCCCGATTATCTCGGCCGCCCTTCTTGTTTGGATCATTCGCCTCTTGGGAAGCGCTGACTTTCTTCGAGAATGTTGAGGTCCATATGGTTGCGCATATAGCGCTCCGAGGCCTTCTGCAGCGGCTGGTAGTCCCAGGGGAAATAGGCGCCGTTGCGCAGTGCCGTATAGACGATGTGTCGCCGCGCCTGACTTTCCCGCACAGCGGCATCGAAACGCATCAGATCCCAACGTCGGGCTGCTTCCTCGCGCAATGCCTCGAACACGCTTGCCGCCGCCGGATCGTGAGCGAGGTTGGTCATCTCACAGGGATCAGCTTCTAGATCGGTCAGGATCGGTGGATCCGCCGCACAGAGCGTCAGTTTGTAACGCTCGTTTCGAAGCCCGACCATGGGACTCACCGTGCCCTCCGCCGCATATTCCATCGGAACAATGCTGCGGCCGCCAGTGCCGGTCGCAAGCGGCATCAGGTCCTCGCCGTCGGTCCAGTCCTTGATCGTCGAGATGTCGACGCCCGCTAGACCGGCAAGCGTCGGCGTCACATCGAGCGTCGAGACCGGCGTGGTTACCAGCCGTCCCTCGATCCCGGGCACAGCCATCATCATCGGTACCCGCGCGGAGCCCTCGAAGAAGTTCATCTTGAACCAGAGGCCTCGCTCGCCAAGCATGTCGCCATGGTCGGAGACGAAGAGAATGATCGTGTTCTCCGCCATCCGGGTGCGCTCGAGCACGTCAAGGATCTCGCCGATCTTGTCGTCGACATAGGAGATATTGGCGAAGTAGCCTTGCCGCGCACGGCGTATGTGCTCGTCCGTGATGTCGAAGGCGAGGTGGTCACAGGCATCCATCAGGCGCTGCGAATGCGGATCCTGTTCGTCATAGGGGATCGCAGGCACACTCGGCTGCAGGGCGTCGCAGCCCTCGTAGAGATCCCAATATTTTCGCCGCGCAACATAGGGGTCGTGTGGATGGGTGAAGCTGACCGTCAGGCACCAGGGACGCTCGTCGTGTCCGCGCGACAGGTCGTAGAGCCGTCGCGTGGCGTTGTAGGCCACCTCGTCGTCATACTCCATCTGGTTGGTGATCTCGGCAACGCCGGCGCCCGTGACGGAACCCAGATTATGATACCACCAGTCGATCCGCTCGCCCGGCTTGCGATAGTCGGGGGTCCAGC
This sequence comes from Rhizobium sp. AAP116, assembly GCF_001295785.1. Taxonomy (NCBI): domain Bacteria; kingdom Pseudomonadati; phylum Pseudomonadota; class Alphaproteobacteria; order Hyphomicrobiales; family Rhizobiaceae; genus Rhizobium; species Rhizobium sp. AAP116. The sequence continues at coordinate 79,592 of NZ_LJIB01000026.1, forward strand.
CGAAATCGGCGGGATAGATGTCGGTCGTCAACCGCTCCTCGAAACCGTGCAGCTGGTCAGGCCCGACGAAATGCATCTTGCCCGACAGGCTGGTTTGATAACCGGCAGCCCTGAGGTGATGCGCATAGGTCGGGATATCGGAGGCGAATTCCGCTGCATTGTCGTAGACGCGGGTCCGGCTCGGCAATTGCCCGGACATGAAGGAGGCACGCGCCGGTGCGCAGAGCGGGCTTGCCGTATAGGTGTTAGCGAAGCGCACGGAGCGCTTCGCCAGGGACTTGAGATGCGGGGCATGCAGGAAGTCGGCGGGACCATCCGGAAAGAAGGTCCCGTTGGCCTGATCCACCATCAGGATCAGAATATTGGGGCGTGATGTCACTGGATACGACCTCAAAGACCGAGAGCGGATTTGACCGCCGCGTCACCCGGCTGGCCGTCAAAGGTCGTCACGCCCTTCAGCCAGCCATCCATGACGGCAGGATTGGCCTTCAGCCATTCCGTTGCGGCTTCCTTCGAATCCTTGCCGCCGAGGATCTCGCCCATCAAGACGTTTTCCATCGAGACGTCGAAGGTCATCTGCTTGAAGAGGGTGGCAGCGTTCGGGCAACTGCCGCTCCAGCCAGTGCGGCCCAGCGTATAGACTTCCGCGCCGCCAAAATTCGCGCCGAAATAGGTGTCTCCGCCTGAAAGATAGGTGAGGTCGAACCGTTCGTTCATCGGATGCGGCGCCCAGGCGAGGAAGACCACGCCCTTGCCTTCCTTCGTGGCGCGCTCGACCTGGGCCAGCATCGCCTGCTCGCCGGACTCGACAAGTTCCCAGCCCTTCAGACCGAATTCGCCGGCATCGATCATCTTCTGGATGTTCGCATTGGCCGGCGCGCCCGGCTCGATGCCGTAGATCTTGCTTTCGAACTCGTCGGGATTCTTGCCGAGATCGGCGAAATCCTTGATGCCCTTGTCTGCAACCGCGGTCGGGACAGCGAGAGTGAACTTTGCACCTTCCAGGTTCTTCGCCATGACTTCGATCGCCTGTGCACCGTTCAGGTCGTCGATGAAGGCCTGCTGAGCGGGCATCCAGTTGCCGAGAAACACGTCGATCTCGCCGTTCTTCATCGACTGATAGCCGATCGGCACGGATAGCGTCTTCACATCGGGCTCATAGCCGAGCGCATCGAGAACGACCGAGGCGACACCATTGGTCGCCGTGATGTCGGTCCAGCCCGGATCGGACAACCGGACGACCTTGCAGCTCTCGGCGTCCGCAGCGGCCGCCGAGGTCGTGATCATCAGCATTGCCAGAGCGGCGAGCCCGCCAAGGCGTGTGCCGGACGTAAGTGTCTTGCGCATGATAGTTCCCTCTTTTTGTGATATTGGTTATCCTTATTCAAGAGCCGCACCATTCACCTGTGAAGCGGGAGATTTTTGATGTTTCACATAGAAAAAATTTATGTCTGAAGCGCTGATCGATCTCGCCTGGATGCGACTGCTGGTCGAGATCGACCGGAAAGGCTCCCTGTCGGCCGCAGCCGAAGCGCTTGGTCTGACCCAGCCGGCCGTGAGCTATCAGATCCGCCTTCTGGAGCAACGATTTGGTCAGCCCTTGCTGCATCGCCTGCACAGGGGCGTCAGATACACTGATGAAGGGCGGCGACTGCTCGCGATTGCGGAACGCACGGTGTCGGAGGTGGATGCCCTGCAGCGCAGCGTGCGTGCTGCGCGCAGAAGACCCACCGTGCGGCTCGCCACGGATTACGCCTTCTCCAGCCTTTGGCTCATTCCTCGCATGCATGTCTTTCGGCAAAGCCATCCGGAAATCGATTTGCAGATCGTCGCAACCCAGCGCCTCGGGCACCATTGGCGCGAGGATGCGGATCTCGCCGTCGCCTTCGGCACGGGCAGCGAGTTCGGCGCCGATGCCCGCCTGCTGATGCCCGAACGGGTCGTGCCTGTCTGCACGCCCATCCTGGCGCAAAGCCTCAAGGATGGTCCGGGCCTGCCCATCCGGCAATGTCCCCTGATCCATCTCGAAGCCGAGCACGTCTCGCCTTGGCTCGACTGGCCTGCATACTTGTCGCGGTTGCAACGGGGCGAAAGCCTGCAGGACAGTCCGGGCGATCTCCGCTTCAACACCTATGCGCTCGTGGTTCAGGCCGCCATGGCTGGGCAGGGTGTGGCTCTCGGCTGGCTGGGCGTCGTGGATCAGCTGCTCGAGGCCAATTTGCTGGTCGTGGCGGGTGAGGTGATGGCGGTCCAAGGGCGTGGTTACTGGCTTGTGCCGGGCAGCAGCAGCGAAGCCGTCAATCTGCTGGCCACATGGTTGATCGACGAGGCCGCTGGCTCAGTTGCTGGACGTTTTGCGAACTGAAAGCCAAAGAAACGGCCTCATCTCTCAATTTTCTCAATTTCAGTATGACTAATGTTTAACCATTGCAACGCATGATCAGTTTGACGCTATGGTTGCGTAATTTTAGTAAAATCCGATGCAACGCTGGGGATCGAGATGCGACTGACGGATGTTTCAGTGACTTGGCGCCTCGCGGTGGCGCTTGCCATACCGCTCGTGGCTCTGGCCGGTCTGGCCTATGTCGAAATCAATACGACGTTTACAGCCTATCAGCATGCTCGCCATCTGAACATCGTCAGCGCCGATCTCGGCGTGATCGGTGATTTCGTGCATGCGCTCCAGGCGGAACGCGCCGAAGCGGTGGGCCTGCTCGCCTCCAGGGGGCGGGAGCATGGCGCCGAACTTGAGGCCGCCCGAACCGCCGGTGCGCCCGCCCTCGACAAGATGGACCAGGTTCTCGCCGACATGAAGGCCGAGGGCGATCCGACACTGATGCGCCACGAACAGGAGCTCACGGCGGTGCTGGCGAAGCTTCCGCAGATCCGGTCCTCGACCGACAATCTGACCTTGGCGCCCGCAGAAGTTTTCGTCTACTACACCGATCTCGTTCACCGGCTCATGAATGTCTCGCGCGAGTTCTCGCTCGCTGCCGGCGCCAAGGGCGTGGTCGGCAAGATGATGGCCTACAGCCTGCTTATGAACGCCAAGGAAGTGGCAGGCCAGGAGCGTAATCTAGGGCACGCCTTCATCTCCGAAGGCAAGTTCGACGAGGCGCATTATCTTGATTTCGTCGGTATGTTCGGTTCGCAGAAATCGCTGATCGACCAGTATCTCGAACTGCTGCCGGACGAGGATCGCGAACACTACCGCGAATTGCTGCATACGCCGGATGCGGAGGCCGTCGAGGATATACGCTCGAAGATGATGGTGGGTGGCCTGTCGGCTGACCTCTCGGCGATCGACAGCGGCCAGTGGCTGGAGCGTTCGGCGCGCCGTATCGAGCGTCTGAAGGAACTCGAAAACGAGACGCTGGCGACCATTGTCGTCGATGCGCAGGGGATGGCTGACGAGGAGTACCATCATCTGCTGCGTGTTGCCGGGATCACGAGTACGGTGCTCACCTTTGCCTGCTTCTTTGCCATCTCCCTGTCCTTGACCGTCGTGCGTCCGCTGCGGCGCCTGACACGGACGATGAATGATCTGGCCGCCGGTAATGTCGAAGTCGACCTGATCCGAGCCGAGAGCAAGGACGAGATCGGCCAGATGGGGCGCGCCGTCACCGAATATATCGCGCTTGCCAAGGCCCGCATGGTCAAGGAACGCGAGGAGCAGGAAGCAGCCGAGCGGATCAAGCGTGCGGCCGAACTGGAGGCCGAACGCGAACGGGCAGAACGTGCCGCGGAGATCTCTTATGCGGTTGAACAACTCGCCAGCGGCCTGGATGCGCTGTCAGCGGGGGAAATCGGCTATCGTCTCTCCAAACCCTTTGCGCCCTCTCTCGATCCGCTTCGCATAAGCTTCAACGGCTCGATGGAGCGGCTGTGCGGCGTGATGTCGACCATCCGCGAAAGTACCGGACAGCTGCATGGCGGCTCGCAGGAACTGCAGCTGGCAGCCGACGACCTCGCCCGCCGTACCGAACGTCAGGCTGCAGCTTTGGAGGAGGCTGCCGCCTCCATCACCCAGATCACCGCGACCATGACGAGTTCCACGCAACGTGCGGAAGAGGCAGGCCATCTGGTGCGCGAAGCAAGCGTGACCGCCCAGAGATCCGGTGCCGTCGTGGCGGATACGGTGAAGGCCATGCACCATATCGAACAGTCCTCCGGGCAGATCAGCCAGATCATCTCGGTCATCGATGAAATCGCCTTCCAGACCAATCTTCTCGCCCTGAATGCGGGCGTCGAGGCCGCCCGGGCAGGGGAGGCCGGCAAGGGCTTTGCCGTCGTCGCGCAGGAAGTCCGCGAACTCGCCCAGCGGTCTGCCAACGCTGCCCGCGAGATCAAGGCACTGATCAATCGCTCGGCGCAGGAGGTAGAGGCCGGGGTTCGGCTGGTCAACGAAACCGGCGACACGCTGAAGGGCATCGAAGATCATGTGATGAAGATCAACGAACGCGTCACGGCCATCGTTTCGGCTGCAAAGGAGCAGTCGGCAGCCCTCAACGAGATCAGTCAGGCCGTCAGCCAGATGGACCAGGTGACCCAGCAGAATGCGGCGATGGTTGAGGAAGCGAGTGCAGCAACGTCGAGCGTGGCGACTGAAGCCGACCGGCTCAACGGTCAGATCGCCATGTTCAAATTGCCTGGAAACGAGAATCGTCAGCGCGGCCGCGAGGCCGCCTGACGAAGAGCCGGGTAGTCAGAGCAGATTGGCGATCCGGCAGAATTCCTCGACGCTGAGCGTTTCCGCCCGGCGTTGAGGATCTATATCGGCGCGGGCGAGCAATGCTTCCCCGCCGATAGGCTTGAGGCTTTGCCGGAGCATCTTGCGACGCTGGCCGAAAGCAGCCTGCGTCGCCTTTTCCAGCTTGTCCGGATCACAGGGCAGGGGCTTCTCGATCGGGACCAGATGGACCACGGTCGAGGTCACCTTGGGCGGCGGCGTGAAGGCTTGCGGCGGGATGTCGAAGGCCATGTGCGCCTCTGTCCGCCAGCCGCAGAGCACGCCGAGCCTGCCGTAATGATTGTCGTCCTCGCGGGCCACGATCCGCTGCCCGACTTCCTTCTGGAACATCAGCGTCAGGGACTGCCAGAAGGGCGGCCATTGGTTTGGCAACAGCCAGTTGACGAGCAACTGCGTACCGACATTGTAGGGCAGGTTCGAGATGATCTTCACCGGCTCGCCTGGAGCCAGGCTCTCGAAATCGGTCTTCAGCGCATCACCTTCGATCACCTCGAGGCGACCGGGATAATGGTCGGCAATTTCCTGCAGAGCCGGAAGACAACGCGGATCACGCTCGATGGCAATGACCTTCTTCGCGCCTAAAGCAAGGATTGCCCGGGTAAGGCCGCCCGGACCCGGCCCGACCTCGATCACCGTCACACCTTCAAGTGACCCGGCATTGCGGGCCACCTTCTGGGTCAGGTTCAGATCGAGCAGGAAGTTCTGTCCGAGCGCCTTCTTGGCATCCAGTCCATGGCGCGCAATCACGTCGCGCAGCGGCGGCAGTCCATCGAGCGCGGCCATCAGCGAGATGCATCCCGCGCATGCGCCATTCGATCAGCCATCCGCAAGGCTGCAACGAGGCTGGTTTCCTTGGCAAAACCGCTGCCCGCGAGACCGAAGGCCGTTCCGTGGTCAGGCGAGGTGCGGATGAAGGGAAGCCCGAGCGTCACGTTGACGCTGTCGTCGAAGCCGAGGGCTTTGGCCGGTATCAGTGCCTGGTCGTGATACATGCAGATCGCCACGTCGTATCGATCACGCGCATCGTCGTGGAACATGGTGTCGGCGGGCAGGGGGCCAAACGCATCGATGCCCTCATCACGCAGCCTGCCGATCGCCGGATGGATGATGTCATCGTCCTCATGGCCGATCGCGCCATTCTCGCCCGCATGCGGATTAAGGCCGGCGACCGCCAGTCGCGGGGAGGCGATCCCGAACCGATTGGCGAGATCCTGCGCGACGATCCGGCAGGTGTCGACGATCAAGGCTTCGGTCAGGGCGCCGGGAACATCTTTCAGCGGAATGTGTATTGTCACGGGGACGGCCTTCAGCTTCGGCCCCGCGAGCATCATGACCGGCATTACGGAGCCACCCTTTGCACGCGCCGCGAGATCGGCGAGAAACTCGGTATGCCCGGGAAACCCGAAGCCGGCTTCGTAAAGTACGGATTTTGCAATCGGATTGGTCACGACCGCGCGCACTGCACCCGAGAGGCAGAGGGCGACGGCCGTCTCGATGGCTGTGATCGTGCCGCGGGCATTCGCCACATGCGGCTTTCCGGCCAAGACATCGACGCCCGTCGGAATGGGAAGAACCGGAAGCGCCCGAACGAAGACGCCGTTTGCATGCGCCGCATCCGTCTCCTCGACGGTAACGTCGAGTTCCAACTGGCGGGCGCGAACCTTCAGGACCTCGGGATCGCCGACATAGAGAAACGGCGGAAGCGCCAGCTCATCACGTTTCAGCCAGGCCTGAAGAGCAATATCCGGCCCGATACCGGCCGGATCGCCCTGGCTGAGCGCCAGCGGAAGGACGCCATTGGTCATGGATCGGCCTTTCGCGGCTTATTGTATTACGATCTGGGCCTTGGAGCGCAGTTCTTCCAGATACTTATCAGAATTCGGGTTTTCGCCCTGCTGTTCCTTGCCGATATCCTCGGCGCGGAAGACGACCTCAGCCGCAACATCGTCAGAAACCTGACGCTGGTTGCAGATGGCGAGATACTCGACGCCGCGATCGGTCACGCGGGTTGCCGTCGTGCCACCTTTTGCCTTCTCCACGAGCGGTTTCCACTCCGGCGGCATTTCAGGCTCGAGAACACGGCCGAGATTGCGGATCGACACATCAAGATAGTTCTTGGCGAACTCCATGGCCTGATCGCAGCCGGGGAAGGAGGCGCGCGACTTTTCGGCTTCCGCCTTGCGCTTGCCGACGATGCCCTTCTTCGAGGCGGGCACCACGAAGATCACCTGCTTGAGGAAATACTCCGTCGTCACCGGCTTCTCTTTGTTTTCGAGAAGACGGGTCACGAGATCCTGGTTGGACAAACGGCCACGCGCTCCCGCCCCATAGCGTGCGTTCACGAGGCGCGGCCAGCTCATGGAGATGGCGATGAAGGACTTGAAGTGCGCGGCACCGACGCCGGCCTGATCGAGCACGGTATTGAGCTGCGACACCGACATCTTGTTCGACGACGCAAAGCGTTCGAACGAGGCATCGACATCCGCCGTGCTGACGGACATGCCGACCCGCGCGATCTCCTCGCGCTTCAGCGTCTCGTTCACGAGTTCGTCGCGGGCGATTTGCTGGAGATTGCCAGTGCGACGCTGCAGTCGCAGGAAGGCCACGCGACGAGCGACGTCAGCACTTGTGATTGCGGTCTTGTTGACAACGGCAGCCACCGATGTTGCTGCCTGAGCCGGCGCAAAGATTGGTGTCGGGCTGACGCTTAAGGACAGCGCGATGACGCCGGCAAGCAGCAGACCGGTGCCTTTGTTTGCATGAGCCATCTGTCATCCTTTCTCCGAACTGCAGAAGCCTGCTCCGGACGTAGATCATGTAACGGATTTTAGAACCGCCGCACGGATTGCACAATCCATGCGGCGAAACAATGACCTGCGTCTCAGCGGTTTGGCTGACTAGAACGTAGAGTCGCTGAGATTGATCTCTCCGAGGGTGCGGAACACCAGCTTTCCACCGATCGTCCAGTCGTTCGCAGTCTCAGCATTCGGATCGTACTTGTCCGAATAGGCGATCGAGAAGACGGTGCATTCGTCGGCATAGGAAAGGCCAACGCTGCGACGATTGAACTTGTCGGCGTCGATGTCGTAGTTCACCGAGCCAAACACCGACCAGTTCTCGGTGACCTTAACTGTGGTCGAGCTGGTGATCGTCTGGTTGTCGTTGTTGAACGAGTAGCCCGGGCGCGCGTCGAGCTGGGTGAAGGTCAGGCTTGTTTCGAACCTGTCCTGAGAATAGGTCGCATTGAGGTCGGTACGACGAACGTCGAGCGATTTCTCATCAAGCCGCACGCCGGCGCTCAGCGAAAGCCCGATCGGCAGTTCGAAACCAGCCGATGCCACATAGTCGGAAACATCCGTCTCGAGGCCGGAATCGGAGCCTACGGCCAGCAGGTCCTGTGTCGCGTAGGAGTTCAGGCCCGCCAGATGGTAGGACTGACCGATGACCGCGCGTACACCGATCCCGTTGTCGAAGCTGCCGGTGTAGCGCATGCCGACATTGGCGCGTGTTCCGCCCTCGACACGGTCAAAGCCGGAGAACTTGTTGCGCGAGAAGAGGTTGCTGGCGTCAAACACCAGGCTCTGCGCATCTTCGTTCGGCAACTGGCCAGCATAGCCCTCGTTGTTGCGGGCATAGATCTGCGCGATCGGCTCGATGATATGCGAGCTGTTCGCAGTGGTAATCAGCCACGGATAACGGGCCTCGATGCCGGCGGTCAGCATGTAGCGACCAAGGGCATCGTTGCTTGTATAGCCGCCGGTGTAGTTTCCGGGGGCGTCCATGGCCAAGCCATATACATCGCCACGGGCAGCGAGAAGCGGTGTGATCTGCAATCCGCCCGGACCGTCGAAGGTGCGTTCCCATTCGAGTTCGCCAGTCAGGCGGTTCATGTTGCCCTTCAGGCCGCGATAGACGTCAAACGCACCATCTCTGTTCGTGTCGGCGAATTCGCTCGAGAAGCGCGACAGGGAGGTGAAGTTCAAGGTACCCGACAACTGGCCGCCGGCGACCAGTTCGGGCGCGTAATAGCTGTAGTCGATGACCGGCAGAACGGTCGCCTGCTTCTTCTCCGACGTGTTGTTCAGATCCGCGTCCTGAACGTCGAAATAGTAGCCGCGCATGTCGAAGAAATTGCGTTCGCCGATGCCGGTCAAATAGACGACATTGGTGTTGGTGGACGCATTGAGGCCATCGATACCATAGGTGCGTGCGAAGTTGTTGTCGCTCTGCACCATGACATCCCAGCCGAATGCCCAGCGCGGATTGATCTTGAACTCGCCCTTCGACGCGATGAGGCCACGCGTATCACGCGCGGCATCGCTCGTGCCGGCAGTGAACTCGTCCGTGTTCATCTGGCTGATGCCCGCGAATCGGATGCTGGCCTGACCCTTCTCGAAGCGCTGGCGGACTTCCGCTTCGAGGAGCACGCCCTGGGCGCTGAAGCCGGTCGCGGTGACCGTCGCGTCGCGGTCCGGAGCGATGGCGATGTAGTAGGGGACCGCAATGCCGAAGCCGACATTTTCGCCGGAACGGAACTGCGGGAACAGGAAGCCCGACTTCCGCTTGACGGTATTGTCCGGCACCTCGATGAACGGCAGCGTCACAAGCGACTTGCCGAAGAGTTCGAACCGGGCCCTTTCGAGGCGCACGGTCTTCTTGGTGCCGTCCTGAACGACGCGTTCAGCCTTCACCTGCCAGAGCGGCGGACGAGAGGGGTTTTCCGCGCAGGGAAGACATGCCGTGTACACACCCTTGTGCAGGATCATCTGCGTGCCGCCGACGCGCTGGGCGCTTTCGGCAACAAGACGGGTGTTATCCGTGCTCTCCACGCGCAAAGCACGCAGGAAGCCGTCGGAGAAATTGTCGGTTACATCGAGTGAATCCGCATAGATGCGGTTTCCGGTCGGCTCGACCAACTCGATATTGCCCGCCGCGGTGACGCGGCCCGTTTTCTGGTCGTACACGACCTGACGGGCCACCATCTGGTAGCCGGCATAATTGATCTGTACCGCACCGTTCGCGACAACGCGCTCGGCATCACGGTCATAAACGAGTTCATTGGCTGCCAGAAGCAGCTTCGCGTCATCAGGGACGTTGCCTGCCATCGACGCTGAGTCGGACAGGCTCTGCGCATGCACGAGAGGCGCAGCGGGCGCCATAGCGCACACAGCGACACTGGTCAGCAGGGCTACTGAGAGCCTCCTGATATTCCCGCGGTCTTTTACCGCCACTAACCATCCTCCTTGTGAAGCAGAATCGTTGCCCCCAGTGCCATGGCTACGACAACTGGGACCCAGGCCGCAACATATGGCGGCATGACGCCGCTGCTTCCGAATGCCCTGACGAGCACAGAGACAACATAAAGCACGAAGCCTGACAATATTCCACCGAGAATCACCGTTCTCGATTGGTTGATACGGCTGAATTTCAGCGAAACGGTTGCGGCAATCAGCGTCATTGCAATCATCAGGAACGGCAGTGAAAGCAGCGAATGAAACTGCGTTTCCAGCGCATGGGGTGCGATCCCGAAGGATCGGGCAACTTCAATTTTCTGAAATAGATCATAAAAAGCAACGCTTTCCGGTCTGGCTAGACGCTGCTGGACGAATTCCTCGTTGAGATTGGTCGCAACCCGCGCTTCGGCGAGACGCGTCTGGATTTCTCCCGGACGCGTCTCGAGAACGTCGGTAAGCATCCAGTAACCATCTTTCAAAGTCGCGGTGCGCGCATCCTGGCGCAGCACGATGCGTCCGTCCTGGTCGAAATGCAGCAGAACGGCATCGACAAGCAGGGTTCCGTCCTCAAGGACAGAACGAGCGCCGAGCGCCACGTCATTGTCGCCGCTCGACTGGCGCAGCCACGGAATCGGCGCCGGTTTCGCACTGCCTGCCGTTTCACGCCACTTCGTTTCGATTTCGGTGCCCTGGCGTTCACCCCAGGCGGCGAGGGGATTGATCACCAGCGTCGTCGTCAGACCGATCAGGGTGGCGCCGATCAGAAAGGGCGCCATGAACTGCCAGACGGAAATGCCGGCCGCCCGCGCGACAACCAGTTCAGACTTGCGGTTGAGCGCAATCAGCGTCGCCATGCCGACGAAAAGGCCGATGAACGGCACCGTCTGTTGCAGGATCAGCGGCAGCCGCAAGGCGGTGAGGTAGAGCACGCCTGTCACGGAATAGCCCGGCAGGTTGTCATAGCGGCCGGAGGTTTCCGTGAAATCGATGAGATAGGTGATCGAGATGACGCCGAGGAAGAACCACAGCGTCGTCATCATGTAGCGTCGGAAGAAATAAATCCCGAGAGTCCAGATCATGCCGCGCCCCCGGTGCTTGCGCCAAGCCGCTTCTGCGTGAGTGTGATCGCCTTGCTCACCAGAATGGAGACCGCACGCGGCAATCGCGGACTGCGATTCGTTGCCAGCATGAAGGCGGCAGCGGCCCCGCTGGCCAGGGGCACGAAATACTGCAGAGGCACGTATGCCGCGGATGTTTCGACGAGCGAGGTGACGTAGTTCGAAGCCCAGAAGAGGGTGAGCGACATCAGCAGGGTCGACGCCATCGGATGCAGCCGCGCTTCGCGGTGGGACCGGGCATCACCGCACATCATCAGACTGATCACGGCAAAGACGAGCGGGAAGAAGGCCGCGCTGATGCGGCGGTGGAGCTCGGCCGTGAAGTCGTTGGGATTGCTCACATAGCGCTCGTCGAGCGGATCGGGATCCATCAGATAGAAAAGGTCGCGATCCTTGGCGCCGAAGCGGGCCTGGCCGCGCTCCTCGGAGAGATCCGAAAGATCGAAGGCATAGCGGTCGAAGCGGATGACGGTCACATCGCCGTTCGGCGCTTTGCGCTGCACTTCGCCATCCTGCATCACGAGCGCCTTGCCGGTCTCTTCGACTGCGCCCTCACGGGCATAATAGATGAGCTCGGAAGCCGGATCACGGGAATCGGCGACCAGCAGCCCCTTCATCTGGCGGCCTGCCTGCCGCTCGGAAATCTGCACATAGAGGCCGTGCTCGATCTGTCGGAAGGTCTTTTCCTCGATCACCGAAGAAAGCAGATCGGCATAAGCGGTTGCGATCATGCTTCGCACGTTGACGCGCATTGCCGGCTCGACGAAGCCGAGCATGACCAGCGAGAAAATGCTGAGGCCGCCCGCCAGCATCAGGAGAGGACGCTGGATCGTCCGTCTCGGTGCTCCGGCAGCATCGATGACCGCAAGCTCCGAATCGTTGTTCATCGTGGTCAGCGTATGGGTGATGCCGATGACGAGCGCGAAGGGCAGGACGGTCGCGATGATGGTCGGCAGGATCATCGTCGCCAAGAGCATGAAGGACCCTACCGACTGGCCACTGTCGGTGACGAGGTTGATACGTCGCAACACCTGCGTCGTCCAGATGATCGCCAGCACCGGTAAAAGCGCTGTCGTGAACATCAGGACGACCCGTCGCAGGATGTATTGTTCGAGTATCTTCATAGGGTTCCCTTGCAGGCGCGACACGCAGACGTCGCGCCGAGGATTGGCGTTCTCTACAACGCTTGCGGCATTTTGGCGACCGACGGATGTCAATTTCCCCGGCTTCGTGATCCTGTTTTTTTCTCCACCGCGATAAATCGGACACGCTGGCGCGGCCCTGGCTGCAATCGGGGGATTGGATGAGGAATGCCCGGTCAAACTCTTGCCATCGTTCGCGAAAAGACCATGATCCCTGTAAGTCTTCTCATCACGTATCCAGGATGCCCGTCATGTCGCTGAAACTCGCCGTCTCCTTCGCAAAGTCCCACGCCGCTGCGGAAGGGCTCGCCATTCTCCTGACGACGTCAGGTGCAGACATGCCGGCGGGGGCAACTGAAGCGGATCCGGCCGGCGTCTATGCCCGCGCCGCCAAGTCCGGCAAGTTCACCGGCAAGTCGCTTTCAACCCTGGACATCGTTGCTCCGCATGGCTCGCCGCTCGACCGGCTGGTCGTTCTCGGGCTCGGCAAGGGCGATAGCTTGTCCGCGCATGATTGGTTGAAGGCGGGGGGCGTTGCCACGGCGGCGGTGAAGGGGGCTGACACCGTAACCGTCTACGTCGATGTCCCCGGACTTCAGGTCTCGCCGAAGGCTGTCGCGGATTTCGCGCTTGGAATGCTGCTTCGCGCCTACAAGTTTGACACCTACAAGACCAAGAAGAAGTCGGAAGACGAGGAAGAGAAGGCTGAAAAGACGGTGAAGGTGACGATCGTCACCGCTGAGGCCTCAGCCGCCAAGAAGGCCTTTGCGGAAACGGAAGCGGTTGCCGACGGCGTGATCCTCGCCCGCGACCTCGTCAACGAGCCTGCCAACTTGCTGGGACCGCTCGAATTCGCCGCCAAGGCTAAGGAGCTCGAAAAGCTCGGCGTCGAGGTCGAGATCCTGACGGAGAAAGAGATGAAGAAGCTCGGCATGGGTGCGCTTCTCGGCGTCGCCCAGGGCTCCGTGCGTCCGCCTCGCCTCGTTGTGATGCAGTGGAAGGGCGGCAAGTCGAAAGACAAGCCGATCGCCTTTGTCGGCAAGGGCGTGGTTTTCGACACCGGCGGCATCTCGATCAAGCCGGCAGGCGGCATGGAGGACATGAAGGGTGACATGGGCGGTGCCGCTGCCGTCGCGGGCTTGATGCATGTGCTCGCCGCCCGCAAGGCCAAGGTCAATGCCATCGGCATCCTCGGCCTCGTGGAAAACATGCCCGACGGCAATGCCCAGCGCCCGGGCGACATCGTGACATCGATGTCTGGCCAGACGATCGAGGTGATCAACACCGATGCGGAAGGCCGCCTCGTGCTCTGCGATGCCCTCTGGTATTGCAACGATCGTTTCCAGCCGACCTTCATGATCAACCTTGCCACGCTGACGGGGGCGATCGGCGTAGCACTCGGCAGTGTGCATGCCGGACTGTTCTCCAACGACGATGAGCTTTCGGAAAGGCTGCTGGCCGCCGGCCTCGCGACCAATGAACGGCTTTGGCGCATGCCGCTCGGCAAGGAGTACGACAAGCTGATCGATTCCAAGTTCGCCGACATGAAGAACACCGGCGGCCGTCAGGCAGGCTCAATTACGGCAGCCCAGTTCCTCAAGCGCTTTGTGAAGGACACGCCTTGGGCCCATCTCGACATTGCCAGCACAGCGATGGGTTCACCCAACGACGAGATCAACCAGTCCTGGGGCTCGGGCTACGGCGTACGCCTGCTCGATGAGCTCGTTCGCGCGCATTACGAATCCTGATGGCGGTGACTGCCTCCGTGGCCGATGTTCTCTTCTACCATCTGACGGAATCGAAGCTGGAAGACGCGCTCCCGCCGCTCCTGGAAAAGAGCGTGGAGCGCGGCTGGCGCGTGGCCGTCCAGACGCGTGACCCCGAACGCCGGGATGCGCTCGATGCGCTTCTCTGGACCTATCGGGACGAGAGTTTTCTGCCCCATGGCACGGAGGACGGCGCCTCGCCGGATCGCCAGCCGGTGCTGCTGACCACGGGTACCGAAAACATCAACCAGGCAAGCGTCCGCTTTCTGGTCGATGGCGCCGAGCCGCCGGATGAGCTGCCCTACGACCGCGTCGTCTTCGTGTTCGACGGATACGACACGGAACAGCTCGAAGGGGCCCGCTCGCAATGGAAACGGCTGAAGAGCCAGGGTCACACACTGACCTACTGGCAACAGAGCCCAGAGGGGCGCTGGGAGAAGAAGGCCTGAAATCGTCGAATGCCAGAAATGCAGAAGGGCCGCCACAGGGCGGCCCTTCGCAGTTTGCTATGATGTCTTTATCACCGCGTGGCTGCTGCTCTTCGCAGCCCGTTCCCAGTGTCGTTTGCCGCGGGCAGCGATGATCGTGCCCGGGACGAGGCGGTCTCGAGCTTGAAGTGGCTGATCAGGTGCGACAGGTTGACGGCATCATCGGCCAGCCTGTTGGTGCTGGCGGTCGTCTCCTCCACCATCGCAGCATTGCGCTGTGTGAACTGGTCCATCTGGCCGACGGCGGTATTGACCTCATGGAGCTTGTGGGACTGTTCCCTGGCTGCTGCCGCGATCTGGTGAACCGACTGGTTGATATGCATGACATGGTCCCTGATCCGCGACAGCGCATCCCCGGTTGCCGTCACAAGGCGCACGCCGATCCCGACTTCCTCGCCCGACTTGGTGATCAGCGCCTTGATGTCCTTGGCCGCACCTGCCGAACGCTGGGCGAGTTCCCGGACCTCCTGGGCAACGACGGCAAAGCCCTTGCCAGCCTCACCCGCCCGCGCCGCCTCGACACCGGCGTTGAGGGCGAGAAGATTGGTCTGGAAGGCGATTTCGTCGATCACATTGATGATCTGGCCGATCTCGCCTGACGCCTGCTCGATCCGTCCCATCGCCGCGACCGCGTCGCCGACGACAGAACTCGATTCCTCGGTGCTGCGGCGCGCCTCATCGACCATGCGGGTCGCCTGAAGCGCCGTGTCGGTCGATTGCCGGACCGCTGCGGTGATTTCCTCGAGTGCAGACGAGGTCTGCTCAAGTGCGGCCGCCTGCTGTTCTGTGCGTTTGGCAAGGTCGTCGGAGGCATAACGCAACTCGCCCGATCCGGAGCGGATCTGATCGATTGAGGTACGAACCTCGGCGACGACGGTTCTGAGAACCTGCATCATGCCGTTCACATTGCCCTGCAGTTCCGCAAAGGCGCCGTTGAATTCGCCGCGCATGGTATCGGTCAGATCGCCATCGGACAGACCGGCGATGACGCGCCGTGTTTCCGCAAGGCCGTTGTCGATCGAGCGCACCAGGTCGTTCATCGAGCTTGCGAAGGCATTGAGATCCGGGAACTCGAAATCGCGATCGATCCGTTGGGAGAAGTCGCCGGCAATGGCCGCAGCACAAACCTGGCCGATGCTTTCCTGCAACTCGTCGCAGCGCTGCTTCATCCGGTGCTCCTGCGCGTTCATTTTCCGCACCCGAAGACCGTTCTGCTTGAACACATCGACGGCACGCGCCATGTCACCGATCTCGTTCTGCCGTTCGAGATAGGCGATCTCGACATCGAACTCGTTGCGGGCGAGGCGCCCCATGATCCGTGTCATGCGTTCGATCGGTTTGGTAACGCCGCGCGCGACAAAGATCATGGCGGCAATGCCGGCCAGCGCACCGACAACCAGGATCGCGGCATTGCTCAGAAGCGAGAGACGGAAACTGCTGGCGCTTTCTTCGAACATCGCGGCAGCCGCATCGACATTGGCGTCGCGGAATGTGTCTGCATAGCCATCCATCTCGTCATAGGCGACAACCATTTCCCCCGTGAGCAACGCCGCAGCGGCAGCCTTGTCGCCGGTGCGCGAAAGTTCGATCATGCGGTCGCCTGCGATAAGATAGTTTTCGGCGCTGGCCTTGAATCCTTCGAAAGCGGGCCTTTCCTGCGGAAGTGTGATCATTGCCTCATAGCGCGCCATCCGGTCCCTCAATTTATCGACCTCTTTGGCAACTGCCGCGTCGGCTGCAGCAAGCGTCTCCGGGGTCGTGCTCAGTATATGCCGCGTCTGCAAGGCACGCAGGTTGGCAATGGAGATATTCAGGCGGTTGGTGATGTCGACGACCGGTACCGAGCCTTGCGCCAGTCGCTGGACATTGGAAAAGACACCATTCATCGACCAGAGGGCAAAGCCACCCTGGACGACGAGAAGGGCAAGTAGAAGCATGAAGGCCCCGAGCAGCGAGGCTTTGATGGACAGGGGTTTCGTCGACATTCCGCAGCTTTCCGTTCACTCCGGGTCCGTGCCCTCATGGCATGGATCGCGGGGAGGGGGAGCCCCGGTTGCATCACCGAGGCGCTTCTCAGGTGTGCAGATCGTTCCGCGCACAGCTTCGCAATTCCCGGCAACGGAGGGGCCCGTCGGGGACAAAAACGTTTGCGCACAGTCATCCGGCCGGAAGGCTGACGATGGGTACGAAATGCACTTTGGATTGAAGTAGGCTGAACTAACTCGCGGGAATGATGTGGTCTGGAATTTAAAAGTTTACTAAAAATCGCGCCTGAGTTGCGCAACATCACGATTTTCTGATTTAAATATTATAAGAAAACAATGGGAACGCTATGGATTACAACCAAATTCGTACGATTTGGGCCTTGCCGCCTCGTAGGCGGGTTTAGACTGCTTCGGGTTGCAAAGAGGTAAGGCCAACGGTCAGCCCGCCATGCCCTCTTCGTATTCGGTGGACAGCTCCAGCCATTGCTCTTCCGCTGCCGAAAGCTTTGCCGCCGCTTCTCCGCGCTGCTTGGCCTTCTCGGCCGCCTTGGCCGGCGCCTTCTCATAGAGAGCCGGATCGGCAAGCTCCTTGTCGAGCGCCTGAATCAAAGTCTCCAGCTTCTTCGTCAAGGCCTCGACTTCGTTGATCTTTTTCTTGAGTGGTGCAAGGCTCGCGCGCCTGTCGGCAGCCGCCTTGCGTTGCTCGGCCTTGTTGACGGTATCAGCGCCGCCGTCGCCCTTGTCCTTCTCCACCGGCTTCTTGCCCGAGGCGATGATCAGCGAGCGATACTCTTCCATGTCGCCGTCGAAGCTGGTGACCGTGCCGTTGTTCACAAGCCAGAGCCGGTCGACGGTCGCCTCGATCAAGTGGCGATCATGGCTGATCAGGATAACGGCGCCCTCATAGTCGTTGAGCGCCTCGATCAACGCCTTGCGGCTGTCGATGTCGAGGTGGTTCGTCGGCTCGTCGAGGATCAGGAGGTTCGGGGCGTGGAAGGCGGCAAGCCCCATCAGCAGGCGCGCCTTCTCGCCGCCCGAGAGATCCTTGGCAGCCGTCTCCATCTTTTCGGTTGCAAGCCCCATCTGCGCGACGCGGGCACGCACCTTGGCTTCCGGCTCCAGCGGCATCAGCCGGCGCACATGGGCAACCGGGCTCTCGTTCGGGATGAGGTCGTCAAGCTGGTGCTGGGCGAAAAAGCCGATCTTCAGGCTCGATGCCGTTTTCAGCTGGCCACCCTGGGCCTCCAGTCGGCCGGAGATGAATTTGGCGAAGGTCGACTTGCCGTTACCGTTGGAACCAAGCAGCGCGATCCGGTCGTCATTGTCGATGCGCAGGTTGAGGTTCTTCAGGATCGCTTTGCCCGGCTCGTAGCCGACCACGCCGCCAGAGATTGCAACGATCGGGGAGGCCGGCTGCTTTTCGGGCTTCGGGAAGGTGATCGGATGAACGTGGTCCTCGATGACGGCGGCAACCGTCCCCATGCGCTCCAGCGCCTTGATGCGGCTCTGTGCCTGCTTGGCCTTGGTCGCCTTGGCGCGGAAGCGGTCGATGAAGCTCTGCAGATGTTTGCGCGCGGCGTCGTTCTTCGCCTTCGCCTTCATCTGCAATTCGTCGTTCTCGGCCTTCTGCCGCTCGAAGCTGTCATAGCCGCCGCGATAGAGCGTGAGCTTCTGCTGGTCGAGATGGATGATCGAGTTGACGGCGGTGTTCAGGAGATCCCGGTCATGGCTGATGATGATGACCGTGTGCGGATAGCGCCGCACATAGTCCTCAAGCCAGAGTGTGCCTTCAAGGTCGAGATAGTTGGTCGGTTCGTCGAGCAACAGCAGATCCGGCTCGGCGAAGAGCACCGAGGCGAGCGCCACGCGCATGCGCCAGCCGCCGGAGAAGGACGAGGCCGGGCGCAACTGCGCCTCGTGGTCGAAACCGAGGCCCGACAGGATCGTCGCTGCGCGAGCTTCCGCCGAATGCGCGCCGATATCGGCAAGCCGTGTCTGGATTTCGGCAATGCGATGCGGATCCGTCGCCGTCTCTGCCTCTACGAGCAGGGCTGCGCGCTCCTTGTCTGCGGCAAGCACGATGGAGATCAGCGAGTCTTCCGTTCCCGGCGCTTCCTGCGCGACCTGGCCGATGCGCGCATTCTTCGGGATCGAGATATTGCCGCTTTCGGAGGCCAGATCGCCCGTGATGATGCGGAACAGCGTCGATTTGCCCGCACCATTCTTGCCGACAAGGCCAGCCTTGGTCCCGGCCGGAAGCGCGACGCTGGCGTGGTCGATGAGCAGGCGGCCTGCGATGCGGGCGGAGATATCGTTGATCGTGATCATGGTTCTGGCTTTTGGCCGATGTCACGGCCAAAGGCAAGCGGGCGAGGGCGCCCGGTCGGGCCTGCCGGGCGATCTCGTCAGGCGACCTGGCGCTGTCCGGGCTTGTAGCCGATGATCGGCTGGCGCGGGTTTTGCCGTGCCAGTATCGTGGCGGTCTTGGCAATGGCGAGCCAGCTTGTCGGATCGGCGGCTTCGTGTGCCATGGCGTGACCGATCGCGAGTGGCAGGCCGCCGGAACCCGGCGAGGTCTCGGAAGCGAAGACGAGATTGTTATCCGCCGTCGTGAACAGCCGTTCGGCGATGATGTGTGCCTCGTCGGCGTTGATGCCTTGGAAGACGAAGGCAAAGGTGTCGGCCTCGATGCGGGCGATGAAGTCGTGCTTCTTGATCGCCTTGCGGAAGATCGTCGCCAGACCACGGATGAGCTTGCTGACCGCTTCGTCGCCATACTGGTGCTGCAGTCCGGGAAGATCGAGGACTTCGATCAGCACAAGCGCGCTCGGCTTGGCCGCCGAGGAGGCCGAATGGGCGTCCTCCAGCGTCTGGATGAAGCTGATCCGGTTGGCGAGGCCGGTCAGATGGTCCCGTTTCATTGCAGCCTGCGCTGCGCGAATGGCCCGGTCTGCGGCATTCAGACTGTCCAGCCCCTCGGCAACATCGGATGCCAGCGCGGTTTCCGCCTTGATCATGTCCCCGGCAATCGAGGAGAGCAGATCCAACTCCCCGAGCAACTGGTCGATACCGACGGTGACATCCTCGCGGATCGAGCGGATGACGCCTTCCACCGAGTTCGTGAAAGCGCGCTTCTGGGTCAGTCCGAGCGACAGTTGGTCGCTGAGCCGTTTCAGCGTTTTCAGCGTTTCGTCCTGCAAGCGTTCCGCCGAGACGCCGCAATGGCCGGCAAGCCGGTGCTTGAGGCCGAGTTGGTCGAGCGCCGATTGCGTCGGACGGGATCCAAGGGCTGCAAGCTCACGCGCAAGATCCGATTTGCTGCCGGCAAAGGCTTCATGGACAAGTTCGAAGTTGCGGGGGATCCCGGCGATCTGATGTTTCAGCATGAAGACCGTAATCTTCTGGAGATCGTCTGCAATTCCGCTCATCAATTTGTCCTGATCATCCGATGAGTTGCGCTTGGTCTGTGGGAGGCCGGAACTATTCCCGCAGAATTGTGGTCTCGTAACACGGCACCACATACGAAACGGTTAAGGCAAAGGCCTGTTTCAGGGACTTCCCTTTTGCCTTTTGCTAAAGCGGAATTGCCCGAAATATGAGCGGGTTCCGCCCTTCGGTTAATTATATTTTAGAGATGTTTGTGGTTTGCTGATGCTCTGAAAACCAGCTGGGGAAGAGCCTTCTCAGCACTCGACCGGCGAACATACGTAGGCACCATGAAGTCCCTTATTCCCGCTGTCTACTTCTCGCTGGCGGTCGCCGTTGTCGCTGTCATAGCGGCAAGGCCGTCCGGCCCCTTCGTCCTCGTTGTAACCTCACCCGCGGCACATGCGGCGGGTTCGATGGCAGTCATTGACCGGGCTGACGGTGCTTTCGTCTGGGCTGGAAGCGTCCCGTGGATGTCGGTCGCTTATTCGCAGGCTCCGGATTTTCCGGAGCGGCTTCTCGATGCGGGCGCTTTGCTCGTCATCAACCATGATCTGGCGCTTGGTTGCCTGCAAGGAATGAACACATGAATGAACTGAATAAGCTCAGAGACAGGATCTCCTACGGCATCGTCGGACTGCTCTGGATCAACTTTGCCCTGATCGTCGTCCGCAATCTCGTCCGCGAGCAGGGTGTCGACTGGACCATGATCCTGGCCACTCTCGCCCTGTTGGTGCCGGCCACACTCTTGTGGACAAGGGATCGTACCGGCGCGACCACCCGCATGGTTACCTCCATGGCGAATGCGGCGACGGTCGCTATTCTCGTTTTCGCCTTCCAGGGCTCGCCGCTCCAAATCGACATCCATATGTACTTCTTCGCGAGCCTGGCGATCTGTGCCGCCTGGATCGATTGGAAGGCGATTATCGGCTACGCCGCGCTCGTCGCGGTCCACCATCTGCTGCTGTATGTTGCGATGCCGCTGGCGGTCTTCCCGGGTGATTCCGACTTCTCGCGCGTCGTCCTGCATGCGGTGGTGCTGATCGTCCAGAGCATCGTCCTGATCGCTCTGACCTCGGCCGTCGTCAAGGCATTCGATGTCTCCGACAAGGCTGTTGCCGATGCAGTCGCTGCCGAGCGCGAGGCCGTAGAGATGGCCGATCACGTCAAGCGAACCGATGCCGCTGCCGATGCCGACCGCCGCAAGCGGGAAGCGGAAAAGGCGCGGGAAGCCGAAGCGGTGGACTACGCCGTTTCCGAACTGGCCAGATCGCTGCAGAAGCTGGCGGAAGGGGACCTCTCCTACCGCATCGACAGCGCCTTCTCAGGCCCGCTTGATGAGCTGCGAACGTCCTTCAATGCCTCCGTGCAGAAGCTCGAAGTCGTCGTTTCTCAGGTCGGTCAGGTGGCCTCAGTTCTCCGCAACGGTACGGGCCAGATCGGCCAGGCCAACAACGATCTCTCCGCCCGCAGCGAGCGCCAGGCCGCGTCGGTCGAGGAAACCGCGAGCGCGCTGTCCAGCGTGATGGCCACAGTGAAGGAAACCGCGTCTGTCGCGGATTCGGTCGGCAAGTTGGTCAACCAGGCAAGGATGGGTGCGGAACGATCCGGCACGATCGTAACCGACGCGGTCTCTGCCATGAGCCGTATCGAGCAGTCGTCGCAGTCCATTTCGAACATCATCGGCGTCATCGACGAGATTGCCTTCCAGACCAATCTTCTGGCGCTGAACGCCGGCGTCGAAGCGGCGCGTGCCGGTGAGGCCGGAAAGGGTTTTGCGGTCGTCGCACAGGAGGTTCGCGAACTCGCTCAGCGCTCCGCCAATGCAGCGAAGGAGATAAAGACCCTCATCAACGCATCCGGGGAAGAAGTGCGCAACGGTGTGTCACTGGTCGACCAGGCCGGCGAGGCTTTGAGCACGATCGCGACCGAGGTTCAGTCGATCAGCCACGAGATCTCCAAGATCATCGATGGTGCCAAGACCCAGGCACAGGGCCTTGTCGAGATCGATCAGGCGGTCGGGCACATCGACAAGAACACCCAGCGGAATGCTGCGATGGTGGAGGAATCAAGCGCTGCGATCCAGCAACTCGTCCAGGAGGCTACCACGCTGGATCACCTGATGGCGCAGTTCAAGACCGGATCGAAGACGGGTTCCGGAACCCGTCGCGCCGCTTGACCGCAGCTAAGCCCATATCCGCACGAAAGACTTGGGGTCACGATCGTCGTGGCCCCATTTCCGTTTTAGAGCCCCGTCAGGCCTCTGTCGCGTCTCACAGCCACTGCTGGCCCTGGCTGCGGACGAAATAGATCAGGTCGAGGCTGAGGCTCGGCTTGCCCAGTCCGGTCAATCCGGCATGAACCTGCCCACGATGGTGGGTCTGGTGGTTGAAGACATGGGTGAGGGCCGGCCAGAGCTTATGGCTTACGCGTTCCGGCGATGTGACCGGCGTGTAGCTGAAGTCGCTATCCAGCCGCTCCGCAGTCAGGCTCTGCGCATAACGGATGATCCGCGTGTCTTCTTCCAGCCGAGCGTCCCGCAGATCCTCGAAGTCATCATAGGGGCGCTCATCCAGGGAGCGGGGCATCGGGCCTTCGCCGGTGAACCGGTTCAGCCAGATCCGGTCTGCTGTCAGGATGTGGCTGAGCGTGGCGAAGATTGATCCGAAGAAGGCGCCGGTATCGCGGTGGAGTTCTTCGGTCGAGAGGTCTGCGACAGCAGAATAAAGCAGCCTGTTGGCCCAAGCATTGTAGTCCGCGAGCATCTGATAGTTCTGCATGGTACGCTCCTGATTGTGGTCCTGCATCCAGTCTAGCCGGCTTCGACCGAAATGGGGGTTATGGGTTCCATGAAAAATGCTGATTTGCATCCGGCCCCGTGATCGGCTTTTTTGGTGCGAACATAGGAGATCCCGATGACGATGACCCTCTATTCGCTGTGCGGCGCCGATGCCGCGCGTCCCTTCTCGCCCCATTGCTGGAAGACCGTGATGGCCCTCCACCACAAGGGCCTTGCATTCGAGGAGCGGCCGCTCGCCTTCACGGCGATCCCAACAATCGAGGGCGGGTTCTCAAAGACGGTTCCGATCCTTAGGGACGGTCAGGAACTGATCTCCGACAGCTTTCGGATCGCGCTCTATCTGGAGGAGGCCTATCCCGAGCAGCCGAGCCTGTTTGGCGGGCAGGGCGGTGTCGCCGCAGCACGCCTGGTGGAGGGCTATTCCCAGCATGTCGTCCATACCGCGATCACGAAGATCGCTCTCGTCGATATCCACGACATGCTGGCTCCCGCTGACCAGGCCTATTTCCGCAAGAGCCGTGAGGAAAGGCTCGGACGGACCTTGGAGGACATGGCCGCCGGTCGCGACGCCGCAATTGCAGCCCTTCCGGCAGCGCTCCAGCCGCTCCGTCACATGCTGGGCTTCCAGCCTTTCGTCGGCGGCGCAACCCCGCTCTTCGGCGACTATATCCTGTTCGGTGCGCTGCAATGGCTGAGGGTCACCACGGGCGCCATCCACCTGCCGGCGGATGATCCAGTGAGCCTCTGGTTCGACCGTTGCCTCGAATTCCATGACGGCGTCGCCCATGCGGTCGCCTGACCGGTCAAAACCGTGTGATTGTGACGTCGTCGTGAAATTGTCGAAGCCCTCTTGTCTTCGTGATTCGGGGCGGGTAGATACCGCCCACTTTCCCTGACAGACAAAAGGATGAGACAGATGGCGATTGAACGCACCTTCTCGATGATCAAGCCCGACGCCACCAAGCGCAACCTGACCGGCGCCATCACCAAGGTCTTCGAAGACAACGGCCTGCGCGTCGTCGCTTCGAAGCGCGTTTGGATGAGCAAGCGCGAAGCCGAAGGCTTCTACGCCGTTCACAAGGAACGCCCCTTCTTCGGCGAACTGGTTGAAGGCATGACCTCGGGCCCGACCGTCGTTCAGGTTCTCGAAGGCGAAAACGCCATCCTGAAGAACCGCGAAATCATGGGCGCCACCAACCCGGCCAATGCCGACGAAGGCACGATCCGCAAGATGTTCGCCCTGTCGATCGGCGAAAACTCGGTTCACGGTTCGGACGCTCCGGAAACCGCTGCCCAGGAAATCAGCTACTGGTTCGCCGACACCGAAATCGTCGGCTGAATCAAGTCCTGAGGCTGAAGCCTCAAGACGTTGGATAGATTAAAGAACCGGGGCTGAAAGGCTCCGGTTTTTTCATGCCGCCATGTGGTCGAGACAAGGGAAGGCACACGTCGGCTCGGCCAAAGCGTGAGCAATCCTGCCAAGTCGAGATCGATTGGCGGCTGTGGCAGTTCATGCGAGGCGTACGCTTATCGGTTCCAGCGATCCCGTGCCGTATCGTCGGCGTCCTTTGCCGCGACCCAGTCGCCGCTGGTGCCATCTTGCGCGTGTTCCTTCTTCCAGAACGGCGCTGAGGTCTTCAGGAAATCCATGACGAAATTGGCGCCGTCGAAAGCCGCCTGCCGATGCGGGGCAGCGGCAAGGACGAGCACGATCTGTTCCCCCGCCTCGATCCGCCCGAAACGGTGGATGGCAGTGAGCCCCAGCAGCGAGAAGCGATCGATCGCAAGTTTCGCGATCCGGGTCATCTCTGTTTCCGCCATGCCCGGATAATGTTCGAGTTCGAGCGCCGAAAGCGTTCCCGCCTCGTCGCGGCAAAGGCCGACAAAGGAAACGAGCGCTCCAATGTCCTTGCGCCCGGCTGAGAGAGCCTGCGACTCGACTGCCGGATCGAAATCCTCGCGCTGGACGCGGATGGTGGGGGCGGGCCTGATCGTCACGGCTTGTCCTCCAGCGAGCTGACTCTCAGCCGCCGGTCATCGGCGGGAAGATGCCGATCTCACGGGCGCCAGCAATCAGTTCGTTATGCTCGACATGTTCCTGGTTGATGGCGACCCGGATCGCCTTGGGAAAGCGCAGCGCCTCCTCATAGCCTTCGCCGAGGGTCCCAAGCCAGGATACCAGCTCGCCGGCGGTCTTGACCTCGGCCGGGATCTCCAGCTCTTCCTCGCCCTTGCCGATCCGCTCGCGAACCCAGGCGAAGTAGACGACCTTCACCATCTCAATCCACCATGTGCTTCGCGCCGGCGCGGAAATAGTCGTAGCCGGTATAGATGGTCAGGATGGCGGCGATCCAGAGAAGCGCGATGCCGATATGGGTGGCGAGGCCAAACTCGACATAGGGTAGAACTTTATCCCCCGCCGGGCCGGCCAGAAGGAAGGCGAGTGCGAACATCTGCGCGGTCGTCTTCCACTTGGCGATCTGGGTAACTGGCACGGACACCTTGAGCGCCGCCAGATACTCACGCAGGCCCGAGACCAGGATCTCGCGGCAGAGAATGGTGATGGCGGCCCAGAGCGACCAGCCCGCGATCGTGCCATCCGCGGCCATCAGGAGCAGCACCGAAGCGATCAGAAGCTTGTCGGCGATCGGGTCCAACATCTTGCCGATATTGGATGTCTGGTTCCAGATGCGTGCCAGATAGCCGTCGAGATAGTCGGTGATCGAGGCGACGACAAAGATCGTCAGCGCCGTCCAGCGGGCGAAGTCGGAGCTCTGAAGTCGGCCTTCCAGGAAGAAGCACACGACGATGAGCGGCACGGCGAGAATGCGAGCGTAGGTCAGGAGATTCGGAATGTTGTATGCGCGCGAAGCCATGATGCCCTGTCTTTGAAGTCTGGTGCTCTGAGTGATGTGATGGGTTTCCGTCGAGGCCGTCAACTCAAGAATTCTGAATCGTCTGTATCATCATCTCGACCCCGGATGCGTCGTTTCCGTGTCAGTCACCCCTGCTTTCGTGAAAATGGTTGTAGATCAGCCGCGCAACCGCTTCCGAGATGCCCTCGACAGCCATCAAGTCGCTGACCGCGGCGCGGGATACAGCCTTGGCCGTGCCGAAATGCTGCAGCAGCGCCCGTTTGCGCGTCGGTCCGATACCGGCGATCTCGTCGAGCGGGTTCTTGACCATTTCCTTCTTGCGCCGCGCCCGGTGTGAGCCGATTGCAAACCGATGCGCTTCGTCGCGCATGCGCTGGATGAAGTAGAGAACCGGGTCGCGCGGCGGCAGCGTGAAGTCGGGCTTGCCCTCGACGAAGAAGCGCTCGCGGCCCGCATCGCGATCCACACCCTTGGCAACGCCGATGGCAATCACGCTTTCGGTGATATCGAGATCGGCAAGGATCTTGCGCACGGCACTCATCTGGCCCTGGCCACCGTCAATCAGAATGACATCAGGCCAGGCGGGGAAGGGGCTGTCCCCAGAGTCTTCCGGGGCCGCGCTGCGGTCCGGCTTGCCTTCCTCCTTCAGCAGGCGCGAGAAGCGTCGGGTCATCACTTCGCGCATCATGCCGAAGTCATCTCCGGGCGTGATGTCGGTCGATTTGATGTTGAACTTTCGGTACTGCCCCTTCACGAAGCCTTCCGGCCCCGCGACCACCATGCCGCCCACCGCATTGGTGCCCATGATATGGGAGTTGTCGTAGATCTCGATGCGGCGCGGCACGTAAGGCAGCTGAAAGGTCTCGGCGAGACCGGCCAGCAGACGCGACTGCGACGCGGTTTCGGCAAGCTTCCGCCCATGTGCCTCGCGGGCATTGGCATTCACGTGATCGACGAGATCCTTCTTTTCCCCGCGCTGCGGCACGCTGATCGAAACCTTGTGCCCGGCCTTTTCCGACAGGGCGGAGGCGAGCAGGTCCTGCTCCTCGACCTCTTCGGACAAGAGGATCAGCCGCGGCACAGGCTTGTCGTCGTAGAACTGCGCGAGGAACGAGTTGAGCACTTCCGCTGCGCTCAGTTGCGGATCGGCCTTGGGGAAATAGGCCTGGTTGCCCCAGTTCTGGCTGGCGCGGAAGAAGAAGACCTGAATGCAGGACAGCCCGCCTTCGTGATGGATGGCAAAGACATCGGCCTCGTCCACACCTGCCGGATTGATGCCCTGATGGCTCTGCACATGCGACAGACCCGCGAGACGATCACGGAACACGGCGGCGCGCTCGAAGTCGAGATCCTCGGCCGCCTCGTTCATCGCGCGCGCCATGGCTTCCTTGACGTTCTGGCTCTTGCCCGACAGGAAGTCCTTCGCTTCGCGCACCAGGCCAGCATAGTCCTGATCGCTGATCTCATGCGTGCACGGACCCGAACAGCGCTTGATTTGATAAAGCAGGCAGGGTCGCGTGCGGCTCTCGAAGACGCTGTCGGTGCAGGTGCGCAGAAGGAAGGCGCGCTGCAGCGAATTGATCGTGCGGCCAACCGCACTCGCCGAAGCAAAGGGGCCGAAATAGTCGCCCTTGCGGGCGCGCGCCCCGCGGTGCTTGTAGATGGCGGGCGATCGGCTGTCGCCGGTGATCAGAATATAGGGAAAACTCTTGTCGTCGCGCAGAAGCACGTTGAAGCGCGGGCGTAGGCGCTTGATCAGGTTGGCTTCGAGCAGCAGCGCCTCGACCTCGGTGCGGGTCGTGACGAACTCCATGTGCACGGTGTCCCGCACCATGCGTGACAGACGGTTCGAGTGAACGCGGCCCTGGGCATAATTGCTGACACGCTTCTTCAGGCTTCGAGCCTTGCCGACATACATGACCTCGCCGGCCTTGTTCAGCATGCGGTAGACGCCGGGCGCATTGGGCAGCCGCTTGACGAATTCGGCAATCAGGTCAGCGCCGGTGAGCCCTGTTTCATCAAGGCCGTCGACATGCCAGTCGATCTCGATGCCGGGGCGGGTGGCATCCACCTCCGCCACGACGTCGTCGTCATCCTCTTCCGAACCGTCATAGAGAATGCCGCCATCGGGCAGCTTTCCTCCATTCATTCATTGATCTCCGTGCCGTGCCAAATCAGATGCTGGCCCCCATCCAAGGCGATCATTTGGCCGGTGATCGACGGCGTGTCAAAAAGAAAGCGGATCGTGCGGCCGAATTCATCGAGCGAGGGGCCGCGCTTGAGGGGCAGGCTGTCGATCTGCGCCTGAAAATCCTCTGGCCGCTGCCGTTCCGAAATCAAGCTGGGGCCGGGGCCGATCGCATTGACCCGAACACGAGGCGAAAAGGCCTGGGCCAGCGTTTGCGTCGCTGTCCAGAGGGTCGATTTCGACAGCGTATAGGAAAAGAAGGTCGGTTTCAGCGCCAGGACGCGCTGGTCGATGATGTTGACGATCAGGCCTGCGCTGTCCTCGGGCAGCGCCTTGACGAGCGCACCACTGAGGATCGCTGGTGCCCGTACATGTACGTTGAAGTGCCGATCGAAGATTTCGGGATCGAAATCGATGGCGGAATCATCCTCGAAGATCGAGGCATTGTTGACGAGCAGCCCGACAGGCCCGAATTCGGCTTCCGTCTGCGCAATCAGTGATCCGGTCTCAGAAATGTTACCAAGGTCCGCCTTCAGCGCGATTGCCCGTTTTCCCTCGGACCGCAATGTGTGGGCCACGGCCTCTGCCTCATCCAGCGAACCGTTGGCATGCAATGCCACGGCAAAGCCATGGGCCGCCAAGTCTTCGGCGATGGCGCGGCCAAGTCGTTTTGCGGATCCGGTGACCAAAGCCACCTTCGGGATGCCGTTTTGCATGTGTCTTACCTTGTGCTGTCAGTGGTGTTGCGCTGCATATATGGCGCCGAGGCGACATTTAAACGGGGCATTCCTGAAACTTTGCCCGGGGTTTGCTTTGTGGGGTCCGCGTATAATGTAAGTATAAGTTGATGAAATCTTCAGTAAATCGCGTAAAGCATTTGTTATGGTTAACGAATCGTTTGTGTCTTTTAAGCAACGTCCCGATTTGGTCATGGCGATGCCACAATGAATTCACATTTCCGCTCTTTCATTTCCTCAATTTCTATTCATCTAGACAGTCGGAACGGACAGATTACCCACTAACGTTCAGGCCGCCGTTGGTTCTTAGTGAAGAGCGGCCGGGAACCGAAAGGAGACTAACATGCGTACCCTCAAGATCATGCTTCTGGCATCCGCCACCTCCGTCGCAGCTTTCGCCGCCCAGGCAGCTGACGCCATCTACCAGGCACCGGAAGCCCCGGCTGCCGCCGAATCCTACTCTGCGCCGGCAGGCAACTGGTCGGGTGCCTATGTCGGTGGTGGTCTGACCTACGACTTCGGCAAGTTCACCGGCTCGAACAACGGCCGTGACGCCAAGGACCTCGGCGGTACCCTGTACGGCGGTTACAACATGCAGAATGGCTCGATCGTATACGGTGCTGAAGCCGACATCAGCTACAATGGCGAAGAAGGCAATGCTGGCACCCAGGCTGGCGTCGCTGGCGGCCTGACTGGCACCCAGGGCGTCAACGGCTCGGTCCGCGGTCGCGTCGGTTACGACCTGAACCCCTTCCTGGTCTATGGTACGGCTGGTCTGGCTGTTGCCAACCATGAGCTGTCCGGCGCCGGAACCGATGACGAGAAACTGGCAGCCGGTTACACGGTTGGTGCCGGTGTCGAGACCTTCGTCACCGACAACATCACGGCACGCGTCGAGTATCGCTACAGCGACTACCAGAAGCGCGACTTCAACCTCGGTGGTTCGACCATTTCCCGTGGCTTCGACGACCACTCGGTCAAGGTCGGCATGGGCGTGAAGTTCTGATCCACGCGATCCAGAAATGAAGAAAAGCCGGGCATCGTCCCGGCTTTTCTGTTTCTGGTTGGTAGCTTCGGGCGATCAGGCCTTCGGGCGCAGAGCCGGGTAGGGCTCGAAAGCCTTCGCGAACTTGGCCGGCCATTCCGTGAGCGCGGCCCGACCATTTTCCCATTCGCCGGGGAAGCGCAACATCAGGTAGCCGAGGGTGGACGCCAGCGCAAAGTGGCCGCCATGCAGCTTCTTTCCGATCTTTGGCAGGTGCTTGTCGAGATGATCGAGGCTGCGGTTGATCTTCGCCCATTGCCGGTCGATCGCATCCTGGCTGACGAGTTCCGGCGGCCGGAAGCGCTTTTCGTAGACGATGGCCAGCAGGCTGTCGCAGATACCGTCGGACAGGGCCTCGAGCACATCCGCTTCGGTCCGCTTCTCGTCCTTTTTTGGATAAAGACGTTTGTCGGACGCGCGATGCAGATACTGCATGATCGCGCGGCTGTCGAAGATGGCCGTTCCGTCGTCGGTGATCAGCGTCGGGATCTTGCCGAGCGGATTGGCGTCGACGAGTTCCGACGGGTTTTCCGCCGTGTTGACCCTGACCTCTTCCAGTTCGATGCCAAGATGGCGGGCCGCCATGCGAACCTTGGACGAATAGGGCGAGGCGGGCGCGAAGAGCAGCTTCATGATGGTTTCCTGTGGCTCTCGTGGCGAGTTAACGCGTAGGCGGGATAGTGATCTCGGAGCGGCGGCACGACCGGCTGTCGACCTCAGGGCAGGCGCGGAAGCCAAGCGACCGGTCGAGGCATATCCTGACTTCGTCGACTCTCTCCCTATCACAGGTCACGGCGACTGCCGAGCGGGTGAGCCCCGGATTGCTGCGGATGAAGGCTGCCTCCACGGCCTGCGGTGATGTCCGGCTTTCGATGTCCACATTGGAAAGCTCGGTCGGAAGGCGAATGGTATCATGCGCTTGGCGCACGAGTTTGAAGTAATCGGTCATGCCGAGCCCCGAACAGGAGCCATGTTTGCGCCACTGGTGGCCAACCAGCCCCATGCTCGGCATGATGTCGATGACGGTTCGCCCGATCCGCTCGGGGACACGGCTGCCTTCCGGTGTCGGGCAATTCTCCGGCCAGCCCGTTTCATTCTGCGGCCAAAGCCCGTGCACCACCCATCCGAAGTCCTTGCCCGCGCCGCATTGCTCGCGGTTGCGGCCGGCAGCTTCGCCGTCACAGAAGGTCGGCGACCAGGAAAGCGCCAGCACGTAGAAATCGAACCCGCTGCCTTGCGGCGCTTCCGGGGTGTCCGTCCCCTTTGCCGGCTGACGCTGTTCGGGAGAGCGAGGCGGGGCAGTTTCTGTTGATGACGCAATTGGCGTGGACCGTTCGGCGGGACCGTCTGCCGGCAGCAGACTGTAGACGACCGAAGCCGCAAGCAGCAGGCCGAAGGCGAAAAGACCGGTATAGCGTCCCATGCGCTGCTCGGCTCCCGCTCAGTCTTCGCCGCGCAGCCAGAAGCAGCGATGTGAGGCGTATCGATCCTGCGCCATCAGCCGCTTCAGTTCCGGCAGCACCAGATGCATTTCGTCCTTCAGCGTGAAGGGCGGGTTGACGATGACAAGGCCGGTGCCGGAAAGGCCCGTCTGCTCGCGGTCGCTTTTCACATGCAACTCGGCGCAGAGCATTTTGGGTATGCCAAGCGCCTGTAGGGCCTCGTGGAATTCCTTGATCGGCGCGCCCTTCTTGATCGGATACCAGAGGCAGTAGACGCCATTGGCAAAGCGGCGATGCGCCTTGGCAAGCCCGTCCACCAGCCGCTCGTATTCGCCCTCGATCTCGAAGGGCGGATCGACCAGCACGATGCCGCGCTTTTCCTTCGGCGGCAGATGCGCATTCAGTGTCAGCCAGCCGTCGAGTTCGGTCACGCGGACCTGGAAATCGCCCTCGAACAGCCGCGAAAGCGCCCGCGCGTCCTCGGGATGCAGTTCCATCGCCGACAGCCTGTCCTGCGGACGGAAGAGATCGCGGGCGAGTTTCGGCGAGCCCGGATATTTGGCAAGCGGGCCGCCGGTCTCGCGATCCGGGTTCAGAGCCTTCACCGCGTCCAAATAGGGCGCCATGATATCGGCCACCTTTTCCGGCAGCTCGGCATCGATGACCTTGGCGATCCCCTCCAGCCATTCGCCTGTTTTCTGCGCCTCACCAGAGGATAGGTCGTAGAGCCCAATTCCGGCATGGGTATCGAGCACGCGAAACGCCTTGTCCTTCTGCTGCAAATAGATGATCAGCCGCGACAGGACGAGGTGCTTCAAGACATCGGCGAAATTGCCCGCGTGATAGATGTGGCGATAATTCATTGATCGTTCCGATGGCAGTGATGAATTGTTCGAATGGGGCTTTTGAGCGTTCAGGCCTTGGCCTATAACGGCCCCATGAACATCCAGAGCCCCATCCGAAACCGGTCGGTCGGTCATACGGCCTGTCCGCATGACTGTCCATCCACCTGCGCGCTTGACGTCGAGCTGACCGAGGACGGTCGCATCGGCCGTATGCGCGGCGCGACCGAGAACAGCTATACGGCGGGCGTCATCTGCGCCAAGGTCGCGCGTTATGCCGAGCGGCTCTACCATCCGGATCGTCTGATGAAGCCGGTTCGTCGGGCCGGCGCCAAGGGCGCGGGCCAGTGGCAGGACGTCACCTGGGAAGCCGCCCTTGACGAGATTGCCGACGCCTTCGTCAAGGCCGAGCAGCGCCACGGCTCCGAAGCCGTCTGGCCATATTTCTACGCCGGCACCATGGGCCTGGTGCAGCGCGATTCCATTGAGCGCCTGCGCCACGCAAAGAAGTACTCCGGCTTCTTCGGCACGATCTGCACAAACATGGCCTGGACCGGCTATGTCATGGGCACGGGCACGCTGCGCGGCCCGGACCCGCGCGAAATGGCCGTCTCCGATTGCGTCGTCATCTGGGGCACCAATGCGGTCGCCACCCAGGTCAACGTGATGACCCATGCGATCAAGGCGCGGAAAGATCGCGGCGCGAAGATCGTTGTCGTCGACATCTACGACAATCCGACGATGAAGCAGGCCGATATGGCCCTCATCCTCAAACCCGGCACGGATGCGGCGCTCGCCTGTGCCGCCATGCATGTCGCCTTCCGCGACGGTTACGCCGACCGGGAGTATATGGCGAAGTTCGCCGATGATCCGGCAGGGCTCGAAGCGCATCTCAAGGATAAGACGCCGGGATGGGCCTCGACCATAACAGGCCTCACGGTCGAAGAGATCGAGGTCTTTGCCCGTCTCGTCGGTGAAACGAAGAAGAGCTACTTCCGCCTCGGCTACGGCTTTACTCGCAGCCGCAATGGCGCGGTCTCGATGCATGCGGCCCTCTCGCTCGCAACCGTGCTCGGCTCCTGGCAATATGAGGGCGGCGGCGCCTTCCACTCGAACAGCGACATCTTCCAGCTGAACAAGGCGCAGCTGATGGGCACTGGTATGGTCGACCCCGAGATCCGCATGCTCGACCAGTCGCAGATCGGCCGCGTGCTGACCGGGGACGCCGAAGCGCTCCGCCATCGTGGGCCCGTCGATGCGCTGATCATCCAGAACACCAATCCGGTCAATGTCGCGCCCGAACAGCGGCTGGTGAAGCAGGGTTTCCTGCGCAACGACCTCTTCGTCGCCGTGCATGAGCAGTTCATGACCGAGACGGCCGAGCTCGCCGATATCGTCCTGCCCGCCACCATGTTTGTCGAACATGACGACATCTATCGCGGCGGCGGCCAGAGCCATATCCTGCTCGGGCCGAAGCTCGTCGATGCGCCGCCGCTGGTGCGCACCAATCTCTTCGTCATCGAGGAGCTGGCCAAACGCCTCGGCATCGCCGATCGCCCGGGCTTCGGCAAGACCGAGCGCCAGCATATCGAACACATGCTCTACATCAGCGGCAAGCCGGATTTCGACACGCTGATCGAGGACAAGTGGCTCGACTGCCAGCCGGCCTTCGAGGACGCCCATTATCTGAACGGTTTCGCCCATCCGGACGGCAAGTTCCGCTTCAAGCCGGACTGGGAAGGAACGCCAGCCCCGAACAAACCGCCGGCAAAGCTTGGCTCGCTGGGGCCGGTGAAGGAATTGCCTGTGTATCCTGACCAGGTCGATCTGATCGAAGTGGCTGATGCCGAACACCCCTTCCGGCTCGCGACGTCTCCGGCGCGCAATTTCCTGAACTCTACCTTCGCCGAGACCAAGACCTCGCGCGACAAGGAAGGCCGCCCCGAGGTCATGGTCAATCCGTCCGATGCCGTGAGCCTCGGTCTGATGGATGGTGATGTTGTCAGCCTCGGCAACCTTAGGGGCGAACTCCGCATCCACGCCAAGATCACCGATGCCGTGAAGCCGGGCGTGCTGGTGGCCGAGGGCCTCTGGCCGAACAAGAGCCATCTCGACGGCGAGGGCATCAATGTCCTGACCGGTGCCGATCCGGCAGCACCCCATGGCGGTGCCGCCTTCCATGACAACAAGGTCTGGATGAGAAAAGCCCTGGCATGAGCATTTTCGACAAGGCCCGGATCGCGATCCTGGAAGACAAGACGCTGTGGAAGGGCTGGAGCCATCTGCGCGGCATCACCTTCGATTTCTTCCGCGAAGGCAGGGCGCCGCACCGGCTCTCCTGGGAGGTGTTCGAACGCCGCAATGCGTCAGCCATTCTCCTGCACAATGTCGAACGCGACACGGTCACACTGGTCCGCCAGCTGCGCATCGCAGCTCACTTGAGCGGCGAATATCCCTACCTGCTCGAGGTCCCGGCCGGCTTCATCGACGACGGTGAAACCGCGTTGCAGGCGGCGCTACGTGAGGCGCAGGAGGAAACCGGCTTCAAGATCGCAACGGCAACCCCGGCCTTTGCCGCCTTCATGTCGCCCGGCTCCGTCACCGAGAAGCTGCACGGCTTCTACGCCGCCGTCACCGATTCCGAGCGCATAACAGCCGGTGGCGGGCTCGACGACGAACAGGAGGATCTCGAAGTGGTCGAGCTTGCCTTCGCCGAAGCCATGGAGATGGTCGAGGCCGGCGAGATCATCGACGCGAAGACGATCATGCTCTTGCAATGGGCCGCGCTGAAGCGGAGCGGCAGGGGCACGGGTCAGTCGTCCAGCGATGCGATGTAGCCGCCGGTCTGACGCGCCCATAGTCTGCTATAAAGACCACCTGCACTCAGCAGATCGTCTGGTCTTCCTTCCTCGATGATCCGTCCTCTGTCGAGCACGACGATGCGGTCCATGCGGGCGATGGTCGACAGCCGATGCGCAATCGCAATCACCGTTTTACCCTCCATCAGCAGGTCGAGCTTCTCCTGGATCGTCGCCTCCGCTTCGCTGTCGAGCGCGGACGTTGCCTCGTCCAGCACCAGGATCGGCGCATCCTTGAGAAGGACCCTAGCGATGGCGACCCGCTGCCGTTGCCCGCCTGAGAGCTTGACGCCACGATCCCCGACATAGGCCGCATAACCGGTGCGTCCCTCGCTGTCCCTCAGGTCGGCGATGAAGGCATCGGCCTGAGCAAGGTGTGCCGCGGCTTCCAGCTCTGCCTGCGTGGCGCCCGGCCGGCCATAGAGGATGTTGTCGCCGACCGAGCGATGCAGCAATGATACGTCCTGAGCGATGAAACCGATCTGCGCGCGGAGGCTCGCCTGGGTCACTTCGGCGACATCCTGTCCATCGATGACAATGCGCCCGCCATCGAGGTCGTAGAGGCGTAGCAGCAGGCTCACCAGCGTCGTCTTGCCAGCGCCGGACAGACCCACGAGCCCAACCTTCTCGCCGGCTGAAACCGACAGCGACAGGTCGTGAATGACTTGCTGGCTATCGTGATACTCGAAATGCACTCGGTCGAAGCGGATCTCGCCGCGCGTGACGGTGAGCGCCTTTGCTCCCGGCACATCAACCACGGTCGGCGGCGTGGTCATGACCGGCATGGCGTCGCGAATTGTGCCGATCGCTTCGGAAATCTGTTGACCGAGACTAAGGAAGCCTCGGGAATTAGAGGCCAGCCGCTGGGTGATGGTTATTGCAGCGACGAATTCGCCGAGTGTGACGAAGCCATCGGCAATCCCCCAGAGGCTGACTGCAAAGATGGCGATGAACAGCAAGGTGTTGGAGGAGATGACCAGGAGATCTGCGGTAAGGCCGATGCGGCGCTCCCGAAACTGTGCGGTCATCGACCGCTCCATCACACGCCGCAGCGCACCGGCCTCGCTGTCCTCGGCGGCAAAGAGCTTGACCGTCTGGATGTTGCTGTAGAGGTCGGTCATCTCCCCGACCACTCGGCTGCGTGCCCGAGCCGCCGTCTTGGCCGTTGCGCTAAACTGCGGCACGGCCTGTTTTGCGATCACGGCATTCATGGCGATCCACACAAGGACCGGGAGCGTCAACGGCCAGGACAGCGCCGTCAGAAGCACGACCGAACCGACCATCTGCACAAAGAAGATTGGCAGCGTCCGGACCGCCGCCGCCATCTGTTGCTTGACGGCCCCCGCCACCTGAGCGATCCGGCTGGCCACCTGGCCCGAAAACTGGTCATGGAAGAAGCCGAGATCCTGGCTTTCGACCGCCTTGTGACCATGCCACTGGATGAGTGTGGGAAGGCTGACGCTGAGTACGTGGACGCCCAATGCATTGCAGAGAAAGATCAGCAGCGGCAGAATTGGGAAAAAGAGCGCGACGAAACCAGCGAGTGGCCAGCGATGGGCATCGAGATAGGGAAGCAGACCTTGGCTGGAGATGCCGTCGATCAGGTGTGAGACACCCCAGAGGACAGTCAGATTGACGATCTCGACGCTGGCTGACAGGCCAAGCACGACCAAACACGACTTCGGTGCGTATGCGACGAAATGCAGGACCAGCCGCAGGGGACCGTCACTCGGAATCCTTCGATACGGTACTTCGAGCGGTCGGAGCAGCCTTTCAAAGGGGGTGAAAATCCGATCGGAAAACATCATGAGAGGTCCCTGGCAGCAGCTTTACGTGATCAAAATGAGAACACGAATAGAGCTGAGTCCAGCGGAGAGAGGAACCCTTAGATTTAAACGGGGGGGTGAATAGATCGCAAGCCAGGCCTCAGGCGCTGATCAACCTGGCTTCCGCATCCGTCTCCGAAGCCAGACGTTCGACGCTGCCATCGGCAAGCATGGAGACGCTGCCGGAGGCAACGAGCTTCAGTGCCGCCGCATAGGTCTGGTGCTCGACGGTGAGCACGCGGCCAGCAAGGGTTTCCGCTGTGTCGTCGATCAGTACGGGCACGACCGCCTGCGCAATAACAGGCCCCTCATCCATGCCTTCGGTGACGAAATGCACCGTGCAGCCAGCAACCTTCATGCCGACATCGATCGCCCGCTGATGGGTGTTAAGGCCGGGGAAGAGCGGCAGCAGGGAAGGGTGGATGTTGAGGATCCGTCCGGTATGCGGACGGATGAAGTCGCCGGATAGCAGGCGCATATAGCCGGCAAGGCAGATGAGATCGGGACCGATTTCAGCAAGGTCGGCGAGGATCGCGGCCTCATGCTCGGCCTTGGAGCCATAGGCCTTGCGCTCGAACACGCGTGTCGGAATTCCGAGAGATTGCGCTTTCGCAAGCCCACCGGCCTCAGGCTTGTCGGAGAAGACCGCCACGATTTCGGCAGGATAGTCGGCCGCTTCGCAGGCTTTCGCCAGTGCCAGCATGTTCGATCCGCCGCCGGAAATGAAGGCGACGACGCGTTGGCGCCGGGCGCTCATAGGGCGAGCGCACCCTTGTAGGTCACGCCATGCGCACCTTCTTCGCGGGCGATCATCCGGCCAAGACGGGCCACGGTTTCGCCCTCGGCTTCCAGCGCCTTGGTGACCTCGTCCACCTTGTCGGCGGAGACGACGACGATCATGCCGATGCCACAGTTGAAGGTCCGCAGCATTTCGTTCTGGGCAACGCCGCCGGTCTTGGCGAGCCAGGAGAAGACGGCCGGAACCTGGAAGGAGGAGAG
The DNA here is from genome assembly GCF_001295785.1 of Rhizobium sp. AAP116. NCBI lineage: Bacteria > Pseudomonadati > Pseudomonadota > Alphaproteobacteria > Hyphomicrobiales > Rhizobiaceae > Rhizobium > Rhizobium sp. AAP116. The sequence continues at coordinate 117,114 of NZ_LJIB01000026.1, forward strand.
ATCGATCTCGGCAGCGAGGTGCTTCGGCAGCACGCGCGGAATGTTCTCAGGGAAGCCGCCGCCGGTGATATGGGCGAGTGCTTTGAGCGCCTTGGTTTCCTTGATCGCCTTCAGGAGCGGCTTCACATAGATGCGGGTCGGGGTCAGAAGCGCTGCACCCAGCGACTGGCCCTCAGCGAACGGAGCCGGCGCATCCCAGGCAAGGCCCGAGAGCTCGACGATCTTGCGCACCAGCGAGAAGCCGTTGGAATGCACGCCCGAGGACGAGAGCCCGAGGATTACATCGCCTTCGGCGATGTCGCCTGATGGCAGCAATTCGCCGCGCTCGGCGGCACCCACGGCAAAGCCCGCGAGGTCATAATCGCCCTTGGAATACATGCCCGGCATTTCAGCGGTCTCGCCGCCGATCAGCGCGCAGCCCGCCTCGCGGCAGCCGGCAGCAATCCCCTGGACGATCGCGGCACCCTGGTCCGGGTCGAGCTTGCCGGTGGCGAAGTAGTCGAGGAAGAGCAGCGGCTCGGCGCCCTGAACGACCAGATCGTTGACGCACATGGCGACAAGGTCGATGCCGACGGTGTCGTGGATATTGGCGTCGATGGCGATCTTCAGCTTGGTGCCGACGCCGTCGTTTGCCGCAACCAGGATCGGATCCTTGAAGCCGGCGGCCTTCAGATCGAAGAGCCCGCCGAAGCCGCCGATCTCGCCATCCGCACCCGGACGGCGCGTCGACTTCACGGCCGGCTTGATCTTCTCGACCATCAGGTTGCCCGCGTCGATGTCGACGCCCGCATCGCTATAGGTCAACCCGTTCTTGCCAGCCTGGCTCATGCCTGCCTCCGATCCTGCGAGAATTTCGGCTGGCCATGGCATGAAGCGCCCTTGGATGCAAGCTGCGAGCCGCAGAAGCCCACGATTTCCCGGGCATTCTGGCCCGCGATTGCATCTTGTCACTGCCGATCGGGTGGCAGTTCTTGACCAAGGCTTCTGCGGTAACCTATCTCCTACTGTGGCGCCGCAGCATGGTTTGCGGTCCTGCACAGGGCTCGAACTTCGAACGGAGACGCACATGGCTCACAACATCAGTGCAATCGGCCTCCGCCGCCAGGTCTTCTTCTGGCTGCTGACGCTTGCGATATTCGTCGCCTTCCTGATGTTGTTCTCGTCGATCCTTCTGCCCTTCATCGCCGGAATGGCGCTCGCTTATTTCCTCGATCCGGTCGCCGATCGGCTGGAGCGGATCGGTTTGAGCCGCCTGATGGCGACGGTGGTCATTCTCGTCTCTTTCGTTGTCGTCTTCGTGATGTCGCTGATGATCATCATCCCCGTGCTTGCCAGCCAGCTCAATGAGTTCATCCAGCGCGTGCCCGCATATGTCACGCAACTGCAGACCTTCATTGCGACCTCGAATGCCTCCTGGCTGCCGGATTGGGTGGATGGTCAGATGGGCACGATCCGGGAGAACTTCTCCCGTTATTTGAGCGAAGGCGTCGGCTTCCTCGGCACGCTTGTCGAGCAGATCTGGAATTCCGGCAAGGCGCTGCTCGACATCGCCTCGCTGCTGGTGGTCACACCTGTCGTTGCCTTTTACCTGCTGCTCGATTGGGACCGCATGATCGAGAAGGTCGATAGCTGGGTGCCGCGCCACCAGCTCGGCACAGTGCGCCAGCTCGCCACCGAACTCGATAACACGATTGCGGGCTTCGTGCGCGGTCAGGGTTCTCTCTGCCTGATCCTCGGTATTTTCTATGCGGTCGCGCTTTCGGCCGCTGGCCTGAATTTCGGCCTCCTGATCGGCTTCTTTACCGGCATGATCAGCTTCATCCCCTATGTCGGATCGACAGTCGGTCTGCTCCTGTCGCTCGGTGTCGCACTTGTGCAGTTCTGGCCGGATTTCATCTGGGTCGGCGTGATCGCCGGCATCTTCTTCCTCGGCCAGTTCATCGAGGGCAATATTCTGCAGCCGAAGCTCGTCGGCAAAAGCGTTGGCCTGCACCCGGTCTGGCTGATGTTCGCCCTCTTTGCTTTCGGTGCGCTCTTCGGCTTCGTCGGTGTTCTGGTGGCCGTGCCCGCGGCCGCGGCCGTCGGCGTACTTGTTCGTTTCGCGATCTCGCGTTATCTTGACAGCGATCTCTATTACGGAACCTCGGTCGTCATCGCGCCGCCTTCCCAGCCCGTTGGCGAGATCGCATCCCCAAGCTCCAAAGACGTGCCCGAGGCATGAATGACTGACGCCAAGATGGCTCCCGAAAAGCGTGGAGCCGCCGAACAATTGCCGCTCGCCTTCGAGCATGGTTCGGCGACCGGTCGTGACGACCTGCTCGTTTCCGAACGCATGGCCGCTGCCGTGTCGATCGTCGACGCCTGGCCGAACTGGCCGTCGCCGGTGGTGATCCTGACCGGGCCGGAAGGCTCGGGAAAATCTCACCTCGCCCAGATTTTTCGCGACACCAGCGGCGCGACGGATATCGTGCTGCAAGCCGGGCAGGGCGCGTCGCAGGTGGCAGCCGCAGGTCCGGTGCTCCTCGAGGATGCCGACCGCGCCGGCTTCGACGAGGTCGAGCTCTTCCACGTCATCAATGCCGTGCGTCAGCATGGTACGACGCTGCTGATCACCTCGCGCAGCTTTCCCCCGTCCTGGAACGTCGCGCTCCCGGATCTGAATTCGCGCCTGAAGGCGGCCACGGTCGTGGAAATCGGAGCGCCGGATGAAGACCTGCTCGGCCAGCTGATCACCAAGCTGTTCGCCGACCGCCAGCTTTACATCGATGACAAGATCGTCGGTTATATCGTCAGCCGTATGGAGCGTTCCTTCTTGGCCGCTCAGGTTGTCGTCGATCGCATGGACAAGCTGGCGCTGGCGCGCCGGGCCAAGATCAGCCGCAGCCTGGCTGCGGAGGTTCTGGAAACGCTGGAGGCGGCAGACGCCCAGGAGTAGTCGTCACAGATCTGTCGTTAAATTGTTATAATCGGCACCAACGATAACCAAGGGGCGAATCATGGACAGCGCAGTACACGGCACAGATGGCGAAACCGGTCTGGAGGTGGCGCCGGCCGAGGACCTGCTGTCCAGCCCGCTACGCTTCATAAATCGCGAATTCTCCTGGCTGCAGTTCAACCGGCGTGTCCTCGAGGAAACCCTCAACACCGCCCATCCACTGCTGGAACGTATTCGCTTCCTGTCGATCTCTGCAGCGAACCTCGACGAGTTCTTCATGGTCCGCGTCGCCGGTCTCGAAGGGCAGGTGCGGCAGGGCATCGTCGTCAAGAGTCCCGATGGAAAGACGCCGGCCGAGCAGCTCGACGACATCCTCAAAGAAATCGATAATCTGCAGATGGAGCAGCAAGCCTCGCTTGCCGTACTGCAGCAGTATCTCGCTCAGGAGGAGATCCTGATTGTCCGCCCGGCGGCGCTATCCGAGGCTGACCGGACCTGGCTTGAAACGACTTTCGAAGAAGCGATTTTCCCGGTTCTGACGCCGCTCTCGATCGATCCGGCGCATCCGTTCCCGTTTATCCCGAACCTCGGCTTCTCCATGGGCCTGCAGCTCTGCTCGAGCCGCACCGGCGAGCCTATGACGGCATTGCTGCGTCTGCCGCCGACGCTCGACCGCTTCATCCGTCTGCCGGACGAGGGCGTGACGATCCGCTACATCACGCTCGAGGACATGGTCGGGCTGTTCATCAACCGGCTTTACCCGGGTTATGAGGTCAAGGGTTTCGGCACCTTCCGCATTATCCGCGACAGCGATATCGAGGTTGAGGAAGAGGCGGAGGATCTCGTCCGCTTCTTCGAGACGGCGCTCAAGCGCCGCCGCCGCGGCTCCGTGATCCGCATCGAGGTCGACTCGGAGATGCCGGTGGCCCTGCGCCAGTTCGTCGTTCACGAACTCGGTGTTGCCGACAATCGCGTCGCCGTTCTCCCCGGCCTGCTCGCCCTCAATACGATCTCGGAAATCACCAAGGCCCCGCGCGACGACCTGCGTTTCGAGCAGTACAACGCCCGTTTCCCCGAGCGGGTCCGCGAACATGCCGGCGACTGCCTGGCCGCGATCCGCGAGAAGGACATGATCGTCCATCATCCCTATGAGAGCTTCGATGTTGTCGTGCAATTCCTGCTGCAGGCCGCGCGCGACCCCGATGTTCTCGCAATCAAGCAGACGCTCTACCGCACCTCGAACGACAGCCCGATCGTGCGCGCCCTGATCGATGCCGCTGACGCGGGCAAGTCGGTGACGGCGCTCGTCGAGCTCAAGGCGCGCTTTGACGAGGAAGCCAATATCCGTTGGGCTCGCGACCTCGAACGCGCCGGCGTCCAGGTCGTCTTCGGTTTCATCGAACTCAAGACCCATGCCAAGATGTCCATGGTCGTGCGTCGCGAAGACGGCAAGCTCCGGACCTACTGCCATCTGGGCACGGGCAACTATCACCCGGTGACGGCGAAGATCTATACGGACCTCTCCTTCTTCACCTGCAATCCGAAGATCGCCCATGACATGGCGAATGTCTTCAACTTCATCACCGGCTACGGCGAACCGGAAGAGAGCATGAAGCTGGCCGTCTCGCCCTACACGTTGCGTCCACGCATTCTCAAGCACATCCACGAGGAGATCGCGCACGCAAAGGCCGGTCGTCCGGCCCAGATCTGGATGAAGATGAACTCGCTCGTCGACCCCGAGATCATCGATGCGCTTTATGCGGCAAGCGGGGCAGGGGTCGAGATCGATCTCGTCATTCGCGGCATCTGCTGCCTGCGGCCGCGCGTGCCGGGTCTCTCCGACAACATCCGGGTCAAGTCGATCGTGGGCCGCTTCCTTGAGCACAGCCGCATCTTCTGCTTCGGCAACGGTCATCGTCTCCCGTCGGAAAAGGCGCTGGTCTATATCGGTTCCGCCGACATGATGCCGCGCAATCTCGACCGCCGTGTCGAGACGCTGGTGCCGCTCATTAACCCCACTGTGCATGAGCAGGTCCTGTCCCAGATCATGCTGGGCAACCTGATTGACAACCAGCAGAGCTACGAGATATTGGCCGACGGTACGTCACGCCGCATCGAGGTGCGACAGGGTGAGGAACCTTTCAACGCCCAGCACTATTTCATGACCAATCCGAGCCTTTCGGGTCGCGGAGAAGCATTGAAATCAAGCGCACCGAAACTGATCGCCGGTCTGATATCCGGCAGGAAACGATAACTCTGGTACCTCATGACAAGATCTGAAGCGCAGGGGCGTCTTCCCGGTATCGCCCCTGTCTCCGTCGTCGACATCGGCTCCAACTCGATCCGCCTGGTGATCTATGAGGGGCTGGCCCGCGCGCCGACGGTCCTCTTCAACGAGAAGGTTCTCTGCGGCCTCGGCAAGGGCGTCGCAATGACCGGCCGGATGGACGAGGATGGCGTCGAACGGGCGCTGGTGGCGCTCCGCCGCTTCCGCGCGCTCTCCAATCAGGCGAAGGCGACGCGCATGTATGTGCTGGCGACCGCCGCAGCGCGCGAGGCCTCCAACGGTCCCGATTTCATCGCCCGAGCCGAGGAGATCCTCGGCCACGAAATTCAGGTCCTGACCGGTGAGGAAGAGGCGAAATACTCCGCCCTCGGCGTCGTCAGCGGCTTCCACGATGCCGACGGCATTGCCGGCGACCTCGGCGGCGGATCGCTGGAACTTATCGACATCAAGGGCAAGAGCTTCGGCAAGGGCGTCACGCTGCCGCTCGGCGGTTTGCGCCTGTCGGAAAGTGTCGAAGGGTCGCTGCCCAAGGCCCGTGCGCTCGCGAAGAAACTGATGGGTGACGTATCGCTGCTCAAGAAGGGGCAGGGGCGCACATTTTATGCAGTGGGTGGCACCTGGCGCAACATCGCCAAGCTGCACATGGAAATTCGCAAATACCCGCTGCACATGATGCAGGGCTATGAACTGCCCTATGACGAGATCGCCTTCTTCCTGGAGGAGATCATCTCGGGCGCCAACAGCCGCGATCCTGCCTGGTCGACCATTTCCAAGAGCCGCCGTAACCTGATCCCCTTCGGGGCCGTCGCCATGCGCGAAGTGATCGAGATCATGCAGCCGAAAAGCGTCTGCTTCTCGGCCCAAGGGGTGCGTGAGGGCTACCTCTATTCGCTGTTGCTCGATGAAGAACAAGCGCTCGATCCGTTGATCGAGGCTGCCGATGAACTCGCCATCCTGCGTGCCCGCTCACCGGAACATGCCCGTGAGCTCGCCGACTGGACGGGCCGTATGATGCCCTTCTTCGACATCCAGGAGACGGAAGAGGAAAGCCGCTATCGCCAGGCCGCCTGCCTGCTTGCCGATATCAGCTGGCGCGCTCATCCCGACTATCGCGGCCTGCAGGCGCTGAACGTGATTGCCCACTCCTCCTTCGTCGGCATTACGCATCCGGGCCGCGCCTTCATTGCGCTCACCAACTACTACCGTTTCGAAGGCCTGCATGACGACGGCCAGACCGGCCCGCTCGCTGCCATCGCCACCGAACGCCTGCTGGATAGGGCAAAGCTCGTCGGCGGCATGCTGCGCGTCGTCTATCTCTTCTCGGCCTCGATGCCCGGCGTCGTCAACAACCTGACCTTCCGGCGTTCGGACAGCCCGGAGCTCGACCTCGAATTCGTTGTCCCGAAGTCCTACCAGGACTTTGCCGGCGAGCGGCTGGACGGCCGCCTGATGCAGTTGTCGAAGCTGACCGGCAAACGGCTGGCGTTCGTCTTCGAATAGGGGCGCTAGCGCACTCCTATCCACCCATCTCTCGCTTGAGCGCTGTGATCGCTATGGCGATTGCTCGCGTCTGAGGGACGGGCTACAAATCTCCAAGATTTGCAGCCTTGATTGGAGAGGGTGTCATGGCGGTCAGCAGCAATCCCAAGCAAGTACCGCTTCCTGCAGCGATCCGCAAAACGATGCTGGCCTTGGCGGTGGCCACCTCGCCGTTGATCTTCCTTGTGCCTCACGTGAACGCCGAAGAGGCGCGTATATGGATGGGGGAGGCGCAAGAGGGTGGCGCCGTGCTCCTCTACGGCATGCCACAGACCGATGATGTGCCGGTGAGCTTCCGCTGTGAACTGCCAGCACGTGATTTTATCATGACGCTCTCGCTGGATCCGGATTTCGAACCGAAGAGCGGCACGGTAAAGCTGACGGTGACCGCGCCGCCTCTCGCCGATCAATTGGTCGTCGATGCAGAGATCCAGTTTCTGGAAGAGATGGAGCTGACATTCCTCGAAGCGCGCCCAGCCTTCGATGCCGCCATTGCCCGGATGCTGAAGCAGGGAACAGAACTGAAGTTCACCATAGGCGAGAAGACCTTTACCTATCCGCTGACCGGGGCGGCAAAATCCATAGGACCGATCGAGGCGGCCTGCGCCAAGCCGACCTGACGCTCACACGGTCCTAGATTCGATAAAAAAGCGCAGGATCCTGAACCCCTGCGCTTTTCTCTTTCATGCGTCAGACCGAACACGTTCGTTGCCCGGCCCGAGATCTTGTGGTCGCTTACTTTGCTGCGAGGAATTCGCCCACTTCGAGCAGAACGAACTCGTTGTCGTCGGCCTTGTCGAGCGCACGGCCGGCCGAGAAGGGCAGGTTGTTGTCGTTACCGACGACGATATGGGTCGGATCGACGACATCGACATTCTCGATGGTGACGAAAGGCATGTCGTAAAAGCCTTCGCCGCCGCCCTGACGCTTCTTGTTGTCGGGGTCTTCGATCTTCATCAGGTCGATGTAACCGATCTTGCGCACGGCCTTGCCGGCGTTTTCTTCCGTCATCTCGATCTTGTAGATACGCTTGTGCTTGGCCGGAACGGCGAAGCAGTCGGCAGCCGGCGCCTTCGGATCGGCGCAGGCCTTTTCAACGACACCCGCACCGTTGTCACGCTCGATGACGAGGGCCGTCGTCTCGTCGATCATGTTGAAATCGCCGATCGCCTCGCCGCCTTCAGACAGCGGATAGAGCCAGGTCTTTCCCGTCCAGGCCTTGGAGGCGGCGTCGAGTTCGATGATACGCAGCGCCGTCAGGACATCTGCCTTTTCGACAGAAGCGTCTTCGAGGTAGAGCGGCCCTTCCAGCATGGCATAAAGTTTCGAGCCATCCTTGGAGATTGCGAGGCCCTCGTAGCCGCCGGAGCGTCTGAGGTTGAAGACGGGCATCTTCGCGGCCGGATTGGCCGGCACGACGAGCGTGGGATTGTCGGGCGACTTCACCTCGATCTCGCCGGCCTTGGTGGCGATGACGTCGGTCAGGGCGCCTTCGGTCGAAAACTTCAGCATGTAGGGGCCGAACTCTTCGCCGACCCAGAAACCGTCCGCGACCGGCTGGATGGATTCGACATCGAAATCGGCACCCGTCAGGTAACGCTTGTCCGAGCCTTCCATGACGATCGGGAAGGGGGTTTTCTTGTCGGGATCGGTGAGGAAGAGCGTCTTCTGGACGTTCACCGCGCCGGCATCCCAATCGAAGGTCAGGTGATGCAGCATTAGCATGGCATCGCTTGAATTGTTCTTCGAGCCGAAGCCGTTGTCGGAGAGGCTCCAGAACGTGCCGTCTTCCATGGCCTTGATGCCGGAGAAACCCTGCAGCGGCTGGCCGTCGAAGGGCAGCGAAAGGCCTGTCAGGCGCACGCCGTCCTTGCCGGGGACGCTGCCAAGCGCGTCCGCACGCTTGCGGTCCGCGGTCGAGAACTTGCCGGAGGTCTTGAGATGAGCGGGCGCATCCGCCGGAGCGCCGATGATGGTGTTGCCCGGCAGGATGGCGTGATTGACGAGCTTGGCCGGGAAAGCCTTCTCCTCGGCCGAGGCCTGGGAGACAAAGAGAATGAAGAGGGCGGCAGATGTCAAAAGAGCTTTGGTCATAGCGTCACCTAGTTGAAAGGGAGGAAACGCCGCTGTCCTTAAGGAACCTTCATGTCGCACCGATTGCCGTTGGGTGAAGTTTCAATGACGTCACCCGTTACCCACAGGCTAGCCGAGCCAAGCGGGCAGATCGCCGCGATCCTTGCCCGTGACCGCAGCTTCCACACAGGCGGCCAGACTGCCGAAGCGCATTGTCCGCCCCGTGAGGCCCGGGCCGTAATGGGCATATTTGCCGGAATTCGTCATGATCACCGTCGCATCGACGGGAATGATCGGCTCGGTCACCATGCACCAGCAGGTGTCGTTGACGAGCGTGACGCCGAACGCCGTGAGCAGAGCCACATCGCCTGAGGCTTCTACCTTTGCCATCTCGGCGCGGCCGCAGGTGACGACGAGCGGCACTTGCGGATGGCGTGTCTTATTCCGACAGAGCGCTGCCAGGGCGGTAAGCTCGGTGGCTGAGAAATGCGGATTGCCGAGCGAGACCAATTGCACTGGACCCGCATCCGCGCCGTTTAGCTCGCGCCAGGCCCGCAGCAGGTCCTGATGGGTGAGTGAGATGGTCGGCAGGTCGAGCGTTGCAAATGCCTTGGGGCCGAGTGCCTCCGGCGTGACGTCAGCGATATGAAACATCGGTGCCGCCGAGGTGGTGGCAAACGCTGCCCCGAAGGCCTTCAGGGCATCCGTGTCAGGACTGTGCGCGGATACTTCCTCGATCAGCGGAATCGCATCGGGCGAGATTGTCCCGATCAGATAGCCGAGCAGTGGCCAGAAGCTGTCATCCACGCCCTCTAGCGGCGGCACGGTGACCTTCATCTGCGGCGCGCGCTCCTCCGGCAGATGACAGCCCGCTTTGGGGGCCCGTCCCGTCAGCGCAATCGCGATGTCGAGATAATCAGGATATTTCATCGTCCGGGCGCCAAGCACGCTGTTGGCATAGACGACGGCATTCGATTCCGCCCAGACGATCTGCTCGTCGCGCGCGGGTCGGTCGTCGAGCAGATAGGGCGCGCAGGTGAAGGTGGCTTGTGCGCCCATCGCAACATAGGCGTCGGCCACTGCGGACGCCGAACGCCCTAGATCCTCAGAAACACCCTGCGCCTGCCAGCGGCGGTGATCGACCGAAATCGCATTCAGCGTCGTCGGGACCACGACGCGACCGCCGAGATCGCGCAGTTTCTCGGCAAAGGCGAGGCCTCCAGGACCGGTATAGATGCAGCCGTCGATATGGGCGCGGGTGATGTCGATAAGCTCCTTTGCGCCTTCGAGCGCCGCCATCCTGAGCACCATGCGCATGGCAACGGCAGCCGCTTCGCCCCGCTCGCCCTTGAGAATGGCCTGGTCCTGATCCGTTAGCGCGATGTCTGAACCGATCTCGGCGATCGCATCGCTGATTCGGATGCGTTTCGCGGTCCGCAGCCCTGCAAACGCCTCTTTCCCGATAGCGATCACCGGGATCGACCGCCCGAAAACCTCCTCGGCGACGATGACGCCGAGTGTGATGATCGCCTCGGGATGCTCAAGCACGATCGCGGCTGGACCTTTTCCATTGAGGATCAGTTCGAGGATGACGCCGCTGCCGGTGCAGGAGCCGCGGCTGGTGGGCAGGGCGAGTACGCGGCCCGTCAGTCGCTCGCCGCTCAACGGGTGATGCCGGTCGATGATCTCGCCGGTAACGGCATCGGCACCGCCCCAGAAGCTGAGCGCCGTATCGGTGAACAAGACCTCGCCCTCGGCGGAGCCTGAAACGAGCACGCGGCCCGTGATGTCGACGGTGTCAGTGAGGCTGCTCATCATTCCGTCTCCGTAAGCGCCAGGACCGCAAAACTCGCCAGCCAGTGTTCACCCATATAGTCGCCAGCCACATGAGCGATCCCGGCTTCGAGATGCTCATGCGCGGCCTCGATCATCACAGGTCGGCGTGTGTCGGTGACCGGCACGGTGCGCGCCAGAGACGCCCAGCACCAGGCGCGGCTGAGGCTCAGGCCATCGAGATGGGCAATCTTGCCATCCGAGCGATCGGAGACGGAGGCGGGCGCAAACAGCGTGCGCGGCTGCTTGGCTGCAATGTCGGGCAGGAAACCGTCGAACCAGCGGGCGAAGTCGGTTGCCGACAGAAGCCGGCGCATGCATTCCGCCTCGATCAGCGTCGGCGACAGGAAGTCGTCGCCCGAGGGCTCGCCCCAGGCGGGGCAGGCGGTGTCAGAGCTGTACCAGCGCAGCGCGGTCTCCCGCAGCAGCTCGAGCAAACCGGTATCCTCGACCGTTTCGGCATAGTCGGCAGCGAGCCTCAGCGCAAAGGCGGTGTTGTAATGCGTGCCCACCCGCACCGGATAGGTGGCAAGCGGCAGGAAGTCCTGGAAACGCTGGACAATCCGCTCCGTCAGCGGCGACAGCGCGGCCCGCCAGGCAGTGTCCTCGTGGCCGTGCAACTCGGCGGCAAGCTTCAGCAGCCAGCCCCAGCCATAGGGACGCTCGTAACCGCGCGCCATCGGCCGGTCGAAATAGGCGCATTCGCCAGCGACCGTGTCGGGCACCAGCATCGTTGAGAAGAGATCGCGGATCGCCTGCGCTTCCGGCATTTCCGGATGGAGCCGCAACAGACGCGCCAGCATCCAGTAGCCATGCACGCAGGAATGCCAGTCATAGCTGCCGTAGAAGACCGGATGAAGCGCGGACGGTGTCCGTGCATCCTCAGGCCCTTCGAGCCCATGCAGGATATGATTGGGATATCCGCGGGTGACATGACCGAGCGCGATCGTCGCGAAGCGGGAGGCAAGCTCGGATGTCAGCCGCGTGGTCATCCCTTATTCCCCAGTTCCAGACGGTCGCCCCAGTCGGCCCGCCTGATGTCCTTGAAGGCCTCGCCATCGCGTTTGCTGAGCGTCAGCTCGGCAGCCGTGCCGTCGGTGCGACAGAGCTTGACCCGCCCGACACCGCCATTGACGCGCGGCGGAGAAAGTACCCGATCGCCGACGAGGGAAACAGGCTCGCGCGAAGCGGCGATGAAGATGTATTTCTCGTCCTCCCACGGCACTTCAGCGCCCTTCGCCAGACGATGCACGCGCGAACGCGCCACGCGGCGGGAGAAGTGGCACCAGTCCGGTGCCACGATCGGACAGTGTTCCGCATGCATGCAGGGCGCGACGAGATGCGCTCCGAGAGATCGCAATTTGTCGCGGACCACGAGGATGCGCTGCCAGCCGGCCGGCGTGCCGGGCTCGATGACGACGAGCATGCCCTCGGTAAGGCTCCAGAGCTTTTCCGTGACGGTTCCGATGGTTGCCGGCGGAAGCTCGTCCAGCACATAGGCAAGCGTCACGAGATCAGCTGGCCCAAGCGCCGGGATCTTGGCCGTCACATCACCCGCCTGCCAGTGGCTTTTCACGCTTCCGGAGGCGGCGAGCTTTTCGCCGACGCTGCGGATGGCGCCACTCGCTTCCACCATCTCGGCGGAGCCAAGGCTGGACCAGGTGTCGGCGGCTGCCCAGAGGGCTGTGCCGGGGCCGCAGCCGAGATCGATCAGGGTCTCCGGCTGAAAATCCGGTGCAGCATCCTCGACCATGGCGAGTGCTGCCCGAACGGCGGCGAAGGTTGCGGGCAGGCGGGTCGCAAGATAGGCCTTGGCGGCAAGCGCATCATCGATATGAAACCGCCCGTCGCGCACCTCGCGTCGATAGCGATCAGACAGAATTGCGCTCGCCTTGGCGATCCGTTCCAGCGGTTCGCCCTGGAGCATCTGGTCGACGGCGGAGCGGAGCGGGGCGGGAAGTTCCATGGGTGTCCTCAGCCGCGCCGCGCCGCCCATTCGGGGCGGAGAATGGACATCAAGAGGAAATCCGAGCGGCTGCCGTCGGGAAGAAGCGCTGCCTCGCGCAACACGCCTTCCTGAATGAAGCCGATCTTGCGGTAGACCGCCTGCGCACGCAGGTTACCGCTCACCACGTCGAGCCAGAGGCGATGGGCATAGGTTTCGAGAAAGGCAAAGTCGACGGCGCCAGCCAGAAGTGGCGTGCCCACGCCCTTTTCCGGGCTGGCAACGGCGATGCGCTTGACGCAGGCATTCCCGTCGCGCCGATTGAGATCCATAAGGATGACGAAGCCAAGCGTTTGGCCATCGTCATCCTCGCCGATCAGGTACGCAAACGAGGGGCTCGCAAGCTGCGCCATGTGCTCGTCAACGCCATAGCATCCGATGAATTGGTCATAGCCCGGCTTGCGCTCGGTCTCCATGATGAACGGGATGTCGGCCTCCGTTGCACGGCGCAGGGATAGCGCCGTCACGGATCAGAACTCCACCGCTTCGACGCGCTTGTCGACGAAGCGCAGGCCGACGCCGCCGGAGATCAGCTTCAGCGCGAGGTCGCCGAACAGCTCCTTGCGCCAGCCCTGGAGAGCGGCCACTTCGGCCTTCTCGCCTTCGGCTGCGATCTTTTCCAGGTCCTCGCTGTTGGCGATGACCTTGGAGGCTACGCCGTGTTTTTCCGAGGTGAGGCGCAGCAGAACCTTCAAGAGTTCGACCGCCGACTGCGTGCCTTCGGGTGCATGCGCGTGACGTTGCAAATGCGGCATTTCAGACTTCGGAAGTGCAAGGGCCGTATTCACCTGTTCGATGATGGCGGCGCCTGAAGATGAGCGTTCCCAGCCCTTGGGGATGGTGCGCAAGCGTCCGAGCGCCTCCACATCCTTCGGCTGCTGCTGGGCGATTTCGTAGATCGCATCGTCCTTCAGCACACGTGAACGCGGCACGTTGCGGGCACGCGCCTCGCGCTCACGCCATGCGGCAACATATTGCATGACGGCAAGCTCGGTCGGCTTGCGCAGCCGCATCTTCAATCGCTGCCACGCTTGTTCCGGCGGCAGGTCATAGGTCTCGCGGGATTCGAGGATCGCCATTTCCTCGGTCAGCCATTCCGCCCGGCCCTCCGCTTCCAGCTGGCCTTTCAGCTTCAGATAGACATCGCGCAGATGGGTGACATCGGCCAGCGCATAATCGAGCTGCTTTTCCGACAGCGGGCGGCGGCTCCAGTCGGTGAAGCGCGAGGTCTTGTCGATATGGACGTTCTTCACCTTCTGCACGAGCTGGTCGTAGGAGACCGAGTCGCCGAAGCCGCAGACCATGGCCGCAACCTGCGTGTCGAAGATCGGATGCGGGATGAGATCGCCGAGATGGAAGATGATTTCGATGTCCTGGCGGGCCGCATGGAAGACCTTCACCACGGCGGAATTCGCCATCAGTTCGAAGAAGGGCTTGAGGTCGATGCCCTTGGCCATCGGGTCGACGATGTATTCATGGTCCGGGCTCGCCATCTGGATGAGGCAGAGTTCCGGCCAGAAGGTCGTTTCGCGGAGAAATTCCGTGTCGATCGTGATGAAATCGGATTGGGCGAGGAGGCGGCAGGCCTCTTCGAGCGCAGCAGTGGTATCGATCATTTCGGCTCGGTCATGGAAACTACAGGATCAACCTTAGTTTCCCTTCTGGCCTTCCTTGTCAATATGAACGACTTGGAAAGCAGTCTGTAGCGGGCAATCCCGGGCCGATGTCCCCTTATTCGTCGAATTTGGCGCCCTTGAGAGCCGCGATGTTCTGGTTGTGGACGGCCTCGTAGGGTGCGAAGTAGGTGAGGGTTCCCGCTGCAAGCTCCGGCGCGATGAAGCTTTCAAGGCTCTGTTGGTCTAGGTCGGGATGATCCAGACGCGCAAGCAGTCGGGTAAGATAGTCGCGCGTGGCGGTCACCAGAGACGGCGGATAGCCGCCGGATGCGATCACCTGCTCGTCGCCATGATTGGGCAGGATGCGGCTGAAATCGAGCTTCGCCAGTCGGTCGAGTTCGGCGATGTGACGCGCCGTGTTCTCGGGCTCCGAGATATAGGTGACACTGTCTTCCAGCGTGTCGCCGGCCAGCAGCACACCGAGATGCGGCAGCAGCAGAATTGTCCCATCGGCACTGTGAATGTCGAACTGCATCAGCGTCACGGTGATGTCGCCGACCTGAAGCACCGTCTCGCCCTCGAAGGTCTCCGTCGGCATGACCACGGGGTTGATTGGCGGATCCTTCTCCGCAAGCACCTTGCGCTTCTCGATCAGCGTGTTGCGCGTCAGCGTGTTCGAGATGATCGGGCAGTCGATGAAGCCGGCATTGCCGGCGACATGATCGGTATGCCAGTGGCTGAGCACGACCCGGATGCTGGTGACGCCGAGGCTGGAGAGATGGCTGCGGATGGCACGCGCATGGTCAAAGGAGATATGCGTGTCATAGACCAGCGCCTCTCGCCCCGAGACGATTGCATAGCTCGCAACGCCGAGGCTGTAGGCGCCGTCGTCGAGCCAGTTCGGCTTGTCGGAATGCAGACGTTTGCCGAGGATGCGTCCATCGTAATAGGCAAACAGTCCCGGATAGGGCTCGTGGATCCGCATCGTCTCGGCAAGGCTCATACTCATGTTACCCGGAAATAGCCGGTCATGCCGGTCTTCTGGTGTTCGATGATGTGGCAGTGGAACACCCAGTCGCCCGGATTGTCGGCCACCAGTGCAAGCTGGATCTTTTCATCCGGCAGCACAAGATAGGTGTCCGAGACGAGCGGCTGCACCTGCCGCTTGTTCGAAGAAATGGCCTTGAAGTTCATGCCATGCAGATGGATCGGATGCGCATGTGGGGTGACGTTCTCGACATTGAGCAGATAGCTGCGGCCAAGCTTCAGCTCGGCGATCGGCGCAGTCGGATCGGGTGTGTCGCCGGGATAGGGCACCTTGTTGATCGCCCAGAAGGAATAACCGAGCGTCCCGCAGATCGAATCGCGGGCCGCACTTTCCGCAGTGGCGCTCAGCAGCAGCGGGATCTGGGTTGCGTTGGAGAGATCGGCGTCCACGCCGGCGTTTTGCACAAGCGGCCCGAGATCCCCGAGATCGCGTTTAAGCGATGAGCCAACGGCACGGAGCCGCGCAACGACCTTCGGTGTCGAGGGCCTGATGTCCTCCAGCACCATTTCCGACCCTTCGCTGTCGGCGATACGGACGGCGAGGTCCAGCCGCTGGCCGGGCGAGACTACGGCCATGTCGAGCGGCAGACGTTGAGGCACCGGGTGTCCGTCGATCGCGATGATCTGCGCGTCAGCGCCGGCAAGGCGCAAATTGTAGATCCGGGTCACATCGGCTGCAAGGATGCGGACCCGAACGACACCGCCCGCCGGAACGTCGTAGGTCGGCTCCGGCTGCCAGTTGGCGGTCCTGAGCGTCCCGAAGGTGCCCGTCTTTGCCGCATCGCGCGGTTTGAACTGTTCGATGAACTGGCTGTTGCCGCCAAGCCGGAAGTCGCGCAGGTTCAGCACCACCTCGCCATCGAAGACGGGATCGCGGTCGTCTTCAACGATCATCACGCCCGCAAGGCCGCGGCCCATCTGGGTCAGCGTGTTGCAATGCGGATGATACCAGAAGGTGCCTGCATCCGGCGGCGAGAAGGCATAGTCGAAGCGGTCGCCGGTATAGACGTAGGGCTGGGTGACGAAGGGCACACCGTCCTGGTCGTTCGGCAACCGGATGCCGTGCCAGTGGATGGTGGTCGGTTCGTCCAGCCGGTTGATCAGCTGCGCCTTGAAGGCTTCGCCGCGTCTGGCGCGCAGAATGGGCGGGGAGGGATCGGCCGACGTCTGTCCACCTAGCGCGTAACGCATCACCCCGCGCGTCGCCTGCTTGCCATCGAGCAAGACATCGCCTGTGAATGCCTCGATCTCGATCGGGTCGCTGGCAGCCAGCGCCTGGCTGAGACGCGGCATCACCGCAAGGCCTGTGCCGTATGCGCCAAGCACGGCTGCGGATTTGAGAAGGGTACGGCGGGAAACAAAGGTCACGGTCGGAACTCTCGCTGGTCGCCCCGTTTTTAAAGTTGAGGCGTGCGATCAGCAATAGTCCTGACCGTCCATACTGTCGCAGGCCTGACGATGCTCAGGTTAGCCGCCGTCCTTTTCGTTCGGCGGCGTCGCGAGCTTGCTGAAGAATGTCGAGGTGCGCAGCAGGCTGCGGAAGCGCATACGCCGCTTTTCGGTCGGCACCGCGTCGCGCACGCGAATGCGGGCGAGCGTATATGCCGCAAAAAACGTCAACACGACGATGACGTAAGCGAAGAGCGCATGCGGCCCGAAGGCCTCCATCAGGAAAGAGGCAATCAGCGGTCCGACGACAGCGCCGATCGACCAGAAGAACAGCGTGCCGGCCGAGACCAGCGCATGCTGGCCAGGTGCCGCATGGTCATTAGCATGCGCCGAGCAGAGCGAATAAAGCGGCAGCGCAAAGGCGCCGAAGGCGAAGATGCCGATGAAATTGGCAAGCTCTCCATCACCCGCCAGGAAGGCGAGGTAGATCGAGGCGAGCAGTGCCCCGATCGTCGAGACGAGGATGATCACGCGACGGTCGAGTTTGTCCGAATAATGCCCGAGCGGATATTGCAGCACGATTCCGGCAAAGATGCCGATGCTCATGAAGGTGGCGATCGCGGTTACCGACAGGCCGATGCCGTCGGCATAGATCGGCCCGAGCGAGCGGAAGCTCGAATTGGTAAGCCCGATGACGATACAGCCGACGGTGGCAAGCGGCGAGACCGACCAGAGCACCTTGATATCGAACTTCACATCCTTGGGCGGCGCGGGGCTCGACTTGTCAGCAAACGAGATCGGCACGAGCGAAAGCGACAGCGCCATGGCGATGATGGCAAAGAGATCGATGCCGCTGACCCCGAAGAGCGGGATCATATATTGCGCCGCCGTCACCGAACCGAGATCGACGAAGCGGTAGACGGAAAGTGTGCGCGCTCGTGTGGCATTGGTGACGCGGGCGTTTAGCCAGCTTTCGACGACGGCAAACAAGCCGGCAAAGCAGACACCCTGCACGAGACGCATCAGGAACCAGGAGATCGGATCGATCACCAGCACCATCATGATCGAGGCGGCGGATGCGATGGCCGCGAGCGCGGAGAAAGCGCGGATATGCCCGATCGCCCGCATGATCTTGGTGATGTAGACGCAGCCGATCACGAAGCCGATGAAATAGCCGGCACCCACCATGCCAATGACCGAGGTGCTGAAGCCCTCCTCGATGCCGCGCAGCGCGATGAACGTGCCCTGCAATCCGTTGCCGCCGATAAGGATGCCGGCGGTGATGAGAAGCGGGATAAGGGGGCGGATGTCGTGCATGTGAGGGCCTGCAGGCCGCGGCGAGGGCGTGTGATCATTGAGTCGGTGCCGTGGCAGGTCTGAATTCGTAGACCTGTTCGACAGACGGCGACAGGCCAAAATCGCGGCCCATCGCCATCCGCCCGGATTTAACCGTCAGAGGAATGGTCGCCCCTGGACGGCCTGCACGAAAGTACCGATGACCACGGCGATGGAGATGACGGCGCCAAGTGCGATGCCGGCTCTCGCGAGCCGGGGAGTGAAGCGGTCGAGGCCAAGGCCGAGGATCGGCATGGCCTGCATGATATGGGTGGCGAAGAAATGCGGCACGCGCAGATCCCCGCCGGTGCGCGACCAGCCGAACAGCGGCAACCCGCCGACATCCGTCTTGATGCCGCCGACCCAGTGGCCGGGACCGTCGATCTGGCCGCCGCCGAGCGCAAAGGCGGTGATCAGGGTGGTGATGCTGCCGAGCACGAGACCCCAGCCACCGCCAAGCCTTAAGCCCGTTGGCGCATCGGGTCTTGCACGCAGCAGGATATAGACGCCAATCACCAGGCTCGACAGCACCAGCAAAGCGGCGGCTGCGCCCATCACGCTATAGGCCATCGCCTCGAAGGGCGTCGAGTCGTTGAAATGCGAGGCGCGGCCCCGGGCGGCCTGCAGGGTGATGTAGAAGACTTCGCCATTTGCCGTGATCGCCGCCATCAGGCTCGCCAGGAAAACGCCGAGCCCGGCCCGCGTGCGCGCCTCGATCAGCGGCAGGAGCAGGATGAGCGTGAGAAGCATCATGGCCAGCGACGCCTGGAACTTCAGCGGCTTGCTCCAGACGCTGATGCCGTTGATCAGCCGGTCGTCGAGGCTAAGCGCCACAAGGCTCGGAAGGGCCAGCGCCACCGACAATCCGATGCCGACGATCAGCACACGGCGGGTTCTTTGTTCGGCAGCAGCAAGGTCCGGCGACGACGCGAGCATGACGCTGTCATTGAAGAGCATGGTCATCGGTCAGGCCTTTCGGGGGCTGAGCGCGGTTTCCGTCGCGCGGGTGAGATAAAAGAGCAGGAGGCCCAGCGGGCCAAACATGAAGGTCGCCACCAGCATTGGCGCCTGCAGCAGGCGATTGTAGCCGCGCCTGTCCGCCTCGACGGCAATCCAGGTGCCAATGAAGAGATCGAAGGCGAGGTAATGCACCCAGCCGGCGACAAGCACGGGGTCGCTGGTGAACAGCGCCCGAACCTCGGCGATCGAGCCAAAGCCGCCGCCCTCGACGCGGAAGAAGTAGACGAAGACGAGCACCGCATAGGTGAGCGACAGCGCGCCGATCAGGCCGAAACGGATGAAGGCGATCAGCACGTCCCAGCGCGGCGCGAGGATGAGCAGCAACCAGCTGGCCATCGCAGTGCTGCTGGCAATCGAAAACACGGTGTCGGGGGACATGGGAGCCTCATCTTGACGGTGACAAGATAAGAATGCGGGATAACTTGGCAATGTCAAGATTGATTTTGACGAGGTGGGCGTGAGCGGTTATGAAGGGGCATGGCAAGACAGAAATCCTATCACCATGGCGACCTGCGCCAGGCGCTGATCGGCACCGGGCTCGACATGCTCGAAGAGCAGGGCCTGGAAGGCCTGACGCTCCGCAAGCTCGCCGCCCGCGTCGGCGTGTCCCATGCGGCCCCCGAACATCATTTCCCGACCCTGCGTCACCTGATGACCGCCTTTGCCGTCGAAGGCTTCAGGCTGTTTGCCGCTTCGATGCGGGAGGCCATGGCGGCAGCCCCTGATGATCCGGCAGAGCAGCTACGGGCGGCTTCCCGCGGCTATCTGAACTTTGCCAGGTCTCGCCCGCATCTCTTCCGCCTGATGTTCACCGCAAACCGCCTCGACTGGGACGACCCGGCCATCGGCCCGCCCGCCAACGCCGCCCATGCCGTTCTCGAGGAAATCTCGTGGCCGGTGGCGAAGCGGATGAAGCTGGATACGCCGGAGGGCAGGGCGGCTGTCGAGCAACTCGTCTGGTCGCAAATCCACGGCCACGCGCATCTGATGATCGACGGCAAGCTGCCACCGGAAGGCGACGGCGGCACCGGCTGCGAGCCTTTTGCGGCGCCGCTAGATCTCGCGAGCGTGTTGTTGCCGGGGTAAGGGGGTGGGGCGTGGATTTGGCTCGTATCTTCAGCTGAAGTTCACCTCGCCAATTCATTATCGCAACTGTTTGTGTCGGGCGCAGAGCAGGCAGCCAAACACCGGTAGGATCTTCATGACACGGACTTATTCACCGAAAGACTTAATGAAGATCGCAATCGAAGAGCATCTAAGGTGTTCTCAATATCCACGTGTAGGCGCTGTCGTCTCGAAAGATGGTAAGATTCTCTCAACTGGGCGCCGTGGGGAGATGGATAAGCTCCATGCCGAAAGAATTGCCCTTGAGAAAGTCGCACCATCGGATCGTTTAGGTGCGACTGTTTACACGACTTTAGAGCCTTGCGTTTGCGTTTATGAAGATCAGACGACGCATTCTTGCACAGACCTAATAATCGCATCCGGTGTCAGAGCAGTCGTTATCGGAGTCCTTGACCCGAATGCATCAATTTACTCACAGGGCTTCAAAAAGTTATTGGAAAACAACATTAGCGTCAGCTTTTTCGATAGACGGCTCCGTGAGGCCGTCGAGCAAGAAACTTTTGAATATGGTGAGGTTCATCGGGTTGTCGGCGGGGGGAAGCGGCGCATTCCGGTTTTGGGTAGCGGAATTGAAATTAATGTCCAGTTCAGCCAATCAGATACAAGGACCATTCCGATTAGGTGGGCAACTTTGCAGGCTCAACACGGTTGTGTCGATCTGTCGAGCGTGAACGGAGCAGTTCGAGAAGCCGCAGGCGCGAGAACTTTCAGCGATATCACGGACCCAGAAGTATTTCGCTTTCCAAGCCATTTTGCGAGAATGAGGAGAGGCATGATCGCGGTTGTGCAGCCACAAGGAGCGACTTTCTGTGTGCTTATCAAGCTCTTGGAAATCTTCGAAAATGATATCCTCGTCCAATGGGAAGTGCGTAACAGGCGATAAAGGGATGGCACTGACATCTTGATCGATTGGAACGGAGCTATTGACTATATGGTTTCCGCCACAGCGGCCGAGATACAATCCATCCCGCCAGGCCACGCAGCCTT
This sequence comes from Rhizobium sp. AAP116, assembly GCF_001295785.1. Lineage (NCBI taxonomy): Bacteria > Pseudomonadati > Pseudomonadota > Alphaproteobacteria > Hyphomicrobiales > Rhizobiaceae > Rhizobium > Rhizobium sp. AAP116. The sequence goes on from NZ_LJIB01000026.1 coordinate 138,305, forward strand.
GACAAATCAGGCGCACCATGCGCTTTTCCGCCCGATTTTCTATCGGTCGCGCGCCTGTCTTGAGGTGCCCTTTCGACCGTCACATTCGGGATACCTGATCATGCATCGTTACCGCAGCCACACCTGTGCCGCTCTTCGCAAATCCGACGTCGGTCAGACCGTCCGCCTCTCGGGCTGGGTCCATCGTGTTCGCGACCATGGCGGCGTGCTCTTCATCGACCTGCGCGACCATTACGGCATCACCCAGGTCGTGGCAGATCCGGATAGCCCGGCCTTCAAGGCGGCCGAAACCGTGCGTGGCGAGTGGGTCATCCGCATCGACGGCCTGGTCAAGGCCCGCACGGACGACACCGTGAACAAGAACATGCCGACCGGCGAGATCGAGCTTTACGCTCAGGAAATCGAAGTGCTTTCGGCCGCCAAGGAATTGCCGCTGCCGGTCTTCGGCGAGCCCGATTATCCGGAAGACGTGCGCCTGAAGTACCGCTTCCTCGATCTGCGCCGCGATACGCTGCACAAGAACATCGTCAAGCGCACCCAGATCATTTCGTCGATGCGCACGGGCATGGCCGCTGCCGGCTTTGCCGAGTATTCGACCCCGATCCTGACGGCCTCGTCGCCGGAAGGCGCGCGCGACTTCCTCGTGCCGAGCCGCATCCACGAAGGCAAGTTCTTCGCGCTGCCCCAGGCGCCGCAGCAGTACAAGCAGCTTCTCATGGTTGCCGGCTTCGACCGCTACTTCCAGATCGCGCCCTGCTTCCGCGATGAAGACCCGCGCGCCGACCGTCTGCCGGGCGAATTCTACCAGCTCGACGTCGAGATGAGCTTCGTCACGCAGGAAGATGTCTGGGCGACGATGGAGCCGATGATGACCTCGGTCTTCGAGCAGTTCGCCGAAGGTAAGCCGGTCACCAAGGAATGGCCGCGCATCCCTTACGACGTCGCGATCCGCAAATATGGCTCCGATAAGCCAGACCTGCGCAACCCGATCGTCATGGAAGGCGTCACCGATCACTTCCGCGATTCCGGCTTCAAGGTCTTTGCAGGCATGATCGCCTCGAACCCGAAGGTCGAGATCTGGGCAATCCCGGCCAAGACCGGCGGCTCCAGAGCATTCTGCGACCGCATGAACGCCTGGGCGCAATCGACCGGCCAGCCGGGCCTCGGTTACATTTTCTGGAAGGAAGAGGACGGCAAGATTGCCGGCTCCGGCCCTCTCGCCAAGAACATCGGCGAAGAGCGTACCGAAGCGATCCGTCAGCAGCTCGGCCTCGAACCGGGCGATGCGGCCTTCTTCGTCGCCGGCGATCCGGCCAAGTTCTACAAGTTTGCCGGTGAAGCCCGCACCCGCGCCGGCGAGGAACTGAACCTCGTCGACCGCGACCGTTTCGAAATGTGCTGGATCGTCGACTTCCCGTTCTACGAATACAACGAGGACGAAAAGAAGATCGACTTCGCCCACAATCCCTTCTCGATGCCGCAGGGTGGTCTGGAAGCGCTGGAAAGCCAGAATCCCCTGTCGCTCAAGGCCTATCAGTATGACGCGGTCTGCAACGGCTTCGAAATCGCCTCGGGCTCGATCCGTAACCAGTCGCCGGAACTGATGGTCAAGGCCTTCGAGAAGGTCGGTCTGAGCCAGCAGGATGTCGAGGAACGCTTCGGCGGCATGTACCGCGCCTTCCAGTATGGTGCGCCTCCGCATGGCGGCTGCGCCTTCGGCATCGACCGCGTGGTCATGCTGCTCGTCGGTGCGAAGAACCTGCGCGAGATCTCGATCTTCCCGATGAACCAGCAGGCACAGGACCTTCTGATGAACGCCCCGTCGCCGGCAACGCCAGCCCAGCTGCGCGATCTGGCCCTGCGCGTCGTACCGCAGCCGAAGAAGGACTGATCCGCCTAAGGGATCTGGATATGACAAAGGCCGGGAGCGATCCCGGCCTTTTTCGTTGATCTCAGGTATAAAAAAAGCCCGGCTGCTTTCGCGGGCCGGGCTTCTCCATCAATCGATAACGATCAGTCGTTGGCGGTGACCTTGAGGCCGATCAGGCCCGGAATGGTTTCCGGTGCGCCCATGGCGGCGCCCATGATCATCGGGAAGGCGACCGGGTTGGCAGGCGCTGCAGCGATGGTCAGCGCCTTCGGATCGTCGATATAGGTGTTCACGGCGGCAGAGATTTCGTTCTGGATCGCGCCGAGCTTGGCCTGGGCAAGCAGGATCGGGACCATGCCCTTGACCATCTGCGCCATCTGGGCGCCGTCGGCACCGTTGCTCTTGCCGGCATAGTCGAGGCCGCGCTTGGTGATGCCGGCATCCTCGAAGCGGATCTGGGCGTCGACCAGCGTCATCTGCTGCACGAGGCCGAGCATGGCAAGACCCGCTGCCTGCTGGGCCTGCTCGTTCTGCGGCTGTGCCTGCATCATGCGGGCCTGTTCCTGCATCTGCTTGACGAGATCGAGCGTGTAGCCGGACATCGAGAAGGCTAGGGAGAGCTTGCCGACGTTGGCGAAATCGATCGAGTAGTCCTCGATGTCGATCGTGCCGCTTTCGACTTCCCAGCTGCCGGACATGTTCATGCTGCCGTCAAGCGTGGTGAGGCCGAGCGCTTCGATCTGTGCCTTGGTCTGCGGGTCCTCGACGGTGCTGAGATCGGCCTTCACGCCGGTGACGTTGCCTTCGAAGGTGATCGTGCTCTCGTCGTCCGACAGGCCCATCGTGCCGACCGCTTCCGCCATCGAGAACACCGACTTGCCATCGACAGTGACGTCGACCGGGCCGCTATGGGCTTCTTCGTAGAACATCAGCGAATCAATGCCCTCGGCATTGGCATCACCTGGCACATAGACGCCGGCCAGATAGAGATCCTGAACCTTGAAGCTCGACTTTTCCTCGGTGACATTCACCTCGGGGAATTCGACGCGCTCGATGTAGTAGGCGCCGCCTTCTTCCTCGGTCACGCCTTCGAGCGTCAGTTCTTCAAGCATCAGGGGCTTTTCAGCCGTCGCGCCTTCCACACCAAGCTTCAGGCCCTTGAACACAACGTTCGATCCATCGACCTCGACGTTCTCAGCCGTGATGTTGCTGCCACCCGTCGCGAAGGCAGCATTGATCTTCTTCAATAAATCCTGCCCGTCCAGCGCAAAGGCAGGACCGGCGAAGACTGTGAGCGCAGCGCTCGCGAGCAGAAGTCGGGTGGAGCTGTACTGGGTCATGAGAAGGTCCTTCGTGCTGGTTCCGCGGGAGGTGCGGACAAAATTGGTCGGCGATATTTATAAGTGGGATTGAAAAAACGTCCACCGGTTTTCGCCATAGCCTGATGCAGCAAGATTGCGGCGTGATGGCGGTCACATCGCCTTAATCCACAGGCAGAATCCCCGGATTCCTTGCTGTTGCGGGTCTTCTCCGATAGGGGAAACCCATGGGGACAAATCAGCTTCCGCCCGATGAGGGTGGCGATCACATTCTTCCTGTTGACCTGAAGGCGGCGCTCGAAGAGCGCTATCTCGCCTATGCCTTGTCGACGATCATGCATCGTGCGCTGCCGGACGTGCGCGACGGCCTGAAACCTGTGCATCGCCGCATCATCCATGCGATGAGCGAGATGGGCATCCGCCCGAACTCGGCCTTCAAGAAATGCGCCCGTATCGTCGGCGACGTCATCGGTAAGTTCCACCCGCATGGCGACCAGTCGGTCTATGACGCCTTGGTGCGCCTCGCGCAGGATTTCTCGCAGCGCTATCCGGTCGTGGATGGGCAGGGCAACTTCGGCAACATCGACGGCGACAGTGCAGCCGCCTATCGTTACACCGAAGCCCGCATGACCGACGTCGCGGCCCTGCTGCTCGAGGGCATCGATCAGGACGCAGTCGATTTTCGCCCGACCTATAACGAGGAAGACGACGAGCCGACGGTTCTGCCGGGTGCCTTCCCGAACCTGCTGGCCAACGGCGCCTCGGGCATCGCGGTCGGCATGGCGACGTCCATTCCTCCGCACAACGCCCATGAGCTCTGCGACGCTGCCCTCTACCTGATCAAGAACCCCGGCGCGCCCGTCGAGGAGCTGCTGGCAGATCCCGCCCATCCGGAACGCGGCGGCATCGAAGGCCCCGACTTCCCGACTGGAGCCGTAATCGTCGAGAGCCGCGCCTCGATGCTCGAAACCTATCGCACCGGTCGCGGTGGTTTCCGCGTCCGTGCCAAATGGGAGACCGAAGACCTCGGCCGCGGCGGCTACCAGATCATCGTCACCCAGATCCCGTTCCAGGTGCAGAAGTCGCGCCTGATCGAAAAGATTGCCGAACTGCTGATCGCCCGCCGCCTGCCGCTCCTGGAAGACGTGCGCGACGAAAGTGCGGAAGATGTTCGCCTCGTTCTCGTTCCGAAGAGCCGCACGGTCGACGCGACGCTGCTGATGGAATCGCTCTTCAAGCTCACCGAGCTCGAAAGCCGTATTCCGCTCAACATGAACGTGCTGTCCCAGGGCAAGGTGCCCAAGGTCATGGCCCTCAACGAGGTGCTGACCGAGTGGCTCGCCCACCGCAAGGACGTTCTCATCCGCCGTTCGAAGTTCCGCCTGGCCGCCATCGACCGGCGCCTGGAAATCCTCGGCGGATTGCTGATCGCCTATCTCAACCTCGACGAGGTGATCCGGATCATCCGCGAGGAAGATGAGCCGAAGCCTGTCCTGATCGCCAAATGGGATCTGACCGACAACCAGGCCGAAGCCATTCTCAACATGCGGCTCCGCAACCTTCGCAAGCTCGAAGAGTTCGAGATCCGCAAGGAGCATGAGGCGCTGTCGGCCGAGAAGGCCGAAATCGAATCCCTGCTCGCCTCCGATGACAAGCAGTGGCAGACCGTCGCCTGGGAAATCGGCGAGGTGAAGAAGAAATACGCCAAGGCGACCGAACTCGGCCGCCGCCGCACCGTCTTCTCCGACGCTCCGAGTGCGGATGTCGAAGCGATCCAGCAGGCGATGATCGAAAAGGAACCGATCACCGTCGTCATCTCCGAAAAGGGCTGGATTCGCGCGCTGAAGGGCCACATCTCCGAGACCTCGTCGCTGACCTTCAAGGAAGGCGACGGATTGAAGGTGGCCTTCCCGGCCCAGACGACGGACAAGATCCTGCTCGTGACCACGGGCGGCAAGGTCTACACGCTCGGCGGTGACAAGCTGCCCGGTGGCCGTGGCCATGGCGAGCCGCTGCGCATCATGGTCGACATGGAAAACGATCAGGACGTGCTGACCGCCTTTGTTCATGATGCGAGCCGCAAGCTGATCTTTGTCTCGACGGCTGGCAACGGCTTTATCGTGCCGGAAGGCGAGGTTGTCGCCAACACCCGCAAGGGCAAGCAGGTGATGAATGTCGGCATGCCTGATGAGGCAAAGCTCGTGGTCCCCGTCAGCGGCGATCATCTGGCGGTCGTTGGCGAGAACCGCAAGCTCGTGGTCTTCCCGCTCGCCCAGATCCCGGAAATGACCCGCGGCAAGGGCGTGCGCCTGCAGCGCTACAAGGATGGCGGCATTTCCGACGTGAAGTTCTTCTCGATCGCAGACGGTCTGACCTGGGCCGACAGTGCCGGACGCACCTTCACCAAGACGAAGGATGAACTCGTCGAATGGCAGGGCGATCGCGCCTCGGCCGGCCGCCTTGTCCCGAAGGGTTTCCCGCGCAGCGGCAAATTCTCCGGCTGATCCCAAGGCCTCAGACAATGACAGCCGGTCGCCTCGCGGCCGGCTTTTCTGTGTCAGCCGCGTTCCCAGATCGACCAGACCCCCATCAGCGTCGCTGCATTGCCGAGGATGAAGTGCGAGACGATGGGGCCGGCGAGGTTGCGATACTTCAGGTGCAACCAGCCCCAGACGATGCCGGAGACGAGGGCTACGACGGCGAGCGGCTGGGAATAGTGCAGATGCAGGGTGGAGAAGATCAGCGAGGTGATCACGATCGCCGACATCGGGCGGGTTTTGCCCGGCATCAGATCGGCAATCGCCGTCAGCAGCACCCCGCGGCAGATCCACTCCTGGAGCGGCGCGACGATGATGTAGGTGTAGACGGTGATCGTCACCAGCTTCGGGTCGAGGATCGGCGTTCCCTGAAGCTCCGGATAGAGAATGGTGCGGAAATAGGCCATGGCGGCCAGAGCGACGGCGCTGATGGCCAGTCCCATGCCAATCGACTTCCAGAGGTTCTCCATCCGGATGCCCATGTCGTGTCGCGTCAGACCGCAGCGCACGGTCAGTCCCCAGATGACGAAGGCGCCCCAGACTTCCATCACCCGCGAAGTCCAGAACATCACCTGCGACTGATGGGTCTCCTTGAGATTGGTCAGGATGAGGCTGTTCACCAGGGCGTAGATGTTGATCATCAGAACCATGGTGACGAAGAGGAAGGCCAGCGCGTGATAGCGCCGGTCGGCCTCTTCGAGCGCCACGAACTGTTGCCTGAGCTTGCCGTAACTCGCCGACAGCTGGGCATAGATCTTGCGGAAGAAGAGGGTGGCGAGTTCGGGTCGATCGCTGAGGAACTCGCGATACTGCGAACGGTCGATTGTCCAGCCCCGTAGCGGGGTCAGCGTTCTGGCCGAAGCGCTGCGCGGATCGCCGCTGATCAGCCCGAGTTCGCCGATGAGCGACCCTTCGCCGGCGATCGCGAGAACATTGCCGCTCTCCTCGTCATAGACCTCGATCTCGCCCTCGGCGATCAGGATGGCGAAGCTGCTGTCATCGCCTTTTCGGAAGAGGAGTGTGCCTGCTTCATGCTGCACCGGATCGACATGGCTGCGGAAGGCGTCGAGATAGCTGTCGCTCACCCTGATGGATGTGTCTTTCAGCAGCTTCTCGGCAAAATCAGGCTGTCCGGTCCGTTGCGTTGCGTCGACCGTGCTCATGCGTGTATCCGTCCAGATTGGAATCTGGCCGGATACTACTGATTTCGTTCAGGAAACGCAGAGGTGTCGATCGTCCAATTCTGGGGTCAATCAGCACTCGCCCTCAAAGGCCGGACACGCTCGCCAGTCGCGGAAAGGACTTGATCTTGACTTCGTCGATCGGCACCGGACGGCCGAGATAATAGCCCTGGCCGAGCTCGATCCCGAGTTCGTGCATCAGCTCGACGTGGTCAGCCGTCTCCAGGCCCTCGATCAGGATCTTCAGGCCGCGATTGCGGATGAGCCGGATGATGTCCTCGAGCATGGCGCGCCCTGCCGGACGGCGGGCATCCTGCAGGAAGGAGCGATCGATCTTGACAGTGTCGAATGGGAACAGGCGCAGCCAGGAGAGGCCAGCAAAGCCCGTGCCGAAGTCGTCGAGCCAGATGCGGATCCCGAGCGCCTGCAGATCGGTGATGCAGCGGATGACATCCGACTGCCCTTCCATGTCTATGCCCTCGGTGATCTCGAAGGCGAGCTGCGAACCGGAGACTCCGGTCTCTTCGAGGATCGTCGAGACGGCCAGAGCAAAACCGCGCGACTTGAGCTGAATGGCCGAGACATTGACGCTCGCCATCGGCGCAATGCCGGTCGCCAGCACCTCGGTGCAGGCCCGGCGGATCGCCCAGAGGCCGAGATCGAGGATGGCGCCGGTGCGCTCGGCGACCGGGATGAACTGGGCCGGCGACAGCGGCGTGCCGTCTACCATCTTCATCCGCATCAGGGACTCGACCGCTTCGATGCGGCCGGTGCGAAGGTTCTGGATCGGCTGATAGACGAGATGAACCAGGTCGTTCTTGACCGCCATCCTCAGCGTCGCCGCGATGTTCTCATTGTCGTCGCTGGTCAGAGGATCGTTCGGGTTGAACAGCCGGATGCAGTTGCGACCGTTCGCCTTGGCCGAATAGAGAGCCCGGTCCGCCTCGTTGATGATGCGTTCGAGCTTGGGGCCGCTCTGCGGACGCGTATAGGAGGCACCGACACTGACGGTCACCACCGCCTGGCCATCACGTCGCTGGTCGTGGACGAGATGCAGTCCCTCCACGGCGCTGCGGATGATCTCGCAAAGCGCCATGACCTGATCGCGGCCCGTGACGCGTGACAGCACGATGAACTCTTCGCCGCCGTAGCGGCCGACCGATGCATTGAGCGGCTTCAGCGTGTCGTTGAGCACGCTCGCGACCAGAATCAGGCAGCGGTCACCGGCCTGATGGCCATAGAAGTCGTTGTATTTCTTGAAGAAGTCGACATCGACCAGGATCGCCGCAAAGGCCTTGCCTTCGCTCTGCCAGTCGTTCCAGTAGTCGCGGAGTCGCTTGTCGACAGCGCGGCGGTTGTCCATCCCGGTGAGGTAATCGGTGTTGGAGAGGCGCTCCAGAGCTTCCCCACGTTTCTCAGCCTCACTGTGCTGGTGGGCGGCTTCCACCGCATTGAGAAACACGTTGTAGCGTTCCTCATTGAGCTTCCAGTTCACATAGGACGTGAACAGAAAACAGGATGTGTAGAATAGGACGACCACCACGGTCTGTTCCAGCGTCAACGCTGGTGCATGCAGCATGCTGTAGAGGAAGATGACGAGGATGGTCGCCGACGTCAGAACCGAGAGGCGGAAGACGAGGTTGAAGAACAGGTTGGCACTCATCATGAAGATTGTGCCGAACAGCATGTAATAACGGAATGCATCCTCGGACGCGGTGTAGGTCGCCGGAATAAGCCAGGCAACATATCCGACGACGACAGTTGCGGCGCAACTGAGATCGACCCAATGGAGGCCGACCCGCCGCGCCACGCAGACTTCCATGACCGAGATGGCGAGGATCGCCGCGATCAGTCGCGCCGTGACCGTCTCGAAGGCCACATCTGGCAACAGGAAGGCATCCGTCACGCCGAAGAGAAGGTAGACGAGCGCAGCAAGCCACAGACCCTGGCGGGTCTGGCGCAGCAGGGTCATGCCTCGGTGCGTCTGATACAGCGCATTGAGAGCAGGGGTGGTCAGCGTTTTGACGTCGATGGCAGGCGGGCTGTAGCTGGAACCGTCTGTCCACACAGCGTCAGCTGTAGACCCGCTATACATGCGCGAGTTTGTTTCGCGATTTCCGCGCACTGGGTTCTTGATGACCCGATCCATCACGACTCCATCGTCACCGCGCATGTCACGCGCTCGTCTACACTAGCTCGCCCACGTGTTAACTATGTTTTAAAGTCTGATTAAAATCGGAGTGCACTTATTGCCGTCCGCGATTATGGTTTACAAAGAATTAATGTGAGTTTTGACTAAATAAGGAGCGAAGTGTGAGTGATCTAAAGATTGCATTTGACGGACAGAGCCTCATCACGCCGGACTCTATTGCGGCGACGGTGTTTTCGACATCGGTCGACGCCACTGATAAGGATCTTGCGCTGGCACGTGCCGAAATGGCACTTCACCTGCGTGTCGCAGAACAGCAGTTCGATCAAAAGACCCCGGTTGGCCAGATCATGCTGCGCTTGCTGACCGGCCTTCACGAAATCCGCAATCGGTATTCTCCGAAGGTCTGGGAACAGCTCATCCCGGTGGCCCAGAACCACGCCATTGCCCGGCATTTCCACGAAGATCCGTTCACCCGCTGGTCTTTCGAAAAGCCGCGCGGTTATTCGGGCGACGCGGGTCTCCTCGACTTCATCTACGGCCATCCGTCCGTCCAGTCGATGCTGGACGCCGCAAGCCCGATGGGCAAGGAAGTCCATGCCTTCACCAGCCAGTCGCCGGCATGCGTCGCAGTTCGTGAACGTCGCGATCTGCTCGCTCAGTTCGTTGACGACGTCGCGTCTTCCCGCGGTGGAGAGGCGGAAATCCTGACGATCGCAGCCGGGCATCTGCGCGAAGGCAGCATGTCGCAGGCCCTGAAGGACAAGGCGATCAAGCGGTGGATTGCGCTGGATCAGGATCCGATGAGCGTTGGCGCCGTCGCCAGCGAATTCGCCGGGACTGCGGTTGAAGCGGTCAATGGCTCGGTCCGTACCGTGCTGACCCGCGCACAGACGCTCGGAACCTTCGACTTCGTCTATGCAGCCGGTCTCTACGACTACCTCGCCGACGAAGTGGCCATCAAGCTCTCGCAGCGCTGCCTGCAGATGCTGAAGCCGAATGGCACCTTCTTGTTTGCGAACTTCTCGCAGGAAGTGCCGGATGACGGCTACATGGAAACATTCATGAACTGGGCCTTGTTGCTGCGTTCGGAAGAAGACATGTGGCGCATCATGCGGGCGACGACAGAAGGCCTCGACGTCGAGTGCTCGCTGCGCTTCGGCCAGAACAAGAACATCGTCTACGGCATTATCCGCAAACTGTCCTGATATGAGACAGCCCTTCGCAGCGATCCAGCTGCGAAGGGCTGACCTGTCCCGAAATGGGACCGTCCGTCCCACGTCTTTTTATGGATTCAGCCCTCGGAATCGAGGGGGAAACGTGTCCAGCCCTGGTTCATCAGGTGTTCCTGCGGCTGGAAGCGCGTCTTGTAGCCCATCTTCTTCGAGCCCTGCACCCAGTAGCCGAGATAGACATGCGGCAGGCCGAGCGCCTTGGCCCTGCGAATGTGGTCGAGCACCATCATCGTGCCGAGGGACCGCTTTTCCATTTCCGGATTGTAGAACGAATAGACCATCGACAGCCCGTCGCTCATCAGGTCGGACAGCGCAACCGCGATCAGTTCTCCCCGCGGCTGGGCCGAGATGCCGTCGCCCGGTGAGCGTAGCCGGTACTCGATGACCCGCGTCTGCACATGGCTGTCCTCGACCATGATCGCATAGTCGAGCGCCGACATGTCCGACATGCCGCCGTTCTGGTGCCGATGGTCGAGATAGTGGCGGAAGAGAGAGAATTGCTCCGTCGAAGGCTGGGCCGGAAAGACGGTGGAAACCAGATCCGCATTGGCGGCCTCGACGCGTTTGAAGCCACGGCTCTGTTCGAACTCATTGACCAGCACCCGGACCGACACACAGGCGCGGCAGGATTCGCAGGCCGGGCGATAGGCGATATTTTGAGACCGACGGAAACCGCCTTGTGTCAAAAGATCGTTCATCTCCGTCGCACGCTGCCCAACCAGGTGGGTGAACACCTTCCGCTCCATCTCTCCCGAAAGATACGGGCACGGCGCAGGCGCCGTCAGGTAGAATTGTGGGGAGGGGCTGGTCTGCGTGTTCATATGCGGATGAAGAGAATCCTTTGGCGTGACCTGTCAGAAGTAGGATGGCGCAAGAATGAAAAAGGTCAACACTCCGGCGAGACGCCGGAGTGCATTGTCGCAATAGGAGATTGTGACGCTTAGTAGGTTCGTACCGCAGCCGTGCCGAGCAGCAGGTCATGCACCAGGCGCGAACGCTCGATGAACAGGCCGGCGAGAAGCACGAGCGGCGTCAGCACGGAGTTGAGGATCCAGAACAGTGCGAGGTGGGCGATCGCCGTGACGAAGTCAATCTTGCGACCATCGAGGCGGACCATGGCAATACCCATCATCCGCATGCCCGGCGTGGACTGGGACGGACCCGCCAGAGACATGCCGAAATAGAGACCGGCGACGACGAAGAACAGGATCGGATAGAGAAGCCAGCCGAGGCCGAGCGTCAGGATGCCGAGAAAGAAGACCACTACGGCCGCCGGAATCCAGAGGAGGCCGATGAACAGGTAGTCGACGAGGAAGGCAAAGACGCGCCGCGAAAGCACGCCGCTATAGGCGCGCCAGTCTTCGGGGGCGGCATAGGACGAATTGCTGTCGAGGCTCATATCAGGCTCCTTTGAGGTTGTGCCTCAGATATGGGGAGCCCGATGCCGAATACAATAATCCGTGAACCTCAGCCCTGTTTGGCCAGAAGACGTGCCACTTCGGGTGCGAAATAGGTGAGGATCCCATCGCAGCCGGCCCGCTTGAAGCAGAGCAGCGTTTCCAGCATGGCGCGCTCGCCGTCGATCCAGCCATTGGCGGCGGCAGCCTTGATCTGGCTGTATTCGCCGGACACCTGATAGGCAAAGACCGGCAGCCCGAAGCTTTCCTTGAGGCGCCAGCAGATGTCGAGGTACGGAAGGCCAGGCTTGACCATCAGCATGTCTGCGCCTTCCTCGACATCGAGTGCTGCATCGCGCACGGCTTCGGTGCCGTTGGCCGGGTCGATGTAATAGGTCTTTTTGTCACCCTTCAAAAGGCCGCTGGTCGAGATCGCCTCGCGGTAAGGGCCGTAGTAGCAGGAGGCGAACTTGGTGGCATAGGACATGATGCCGACGCTCTGGTGACCGGCGGCATCCAGCCCGCGGCGGATCGCTCCGATACGGCCATCCATCATGTCGGAGGGCGCAATAATGTCGGACCCGGCATCGGCCTGGGCAACAGCAGCGCGCAGCAGCTGATCCACCGTCTCGTCATTGACGATCTCGCCATCGCGCAGGATGCCGTCATGCCCATGGCTGGTGAACGGGTCGAGCGCCACATCGGTGATTACGCCGATATTGGGAACCGCCTTCTTGATCGCAGCTGTTACCTGATTGAGGAGATTGTTGCTCTTCAACACTTCCGAGCCGGTCTGATCGCGCAGCTCCATTTCCACATTCGGGAAAGTCGCGAGTGCCGGAATGCCGAGGTCGGCCGCTTCCCTGGCAGCCTCGACCGCCTTGTCAGCGCTCATCCGGAAAACGCCGGGCATTGCCGCGATCGGCTCCATGATGCCGGAGCCCGGCACGACGAAGATCGGCCAGATCAGGTCATCGACCGTCAGGCGGTTCTCCAGAACCATGCGGCGCTGCCAGTCGGCCTTGCGCAGGCGGCGCATGCGCCGGTGGCCGGTGACGTCGTCTACCTGATGTGTCTTGTCCGTCATGATCGCTATCCTTCGTCTCTGTCCGGCTGCTGATTAGCACGCCGACCGGAGCTTGCAAAACAGTAGCCTGAAGATGCGTGATCTGTGTTTGTTGAGCAGGGGCCTGGCAGAGGGGCTGACATCAGCAGGGGAGGGCGGCTAGCCGTGCTGGCGGAGGCATTGTCGCCAGCCTATCTTCCATCCATGGAAGCTGATTCGTCGCAGACACCCATTCGCAGTCTCACCGAGACCATCTTCGTGCTCTTTCTGCGCGTGGTGGCGCTGTCCTGCCTGTGGTTCGGTCTGCAGTACTGGGCGCTCCTTGTCGGCTACAGCCAGAACGGTCTCGGTCGATTCGATCTCTTGTCGACACCCTGGCGGGTGGCGGCCACAGGGCTTGCGGTCGTGTTTCCGGTCGCTGCCCTCGGCCTCTGGGTTGCTGGCTCGTGGGGGCCGGTGATGTGGCTTCTGGCAGCGGGCGGGCAGATGCTTATGTTCACCGTCTGGCCGGAGATCTTCGGCCGCAACACGCTCGCCGTCACCATGCATTCGGTGGTCTTTGTCGTCTTCGTTGTTTTCCGCCTGGCGTTGTGGCTCGAAGGGAGACACAAGCAGGAGCGTATAACGGTTGATTTACCCTGATCGCAGGCTGGGCTTTAGTAAGCCTCTGTTAAGCCTGCGTTTTAAATAGAATTTTATGCGCATTGGATACGGTCCTCACCAAGGCGGGAGAAAAAACCAACACCGCCAAACAAAACAGTGAGGCAGACCGATATGAACACCAAGCTCAAGCCGCAGCCGGCCACTCTCGACCCGCAGGAAGAAGCGATCCGTTCGCTCTACCTCGAATCCCTCCACCTCGTCGAGCGTCTTCACCGCCGCCTTCTCGACGTCATCAAGGACGAGTTCGACCGCAAGGGTCGCTCCGACATCAACGCCGTCCAGGCACTCCTGCTGTTCAACATCGGCAATTCTGAACTGACCGCCGGTGAACTGCGCTCGCGCGGTTATTATCTGGGCTCGAACGTTTCCTACAACGTCAAGAAGCTCGTCGACCTCGGCTTCATCAACCACCAGCGCTCGCGCGTCGACCGTCGCTCGGTCCGCATCAGCCTGACGGATGCCGGCCAGGAAATCGCCGAGACTGTGGCCAAGCTTTACGAGCGCCACATCGGCTCGATCCAGAAGGTCGGCGGCATCGGAACAGACGAGTTCACCCAGATGAACAAGCTTCTGCAGCGCCTCGACCGCTTCTGGAACGATAGCATCATGTACCGCCTCTAATCCACGAGAGGCTGAGACACCCACGCATTTCCTCCAGTCATGCGGTGGCATTGAGAAGGCGCTAGGTCGCGGGTTCAGCCTGCACCGTAGCGCCTTGTCTCGTTTTGGATCCGTCCCCCGTTTCTCGACCGCAGTTCCGTAATGAGAAACGCTGTAGGCGCCACCGTGTAGCCGTGTTCGGCAAGGAACCGTTTCACCCGTTTTATGTACTTGGGTTTGGGAACCGTATTGTATCGCCCCGCGACCTCTGTGACCTCTCGGCCCACAAGCAAAATGTTGGCTCTCGGTTCGTTGAGCGAGTTGCGGAGGGAATAGATGGTGTGAGGCCCGTCGTAATACATGCCGACGCAATTGCCCATCAAACCGCCTTCGCGTTGGTAGTCGAATTTGGTCAGTAGCTCGACGATGCGCCACCCATCCTCAAAGCTGATCACCTCCACACTGTCATCGACCTCTTCCATAAAAGCCTCCCGCAAATCACCGCGCACATCCGAGTGAATCAGCAAATCCGCGCGCGAGCAAGCGGCCTGAACGAGGTCTCGACGACGATCTTTGGACGGGGCCGCCTGCTGCCGACAGCCCCGAATTCGATCTACACACTCCCGTGACGCAACCCTTGGTGACACGAATTGGCCATATTGATGTGGGACCGGCGAAGCTAGGAACGGAGGTGCGTCAACAGCCTCCGATCAACCCCGAAATGCATGTCCCTGCCTCTCTGGCGGCGCTTTGTTAACCATGGCGCGGTATGCGTTTGGGACAGGTTCAGGATGAAACGGTAGGAAATATGTCCAAGACGTCTGGAATTGTTGCTCTCTCGCGCCGCTCGCTGTTGCGTGGTGCTGCCGCTGCCGGTGCTGCGGCATTCACCGGACAGGCCATGGCGCAGGATGCAGTCAATGACTTGATCAACGCACCGCGTCGCGGCAACTGGGACGACCAGTTCGACGCCCAGGCGTCGCGCACCGCTGCCGCCGTCACATCGAACACGCCGATGCTGAGCGCCGGCAACCTCGTCAACATGCAGCAGGCGATCGGCCGGTATCAGATGATCGTCTCGAACGGTGGCTGGCCCATGGTCAACGCACCTTCGGCGCTGCGGATCGGCGCCATGGACCCAGCCGTCCAGAGCCTGCGCCAGCGTCTGATGATTGCAGGCGACCTCCCGCAAGAGGCCGGCATGTCCAATTCCTACGATTCCTATGTCGAAGGTGCGGTGAAGCGCTTCCAGGCCCGTCACGGCCTGCCGGAAGACGGTGTTCTCGGCGAATTCACCGTCAAGGCACTGAATGTCAGCGCCGATGTCCGTCTGAACCAGCTCAACACCAATCTGGTGCGTCTGCAGTCGATGTCCGGCGATCTCGGTCGTCGCTACGTCACGGTCAACGTTCCCGGTGCCTCCGTCGAAGCCGTCGAAGACGATCGCGTCGCGCTGCGTAACACCGCTGTCGTCGGCCGTATCGACCGCCCGACCCACATGATCAATTCGAAGATCTACGAGGTCATCCTCAACCCCTACTGGACCGCGCCGCGCTCGATCATCGAGAAGGACATTGTCCCGCTGATGCGCAAGGATCCGACCTATCTGACGCGCAATGCCATCCGTCTGCTCGATGGCAATGGCAATGAAGTCGCGCCGGAAACGGTCGACTGGAATGCGGAGAAGGCGCCCAACCTGATGTTCCGTCAGGATCCGGGCAAGATCAACGCCATGGCCTCCACCAAGATCAACTTCCACAATCCGCACAACGAATACATGCACGACACGCCCCAGCAGGGCCTGTTCAACAAGCTGATGCGCTTCGAATCTTCAGGCTGCATCCGCGTGCAGAACGTGCGCGACCTCGTCACCTGGCTGCTGCGCGACACGCCCGGCTGGTCACGTCAGGAGATCGAGCGCGTCATCACGACCCGCCAGAACAATCCGATCAAGCTGGCCGAAGAAGTGCCGGTTTACATCGTCTACATCAGCGCCTGGTCGACCCGCGACAACATCGTCCAGTTCCGTGACGACATCTATCAGAAGGACGGCGATGCGCAGCTGGCGCTCCAGGCCAATATCGGCGTCGAGCAGTTCGCAGGTTCTGTCGAAGAGGACTTCGTGCCGCTGCAATAAGCGCCTCTGCCGCACTTGACCTAACCCAAGCCGCGCCTCGTGTGCGGCTTTTCTTTTTCGGGGGCTGCGGCCATTCGCCTCCGCGCGTCAATTGATCTGCAAATGTCGCTCTCCGTATTGCTCTCGTGACTGCGGAAGTTTAAGACCCCACAGCATCAAACGCTTTTGAGGAGCCAGCGATCATGTCGAACAACGATGCCTTCTTTTCTCGTTCTCTCGCCGATGCCGACCCGGAAATTTTCGGTGCGATCGAGAAGGAACTCGGTCGTCAACGCCACGAGATCGAGCTGATCGCTTCTGAGAACATCGTCTCGCGCGCCGTGCTCGAAGCCCAGGGCTCGATCATGACCAACAAATACGCCGAGGGATATCCGGGCAAGCGCTACTACGGTGGCTGCCAGTTCGTCGATATCGCGGAAGAACTCGCGATCGAGCGCGCCAAGAAGCTGTTCGGCGTCAACTTCGCCAACGTCCAGCCGAATTCCGGTAGCCAGATGAACCAGGCCGTCTTCCTGGCGCTGCTGCAGCCCGGCGACACCTTCATGGGCCTCGACCTGAACTCGGGCGGTCACCTGACCCACGGTTCTCCGGTCAACATGTCCGGCAAGTGGTTCAACGTCGTCTCGTACGGCGTGCGTGAAGACGACCACCAGCTCGACATGGAAGATGTGGCCCGCAAGGCCGAGCAGCACAAGCCGAAGCTGATCATCGCCGGCGGCACCGCCTATTCCCGCACCTGGGACTGGAAGCGTTTCCGCGAGATCGCAGACTCTGTCGGTGCCTACCTCATGGTCGACATGGCCCACATCGCCGGCCTCGTCGCTGGTGACCAGCATCCGTCGCCGTTCCCGCATTGCCACGTTGCGACCTCGACGACCCACAAGTCGCTGCGCGGCCCACGCGGCGGCATGATCCTGACCAACGACGAGGATCTGGCGAAGAAGTTCAACTCGGCCGTCTTCCCGGGTCTCCAGGGCGGCCCGCTGATGCATGTCATCGCCGCCAAGGCGGTCGCCTTCGGCGAAGCGCTGAAGCCGGAATTCAAGGATTACGCGGCCCAGGTCGTCAAGAACGCCAAGGTTCTGGCCGACACGCTGATCAAGCACAATCTCGATATCGTCTCCGGCGGTACCGACAACCATCTGATGCTGGTCGACCTTCGCAAGAAGAACGCCACCGGCAAGCGTGCGGAAGCCGGCCTCGGCCGCGCCTACATCACCTGCAACAAGAACGGCATTCCCTTCGACCCGGAAAAGCCCTTCGTCACCTCGGGTATCCGTCTCGGCACGCCGGCCGGCACCACGCGCGGTTTCAAGGAAGCCGAGTTCACCGAAATCGGCAACCTGATCGTCGAAGTGCTTGACGGTCTCAAGGTCGCCAACTCGGATGAAGGCAATGCCGCCGTCGAAGGTGCCGTTCGCGAGAAGGTCGTGGCTCTCACCGACCGTTTCCCGATGTACCCCTACATGTAAGGCATAAGGCTGATGCGCTGCCCCTTCTGCGGATCGGATGAAACCCAGGTCAAGGACTCGCGACCGGCGGAGGACAACACCTCCATCCGCCGGCGGCGCATCTGTCCGGATTGCGGGGGGCGCTTCACGACTTTTGAACGGGTGCAGCTGCGCGAGCTGATGGTCTTGAAGAAGACCGGCCGAAAGGCACCCTTCGCGCGCGACAAGCTGGTGCGGTCCTTCCAGATCGCACTGCGCAAGCGACCTGTCGATGCCGACCGCATCGAACGTGCCGTGTCGGGCATCGTTCGCCGCCTTGAAAGCTCCGGCGAGACCGAGATATCCTCGGAAGAAATTGGTCTGCAGGTGCTCGAAGCCCTGAAGACCCTCGATGACGTTGCCTTTGTGCGCTACGCCTCGGTCTATCGCGACTTCAGCCATGCCGAAGACTTCGAGAACGTCATTGCCGAGATCAACGCCAAGATCTCCAGAGACAGCACGGCGGATTGACGGCGTGTCCATTACCGCCCGCGACGAACGGCATATGCGGGAGGCAATCGAGCTCTCCCTGAAGCATGTCGGTCGTACCGGCCCCAACCCCTCCGTCGGATGCGTGATCGTCAAGGATGGCGAGGTCGTTGGTCGTGGCGTCACCGCGCTCGGTGGGCGCCCCCATGCCGAACCCCAGGCGCTTGCCGAAGCCGGCGAGAAGGCGAGGGGGGCGACCGCCTATGTCACGCTCGAACCTTGCTCGCACCATGGCAAGACCCCGCCCTGTGCCAATGCCATCGTCGCGGCCGGCATTGCCCGCGTCGTGGTCGCCGTTGCTGATCCCGATCCGCGTGTCTCGGGCCAGGGGCTCAAGATCCTCGCGGATGCCGATATCGAGGTGACCATCGGCATCCTGCAGAAAGAGGCGCGCCGGGCGATGGCAGGCTATCTCACGCGGCAGACGAAGGGACGTCCGCAAGTGATTCTGAAGCTTGCCGTTTCTTCTGATGGTATGGTCGGTCGCGTTGGCGCAGGCCAGGTCGCGATTACGGGGCCAGAGGCACGCGAAGCCGTGCATCGTCTGAGGGCGCAGTGCGATGCTATCCTGGTCGGCATCGGCACCGCGCTTGCCGACGATCCCGAATTGACGGTCCGGTTGCCGGGTCTCGAAAGCGCTTCGCCGCTCAGGATCGTGCTTGATCGCAAGGCGGAACTACCGGTGGCATCCAAGCTTTCCAAGACGGCCCAGGACGTCCCCGTTCTCCTCGCCGTGGCACCCGGCGCAACAGGCAATCGCGCCGCGCTGGTCAGCATGGGTGTCGAAGTGTCGGAGGTTCCGGATGTTGAGGGACTGCTGGCGCTGCTTGCGCGGCGTGGTGTCTCGTCACTGATGGTGGAAGGTGGCGCTCGTGTCGCGACCGACATGTTGGCGCGCGGAGTGGTCGACCGGATCGAACTCTACGATTCCGCGGTGACGATCGGGGAAGGCGGTATTCCTTCGCCGATTTCAGCCGGCCACCTGCCTGCCGGTTTCGTCAAGATCGACGAGAGACAGATCGGAAGCGACCGGCTGCAGATTTTTGAGAGACTGCCTGCGTCTGCCTGGGTTTAACGGAAGAACAGCAGGAACAGAATGATCAGGGGGATCGGTACGCCGATCAGCCAGAATAGAATGCCGCGACCCATGGGGTGCCTCCATCTTTCGTGTTGCGAGGCAACCGCCTCCGGGCGCCTTTCATGACCGGAAACACGTGGGCTCCATGAAAGGTTCCATTGTGCGCGAAAAGCCCCGTGTCCTAGGACACGGGGGGGGGCAAGGTGGGGTATGGAGGGGAGGCGGAGGTTGATCAGCGGACGTAGAAGGTGACGCCGCCATCGGCAGCCTGATCGGCGCCGACGATATTGGTGAGCTCGACCTTCTGGCCTTCGAGCTTCTGGGCAAGCGAGCGGTTTGCGATCACCGCTGCCTGAATGTGTCGGGCTTCCTGCGAGGTGGGAGAGACCGCGGCGAAGCGTTCATGCGCCGTGTCATGGGTCTTCAGAGAGTCGAGGGGGACGACGTTGAAGGCCTTGGACGACATGGTCTGGATGGTGCTTTCGATCCTGCTGCCGGACATGCCGGCTGCAGAAGGCATGGCGGCATAGCTCTCGGCGCCGAAGGCGATGGCCGACAGTGCAGAGGCACTCAGAACGGTTGCAAAGCGATTCATGTTCCTGTTCCTTTCAAGGATGTTTGCGATGGCGGGGGATTCCGTCGCTCGCTTGCAGGGCTGAAGGTGGTGTCGGTTTGTGGCGAAATCCTGGCTCTAAGTTACTGAATTCCATTAAACATTTGTCACGCTGGTTGCCTGATTTTCGCCTGCATTAGCGAGAGTGGAACAATCGGTGCAAAGCCGTGATCGGCCTGACATGATGAGCCGTGCCGGGAACGCAGGTCCGGCCATCAGCAAAAACACTTGCCTTCCGGGAAACGGCGTGGTTTGACCGCGTCTCTGTTCGGCCAGGCGCCGCAATCACATTCAAGATCGGATCAGACCCATGGGAAACAAGACGGCATCGCCGCATTTGCTGATCGTCGAGGCACGCTTCTATGACGACATGTCGGACGCTCTCCTGGATGGCGCGAAACACGCGCTGAAGGAAGCCGGCGCCACTTTCGACGTCATCACGGTGCCGGGTGCGCTCGAAATCCCGCCGGCGATCGCTATGGCACTGGATGCCATGGACGACGAGGGGACACAGTATGATGGCTTTGTCGCGCTCGGCATGGTCATCCGGGGCGAGACCTACCATTTCGATATCGTTGCCAACGAGTCCTCGCGGGCGCTGATGGATCTCGCTGTTTCGGAATCGTTGCCGATCGGCAACGGCATCATGACCGTTGAGAACGACGAGCAGGCCTGGGCACGCGTCAAACGTAGCGAAAAGGACAAGGGCGGCTTTGCGGCGCGCGCAGCCCTGTCCATGATCGACCTGAAGAAGAAGCTGGGTGGCTGAGTGATGACGGGCGAAGGCAAGCATCCGGTAAAGCCGGCAAACCAGCGCGGTGCAGCTCGTTTGGCAGCTGTGCAGGCGCTCTATCAGATGGACATCGCCGGCTCCGGCGTGCTTGAGGTTGTGGCCGAATATGAAGCCCATCGCCTCGGCCAGGAAGTCGACGGTGAGACCTATCTGAAGGCGGACGCCTCCTGGTTCCGCTCGATCGTCGCCGGTGTCGTCCGCGACCAGACGAAGATCGACCCGATGATCCGCGGCGCCCTGCAGGACGACTGGTCACTGTCGCGCATGGATAGCACCGTGCGCGCCATTCTGCGTTCCGGCACCTTCGAATTGATCGAGCGCAAGGATGTACCCATCGCTGTTATTGTAACGGAGTATGTCGAGATCGCGCAGGCCTTCTTCACCGAAGACGAGCCGAAGCTGGTCAACGCCGTGCTCGACCGGATTGCAAAGCAGGTTCGCGCTCCGGCGCAGAAGTAGGAATTGGCAGATGGACGCGACGACGGGAGCAGGGCTGGACGGACAATTCTCGACAGCCAAGCGTAACGTCGGTCTGCTTGCCGTGGCCCAGGCAATCCTCGGCTCTGCACCGCCGCTCGCCTTTGCTGTCGGTGGTCTCGCCGGTTTCCAGATGCTCGGCGCCGACAAGTCGCTCTCGACCGCTCCGCTGACGGGTTTCAACATCGGCGTGGCCGTCGGCGCGATCGTGGTGGCAGCGGCCTCCAGGGTTCTTGGCCGCCGCGAAAGCTTCATGGTCGGCGCATTGATGGGTGCGCTCGGCAGCGCACTGGCCGCCTTCTCGCTCATCCAGTCGAACTTCTGGCTCTTTGCCTTCTCGCTTTTGCTCATGGGCATATCCGGGGGCTTCACCCAGAAGATCCGCTTCGCCGCCGCCGACGCATCGCCGAGCTTCTACAAGGGTAAGGCAATCTCCTGGATCCTCGCCGCCGGTATCATCTCCGCCATCGTCGGACCGCAGATCGCCATCTGGTTCAAGGATGCACTCGCACCTGTGACCTTTGCCGGCGCCTTCCTCGGCATGGTCCCTCTGCTGCTCTGCGCGATCGGTGTCCTGTTCTTCCTGAAGCTGCCGAGCCTTGCCGACAAGAAGGCGGAAGCATCAGGCCCGGTGCGCCCGGTGCGCCCGCTGCGCGAAATCGTCATGACCCAACGCTTCATGACCGGCATGATCTGCGGCATCAGTTCCTATGCCCTGATGACCTTCATGATGACCGGTGCGCCGCTCGCGATGGTCATCGGCTGCGGTTTCTCGTCCGACTTGGCGACGCTCGGCATACAATGGCACGTCATCGCCATGTTCGCGCCGAGCTTCTTCACCGGCATGTTGATCACCCGCTTCGGTGCCGAGAAGGTGGTTGCGGGCGGCCTGCTGATCCTCATGGCCTGCGCGGTCGTCGCCCATATGGGCATTGCGCTCTGGAATTTTTGGGGCGCGCTCGTTCTCCTGGGCATCGGCTGGAACTTCGGCTTCATCGGCGCGACCGCGATCGTCGCCTCGAGCTATCGTCCGGCCGAGGCCGACAAGGTGCAGGGTTTCCACGACATCATCCTGTTCTCGACCGTAGCACTTTCGTCCTTCTCCTCGGGCAAGGTGTTCACCGCCTTCGGATGGTCGGTCATGAATCTGGTGATCTGGCCAATCACGATCGCCTGCCTCCTGCTGGTCGTTCTCCAGCTTCGCGCGGCTGCCCGCAAAGCCGCCTGAGTTCCCTTGAGACGGCAAAATATGCGTACTTGACGCCGCTAAAAGCGCGACGCAATCTCGCCACGCGTTGACGAGGTCTCGGAGGAGGGGGCCTGAGTCTGCGAGTCACGGCCCGCGATGAGTGAGGCGCGGGCAATACGGGAGGGTATTGCGAATGACGGTTCTTCTAGGCGTAATTTTATGCGGGTTGCTGTCGGTGGTCTACGCGGTCTGGGCGACACGCTCGGTGCTTGCAGCTGATCAGGGCAATGCCCGAATGCAGGAAATTGCAGGCTATATTCGCGAGGGTGCTCAGGCTTACCTCACTCGGCAATACCTGACCATCGCGATCGTCGGCGCCGTCGTCTTCGTCGCCACCTGGCTTCTTCTCTCGGGCACCGCTGCAATCGGCTTTTTGATCGGTGCCGTCTTGTCGGGGGCTGCCGGCTTCATCGGCATGCATGTCTCGGTCCGTGCCAATGTGCGCACCGCCCAGGCCGCTTCGCACAGTCTGGCGGCCGGTCTCGACATCGCCTTCAAGTCCGGCGCCATCACCGGCATGCTGGTCGCGGGCCTCGCTTTGCTCGGCGTCTCCATCTACTTCTACATCCTGACCGCAATCCTCGGTCATGAAAGCGGCTCGCGTGCCGTCATCGATGCGCTCGTCGCGCTCGGCTTCGGCGCGTCGCTAATCTCGATCTTCGCCCGCCTGGGCGGCGGTATCTTCACCAAGGGCGCCGACGTCGGTGGGGACCTCGTCGGCAAGGTGGAAGCCGGCATTCCCGAAGACGATCCGCGCAACCCGGCAACGATCGCCGACAACGTCGGTGACAATGTCGGCGACTGCGCAGGCATGGCCGCCGACCTGTTCGAGACCTATGCGGTCTCCGTCGTTGCCACCATGGTGCTTGCTGCGATCTTCTTTGCCGGTTCGGCCGTGCTCGATATTGCGATGATCTATCCGCTCGCCATCTGCGGCGCCTGCATCATCACCTCGATCATCGGCACCTTCTTCGTCAAGCTCGGCACCAGCGGCTCGATCATGGGCGCCCTCTACAAGGGTCTGATCGTCACCGGGCTCTTGTCTGTGGCCGGTCTCGCCATTGCCACTTCGCTGACCATTGGCTGGGGTTCCATCGGCACAGTTGCCGGGATGGACATCACCGGGATGAACCTCTTCATCTGCGGTGTTCTGGGCCTCGTGGTGACCGCGCTGATCGTCGTCATCACCGAGTATTACACCGGCACCAACAAACGTCCGGTCAACTCGATCGCCCAGGCCTCGGTCACCGGGCACGGCACCAATGTCATCCAGGGTCTGGCGGTCTCGCTGGAATCGACGGCCCTTCCGGCCATCGTCATCGTTGGCGGCATCATCTCGACCTACCAGCTCGCCGGTCTCTTCGGCACGGCGATCGCGGTTACCACCATGCTCGGCCTCGCCGGCATGATCGTCGCCCTCGATGCCTTCGGTCCGGTGACCGACAATGCCGGCGGTATCGCCGAAATGTCGCATCTGCCGCCTGAAGTCCGCAAGTCGACCGACGCGCTCGATGCCGTTGGCAACACCACCAAGGCCGTGACCAAGGGTTATGCCATCGGCTCTGCCGGCCTCGGCGCGCTCGTGCTCTTTGCCGCCTATTCCAACGACCTGGCCTACTTTGCCGCAAACAGCGCCCAGTATCCGTATTTCGCGGACATGGGACCGATCTCCTTTGATCTCTCCAACCCCTATGTCGTCGCCGGCCTCATCTTCGGCGGTCTGATCCCCTACCTCTTCGGCGGGATCGCCATGACGGCCGTCGGCCGCGCAGCCGGCTCGATCGTTGAGGAAGTCCGCCGGCAGTTCCGCGAAAAGCCGGGCATCATGCAGGGAACTGAAAAGCCTGATTATGGCCGGGCGGTCGATATCCTGACCCGCGCCGCGATCAAGGAGATGATCATTCCCTCGCTGCTGCCGGTTCTGGCGCCGCTCGTCGTCTATTTCGGCGTGCTCCTGATTTCCGGCTCCAAGGCGTCCGCCTTTGCTGCGCTTGGCGCCTCGCTGCTCGGCGTCATTGTCAACGGCCTCTTCGTCGCGATCTCCATGACCTCCGGTGGTGGTGCCTGGGACAATGCCAAGAAGAGCTTCGAAGACGGCTTCATCGACAAGGATGGCGTGAAGCACCTGAAAGGTTCGGACGCCCACAAGGCCTCTGTCACCGGTGATACGGTCGGCGATCCCTACAAGGATACCGCAGGGCCTGCCGTCAATCCGGCAATCAAGATCACCAACATCGTTGCGCTGCTGCTGCTCGCCGTTCTCGCGGGCTGAGGCGAAGATGCCAAAACAAAAAGACCGCGGAAGGAAACTTCCGCGGTCTTCTTCATGTCTCTATGGGCCGAGGGCATAGCTCCCTCGGCGGATGGTCTTAGTAGTTGCTCAGGATATTGCGGACGCTGTTGGCTGCGCCACCGCCACCAGCCAGCAGCTGCTGCAGGAAGGTGAGATCGCGACCGCCGGTCGGCGTCGTGCGGGAAATCGTGTCGAACACCTTGCCGTCCTGAAGGGTGTAGTTCGCGCGCTGCGCAACGACGCCGTCCTTGTCGAAGTAGATCGCCAGGATCTGCTGGTCGACGAGGCGCTGCTTCATGAAGGCGACCGGTCGGGTGCGCTTCTGGGAGATGTAGTAGAAGACTTCGCCGTCGAAGGTCGCCGTGGTCGACGGCGTACCAAGCGACAGAAGCACCTGTTCGCGGCTGGAACCGACCGGCACCAGATCGAGCGCTGCCTGGTCAACGACATAGCCGTTATGGAAGACCTCGGAGGTCTGGCAGGCGGAGAGGCCAATGGTGACGGCAAGAGCAAGTGCGGTCGTGCTCAGGAGCTTCCTGTCCGACTTGAAAATCCTGATATTCACGCAAACGTCTCCCATGACTGTCGATGGCACCTGACGGAGCCTCATCGCTTCTGCGCATAGCATTGTGGCCTTTCCGGGGAAAGCCGCCGCAAAGCCTGCGCTGCCGATTTACCGATCAATCTGCCGCGCGATGCGGCATTCGTGCCGGATATCGGCATTGCAATTCACGCCTGCTTCGGTAAACCAGCTTTCGCAATCATGCAACACGACCACGTCCGGGCTCACCACTTCGGCCGGCTCTTTTTGGTGGAATTGGATGGTATTCGGCTTCTTTCGGCAGAAAAGAAACAATCAGGTGATCGTCGAGCGCCAGTACGGGGCTTTGACGGCGGCGGCGCGCACGCCTGCATTTTATCTCGACATGAATGTTCCGGACACCGTGATCGGCCGGTTCGAGCTGTTGACGATCATGCTGATTCTCTATTTTCGCCGCACGGCGAAATCCCCGCGCAGCGGCCAGGAGATCGCCCAGAACATCATCGACGCCTTCTTTGAGGATGTCGATCACTCCATCCGCGAACTGGGCGTCGGCGATCCCGGCGTGCCAAAGCGGATGAAGAAGCTCGCCGGCATGTATTATGGGCGACTGGAGTCCTACGCGGCGGCACTGGATAAAAACGACCGCGAAGCGCTTGCGGCCGCGCTGAAGCGCAACATTCATCCCGAAGCAGGTGAGGCGGCACCCTCCATGCAGGCGCTGGCCGACTGGATGTTTGCAGCTGAGCAGGCGCTGGCGGCGCTGGATGAAAACGAAATCGAGACGGGCATGGCCCGCCTAGCCGTCCCGGGCGCCTGATCGGCGTCGCTCGCATTCGCGTGTGCACGCCACCGGCCCCACGGGGAACGAGGAAAATGAAATGACAGATAAAGAAACCAAGGACAGCCGCGAGTTCAGCTACCTCGTAAAGGTTGGCCATATCTCGGCCAATCCAGTGCGGGTGCGTTTGGAGGCCGACGAGCGTGAGCGCGCGGGCCTTGCCGACCTGTGGCGGGTGGAAGCCGTTAGCAAGCTCTCTGCGGATCTGCAGATCGCTCGCTGGAAAAAAGACGGCGTCCGCATAACGGGACGTGTGTCCGGTGAACTGGTTCAGGCCTGCGTCGTCACCCTGGAACCGGTGATCTCGACGATCGATCAGGAGATCGACCAGATCTTTGTGCCGGAGGGATCCAAGCTTGCCCGCATCGTGCTCGATGGCGCCGGTGAGATGGTGCTCGATCCAGATGGTCCCGACCTCCCCGAGCAGTTTACCGGTGACACGATCGACGCCGGCGCGCTTGTCGCCGAATTTGCCGCTCTCGACATCGATCCTTATCCGAAGAAAGAAGGCGTTGCCTTCTCCGGACACATCGAAAGCAAGGCTGAAGAAGACAAGAAGCCGTCGCCCTTTGCGGTCCTGAAAGACTGGAAAAAGGACTGATCATCCCCCATCTGCACCTGCGGGTGGGTTGTGTGCCGAGTGAAAAGCGCTATTTTGGCCGAAAATATCGCTGACCAGCGATGAAGAAGGGTCAGGTCTAAGTGATCAGAATTTCTGTCGACGTCATGGGTGGAGACTTCGGTCCCGAGGTCGTCATCCCCGGAGCCGCCAAGGCACTTGAGCGTCATCCCGATGTAACCTTCCTTCTCTTCGGCCAGCAGGAACGCTGCCTGCCGATCCTCGCGCAGTTTCCCAAGCTGAAGGAAAAGTCGACCTTCCATCACTGCGACATCTCCGTCACCATGGATGAGAAGCCGAGCCAGGCGCTTCGTCGCGGCCGCTACGTCTCCAGCATGTGGCGCTCGATCGAGGCGGTGAAGTCCGGCCAGGCCGATGTGGTCGTCTCGGCCGGCAACACCGGCGCGCTTATGGCCATGGCGAAATTCTGCCTGCGCACCATGGCGACCATCGAGCGCCCGGCGATCGCTGCCATCTGGCCGACGTTGTCGGGCGAGAGCATCGTGCTCGATGTCGGTGCCGGCATCGGTGCCGATGCGCAGCAATTGCTCGACTTCGCCGTGATGGGCGGCGCCATGGCGCGCGCGCTGTTCGAAATCGAGAAGCCCATGGTTGGCCTTCTCAATGTCGGCGTGGAGGAGATCAAGGGTCAGGAAGAGGTCAAGGAAGCCGGGCGCCTCATTCGCGAGGCCGGCCTCGACACGATCGACTATTATGGCTTCGTCGAAGGCGATGACCTCGGCAAGGGCACGGTCGATGTCGTCGTCACCGAAGGCTTCACCGGCAACATCGCGCTAAAGACCGCAGAAGGCACAGCCAAGCAGATCGCCGAATACCTGCGCGCGGCTATGTCGCGCACCTGGATGGCCAAGCTTGGCTACATTCTCGCCAAGGGCGCCTTCGATCGCCTGCGCGAGAAGATGGACCCGCGCAAGGTCAATGGCGGTGTCTTCCTCGGCTTGAACGGCATCGTCATCAAAAGCCATGGCGGCACGGATGCCGAAGGCTTTGCGGCGGCTCTCGATGTGGGCTATGACATGGCCCGGAACGGTCTCACCCAGAAGATCGAAAACGACTTGAAAAAATATCACGCGCGGCACCCGTCTCCGGCCGGCCCCGAAGCGGCGTGAAAGGTAGGAAACTCCAATGATCCGTTCTGTAGTTCGCGGTTTCGGAGCAGCGCTCCCGAAACGGGTTATGACCAATGCTGATCTCGAAAGCCTGGTCGAAACCTCCGACGAGTGGATTGTTCAGCGTACCGGCATCAAGCAGCGCTACATCGCAGGTGAAGGCGAGACGACGGCATCGCTGGGTGCAGCGGCAGCTCAGGAAGCGCTCGATCGCGCAGGTCTGACGGCTGCCGACATCGACCTGATCATCTGTGCGACCTCGACGCCCGACAACACCTTCCCGGCGACGGCCGTCAACATCCAGAACCGTCTCGGCATGCATCACGGCTTCGCCTTCGACGTTCAGGCCGTCTGTTCCGGCTTCGTCTATGCCATGGCGACGGCTGATCTCTATATCCGCGGCGGCATGGCAAAGCGCGTGCTGGTCATCGGCGCCGAGACCTTCTCCCGCATCCTCGATTGGACCGACCGCACGACCTGCGTTCTGTTCGGCGACGGTGCTGGCGCGCTGGTCCTCGAGGCGGCCGAAGGCGAGGGGACGGTCGCAGACCGCGGCGTTCTGACCTCGAACCTGCGCTCGGACGGCGCCCATCGTGAAAAGCTTTATGTCGATGGCGGTCCCTCGACCACAGGCACGGTCGGTCATCTGCGCATGGAAGGCCGCGAAGTCTTCAAGCATGCCGTCGGAATGATCACCGACGTCATCGAGGCTGCGTTCACGGCGACCGGTACGACGGCTGACGACATCGACTGGCTGGTCCCGCATCAGGCCAACAAGCGCATCATCGACGGCTCGGCGAAGAAGCTCGGCATTCCCGACGAGAAGGTCGTGATCACCGTCGACAAGCATGGAAATACGTCTGCGGCATCCATTCCGCTGGCCCTTGCGACGGCGGCCAGTGACGGCCGGATCAAGCAGGGAGATCTGGTGATGCTCGAGGCCATGGGCGGCGGCTTCACCTGGGGCGCCGTGCTGGTGCGCTGGTAGCATTTGAAACCCTAAAAATTGCGCATCGACAAGCACTTGACCGTTGCGGCCAAGGGCAATAGTCTCTGCCCAATTCAACAAGATCATTGATTTAGGCGGGCGAGAACAATGGCCGGAAAGACAGTGACGCGTGCGGATTTGGCAGAATCAGTCTTTCGCAAGGTCGGTCTCTCCCGGACGGAATCCGCCGAACTCGTGGAAACGGTCATCGACGAGATTTGCAATGCCATTGTGCGTGGTGAATCCGTGAAGCTTTCGTCCTTCGCCACCTTTCAGGTTCGCAGCAAGAACGAGCGAATCGGCCGTAATCCGAAGACCGGCGAGGAAGTGCCGATTTCTCCCCGTCGGGTGATGACGTTCAAGGCGTCCAACGTTCTCAAGCAGCGCATTCTTCGCGCTCATATAGCCCGCAAGGCCAAGCAGAAGCCGGTCAATCCGGCCGCCTGAGAAAAGACCAAAATCGGTGGAGCATCGTGCCGCCGGTCATCGAGCGCTTGAAAACCAGCCCTCACCCCGTTGAAATGTGATCCGAGTCGCGCGCCCGCGTGATCTTCGAGGAGCGCTGTGATGCAGTTGGACAAGAGCCCGGATGCTTTCCGCACGATCAGTGAAGTCGCTGATGACCTCGACCTGCCGCAGCATGTCCTGCGCTTCTGGGAAACCCGCTTTCCGCAGATCAAGCCCCTGAAGCGCGGCGGCGGTCGGCGCTACTATCGTCCCGACGATGTCGAACTGCTTAAGGGCATCCGCCATCTGCTCTACGATCAGGGTTATACGATCAAGGGCGTGCAGAAGCTTCTGAAGACCAACGGCAACAAGTTCGTCATGGCGGTTGCCACCGGCGATGTCGCCACCATGGAAGCGCTTGTTGCCGCCAATGCCTCTAAGAACGACGAGCCGAAGGTCAATCTCGACGAGGACCAGGTCGTCGGCCGACCCAAGGTGCGCACCAGCGGTCGTTTCTTCGGCTTCGGTGGCGGTGCCAATGATGACGCACCGGAAATCTCGGTCGGCAAGGGCTCCGTCGGCAAGGAAGACCGTGCGCTCTTGCAGGAGGCACTCTTCGACCTGCTCGAATGCAAGCGGCTGCTCGATCAGGTGCGGTGATGACACTTCGTTCCCTTGAACGGAACACCGCTTGACCTTGAGGCGTTGAAGGACCGACACGCAACCCGCGCGAGGCTCCATGAAACGGCTTTTTATTACACTCCCAGTTCTCTCCCTGCTTGCCGCCGCCCCGGCGCTTGCGCAGCAGGCAGCAACGTCGTCTGGCGCCACCGAGGCCAGACCGGCTACCGTCGAGGATGCCTGCATCTTCGTGGCGAAGAACATGCTGATGGTCAAAGATCTGAAGGTCGGCGTTGTCCAGGCCTTTCCTGAGCTTGATCCGCCAGGAGCAAGGCTCACCTATTCCACCCGGATGGACAGCGAACCGCAGGACATTTCTGACGAGATCGAGTGTCAATTCGAACGTGACGCCGAACCGCTGCAGGTCACGCGCTTCTGCATGGACCTGACCTGCTACGCCGCAAACAGCGAAGAACCCGAAGAACGCCGGCGCTTCGAGGAAATCAGAGCGCTGATGCAACGTCTGAATTGATCATCCTTGCATTTTTTTTTCCCCGCTGGAGTTTCCCCTTGCGCAGAAATGGCTGACTGTCTAAAGGAAACTGGCTGTCGAGCGGGTCACTCGTGACCCAAAAAGCACGATTGGCAGATGACGGAATGTAGCGCAGCCCGGTAGCGCACTTGACTGGGGGTCAAGGGGTCGTGGGTTCGAATCCCGCCATTCCGACCATTTTATGCTCAGGGATCAATCACTTGATTTCGACGCATGGTTAGAGAGACCGGGTACCGCAAGGTGCCCGGTTTTTTCGTTGTTGGCGACAGGTGGAGGTCAGACCTCTCAGAGTGAACATTACTCGGCTTCTTTTGTTTTCTGTCCTATGTTTGCTGCAATGCAGCATTATGTAGAGGTGAGGTTCGAAAGGGGCCGAAATCCGATGCGCTTCAAGTTCTCCATGTCTCCGCTTTCTGCGCTGCTTCGCAGCCAGAAGCGTCTGCAGCGCAGGCTGGAGAAGGCGATGCCGAAGCTCAGGATCTACGAGCCGCCGAAGGTCGCAAAACCCCGCGCGCCGCGCTCCGGCCTCGTGCAGGTGCATGCCTTCGGCAGCAATCCCGGACGACTGCGGATGTTTGAATATGTGCCCTCCGCCCGCCGGGACCCGGCTACGCTCGTGGTGGTGCTGCATGGCTGTCTACAGACCGCAAGACAGTTCGACCGTGGCAGCGGTTGGAGCCGCATGGCGCGGGAAAAGGGTTTCGTGCTGCTCTATCCGGAGCAGACCAAGGAGAACAATCACAATCTCTGCTTCAACTGGTTCCGCCCGAGCATGGTGGCGCGCGATCGCGGTGAGCTGATGTCGTTCCGCCAGATGATCGAACACGCGATCGAGCGTCACGGGATCGCGGACAGCAGGGTCTTCATCCAGGGGCTGTCGGCGGGCGGTGCCATGGCCAATGCGCTCCTCGTCACATATCCGCATCTCTTTGCCGCCGGTCAGGTGGTGGGTGGGCTCCCCTTTGGCGCGGCCCGCGACGCCATGTCGGCACTTTCAGTGATGAAATCAGGTCCTCGCCGCAGCAGACGGGAATGGGGTGACCTGGCACGGAGTGCGGCAGGAGACGTGTCCAGCCGCAAACCAGCCGTGGCGATCTGGCAGGGCAGGGCGGATCGGGTGGTGTCGCCGGGCAATGGCGAGGCGCTGCTCGCCCAATGGCTGGATTTCCATGGGCTTGATGAATTCGCCGGACAGAGTGAAGCCCGGCCGGAAGGATCGATGATCGTCTGGAAGGATGAGAATGGCAGACGGCTGGTGGAGTATCGCCTACTTGATGCCCTGGACCATGGCCTGCCCGTCATCGCGCGACGCGCCGGCTCTGAGCGCCAGGCCTACATGCTTGAGGGCGCCATCGGCGCCCCCCAGCAGTTCTACGAAACCTTCATTCGGCCAGGCCGAATTTGAGCCGCTGAGGCCGTTGCTCAGTTTTCCTCGATCGAAACGCCGCTCTCGCCGATGCGGAGTTCGACGCCGTCAGGCTTCTGCTCTTCCTGGTAGACATAGATGCCAAGGCCGATGACGGCGACCACGAGTGCACCGATGATGAGGTAGAGGCCATTGTTCCGGCTCATGAAATTCTCCTGTCTGATGATGTCGGACAGGGAAAGTCTGGGCGCCGGTTATTGTTCCATCGCCATATTGGAAAAACTCAATCGTCGTTGGCGGCGGTGAGTTCTTCGGGGCGCATACCGTCGTCACTGCCGCGCGCAGCAAGACGAAGTCCTTCTGCACCTTGGCCGCCTTCGCCCGCCTCCAGAAAGACGACGCCCATATCCGTGAGCGCGGTCTTCAGCGCCGCGTAATGCTGTGGTGTGGCGTCATAGCCATTCCCGGCTTCGATCTGGAGGATCAGCAGCGCGGGCACGCCGCTTTCCTGCGACAATCGGTCGATGGTGACGTCGAGCATGGCGCGCGCAGCGCGTATCTGAGCAGGTGTGATCATGAGTAAAGTATGGGGTGCGCGGGCAATAAATCAATGCAGTGCCCGCAATCGGCCTTTTCTGCGTCAGTTCCGCAAGGCGCGCTGGTGACGCCATTCGGCAGCGCCGCAGCCCCAGACGATGCCGAGCACGAGATAGAAATGCCGCCAGTGGTCGGTATCGATCACGGTGCCGACCAGGATATGCCCGACGAGAACGATCCAGGCGACCATCAGATAGGGTTGCCATGGTCTATCGCGCAGCAAGTAGCGGAAGCCCATCGACACGGTCCAGATCATCAGGGTCACGTAAGAGACAAAGCCGATCCAGCCATAGGCCATCAGGGATTTCAGCCAGATATTGTGTTCGTCTTCCGGGAAGATCCGACCGAACATCATCGGCCCGATCCCGAGCGGCCTTTCCATCGCCAGTTCAAAACCGAGACGGTGGCGTGCGAAGCGCCCCAGGTGGCCGCCGTCGTATTCCTGCACCAGCTGGGTCCGGGTCTCGAACAGCGCCTGCACCTTCTCGAACTGCAGAGCGACCGAGAGCGCCAAGACCATGGCGACAACCGCCGCAAGCGACAGCACCAGGATCTTCAGGCGGAAGGCATTGGTTCGCTCCTTGAGCAGCATGACGAAGACCAGGGCGACGGTGCAGAAGAGAAACAGTCCCCAGGCGGCGCGCGAGAAGGAGAGAAACACCGCCAAGGAAAGGATCAGAATACCGACAATCCGCAGCGGGGACTCGAGCAGCCGCCCTTTCAGCATGCCATGCATCAGGTAAAGTGTCGGCGCGACGAGAAACGGGCCGAAGACATTGGGGTCCTGGAAGGCACCCATGGCGCGATCGTAGCGCGTGAAGACTTCTGCTCCGGGGAAGGCGTGGAAATAGCCGAGAATCCCGAGCATACCCGTGATGATGGCGGCAGCCACCCAGGCCTGGAAGATCAGTTTCAGCCGCTGCGGCCTGTCCTCGATGACCGCAGCATAAAACACGGCCGTGAGCGCCAGGAAGATCGACACTGCCACGTAGAGAACCTGCTCCGTCAGGATGGTCCTAAGCATGGTCAGTGCCAGCAAACCGCCGACGTTGAAGATCAGCAACAGAGCGAGCAGGGGCGCGACGACGCGCGAGATCTTCAGGCCGAAGAGGAACCAGAGCGCGACCTGGCCGACCATCAGAAGTTCATAAGGGGCAGGCTCGGATATGACGAAGCCCGACAGGAAGACGCCAAACGCCATGATCCAGGAGATCATCAGCTGAACGGCAGCTGCCTGCGGATTGAAGGGCCTCGCTTGGTTGACGACGGCACTCAATAGGCGTTCTCGGTATTGAGAAGCCTGAGCGGGGTCAGGAACAGGATCTTCAGATCGAACCAGAGAGACCAGTTTTCGATGTAATAGAGGTCATAGGCCGTGCGGAACTTGATCTTGTCGTCGGTGTCGATTTCGCCGCGCCAGCCGTTGATCTGCGCCCAACCGGTGACGCCGGGCTTGACCCGGTGGCGGGCGAAATAACCCTCGACGATTTCGCCGAATGTCTTGTCGCGGGTCTGGCCGAGGATGGCATGGGGACGGGGGCCGACCAGCGAGAGATCGCCGCGCAGCACGTTGAAGATCTGCGGCAACTCGTCGATCGACGTCTTGCGGATGAAACGGCCGACCGGCGTCACGCGCGGGTCGTTCTTGGTAACGGCATTCTTGGCCGTCGGATCGCTCATTTCCGTATACATCGACCGGAATTTCAGGACGTTGATCACCTCGTTGTTGAAGCCGTGACGCTTCTGCACGAAGAAGACCGGTCCCTTGGATGTCATCTTGACCGCAATCGCCGTGGCAATGAAAACCGGCCACAGCAGGATGAGGGCGAGAACGCTGAAGAAGATGTCGAAGGCGCGCTTGGCGACGGAATCCCAGTCACGGATCGGCTTGTCGAGAATGTCGAGAAGCGGGACCGCACCGACATGCGAATAGGCGCGAGGCCGGAAGCGCAGATTGTTGGAATGGGCGGCGAGGCGGATATCGACCGGCAGCACCCAGAGCATCTTCAGGAGCTGCATGATGCGGGCTTCAGCGCTGAGCGGCAGCGAGATGATCAGCATGTCGATATGGGCGAGACGCGCAAATTCGACGAGTTCCGCCACGGTCCCGAGCTTCGGGTAACCGGCAACCACGTCCGGGGAGCGTGCAGAGTTACGATCGTCGAAGATACCGCAGATCCGGATGTCGTTTTCCGGCTGCTGTTCCAGAGCGCGGATCAGGTCTTTGGCAGGTTTGCCGCCGCCGACGATCACCGCTCGGCGCTCCATCACGCCGTTGCGTCCCCAGCGCCGAAAGCCAAACCCGATCAGATTGCGCTCGATCAGGAGATAGATCGCACCGAGCACGAACCATGCGGCGAGTATGCTGCGGTAATTGGGGTCATGGTCGATGAACAGGAAGTTCGTCAGAGCGACAAGACCGAGGGAAGCCATCCAGCTTCCGAGTACCCGCGCCATTGATCCCATCGGCGAACGCAGAATCGAGACATGGTAGCAATCGCTGGCCTGCATGAAGAGCAATGCCATCAGCGAGCCGACAAAGGCACTGACGCTCGTGTCGAGGAAGTGAGCGCCCGGATCGAATGCGAAGAAGAAGTTGGCGCCGAGCGCAATCCCGAACAGACTGAAGAACTCGAGAAAACGAAGCTGGCCGATCACGATCGACGGCGAATAGTTGGCCACCGCATATTGTGACGCGATCTGGCGTGCCAATGCGCTGATTTCGGCTTTACGCTCCCCTTCCACCTTGTGCAGGGGATCGTCGCCGGCCGTCTGACCGCGACGCAATGCGTCAAGATCGAATGCCTCGGGTTTGTCGACCTTGTTCATGTCTGGATCTCGCACGTGTGTGCGGGAAGACTACGGCGAAGGTCCTAAGAAACGCTTTAGGATCCCCTCAGAAATGGTGTGATCTGTGCCGTTTCAGTGCAAGCCGCGGTCAAATGCGCGCGAGTTGCGCCCGATAAAGCGCTTCGATGTCCCTGGCCATCACGGTTGCGGAAAAACGGGAGCGGAAGCTCTGAGGACTCGGCATGGTTCGCCTCGACCAGGCCGGATCGGTGAGCGCCTTGGCCATCACGGCGCCGAAGAGGTCGGCGCGGCCGGCCTCGACGAGGGCCTCGCAGTCAGGGCCGAGGATCTCGGGAATGCCCCCGACCCGTGAGGCGATAACCGTCTTTTCTGCGGCCAGCGCCTCCAGGACGATATAGGGCATGGCCTCGGCGCGCGAGGGAACGACGATGATGTTGGAGAGCGCAAAGGCCTCGGCGATGGGCATGGCGGGTCTGAACCCGATCCGGCGGCTGAGGCCCTTCTGTTCGACAATTCGACGATAGCGATCGAGGTCGGAGCCGTCTCCGACGATCACCCCGCTCAACGGTCGACCGGCCAGTCGCTCAGCTTCGGCGAAGGCATTGATGAAGACATCGGGCCCCTTGAGATCGCGCAGCATCCCGATATAGGCGAAATCCACGCCTTCGGCTTCAACCGGGATACGCCCGAAGTCCCTCTCGCTGATGCCGTTATAGACCCGCGTCACCTGGCAATGGGGCCTGCCGATCTTCGTCTCGTAGGTCTGGCGCTCGTAGTCGCAGACGAAAGAAATCGATTCCGTCATCCGCTCCAGAACGCGCTCGGCCATGAAGACGGCCTGTCCTGACGGTTTTGCCCGCGAGAAATGCAGGCTGCCGCCATGCGGTGAATAGAGGCGGGCGACGCGATACCTTCGAACCCGCAGCAGTGAGCCGATCAACCGCGCGATCACGCCGCCCTTGGCGCCATGACCATGCAGGATATCCGGCTGCAATTCCTTGATGAGTTTGTAAGCTTCGCCGAGCGCCGCCATGTCCTTCAAACTGACGGAACGCCGGATCGGGAAGCGTGTGACGCCGAGCGCAAGATGCGGCATGATCTGCTCGAAGAGCCGGTCTTCATGGGCGCCGCCCGTCGAGCTGTCGCAGAGGATGCCGACTTTGTGTCCGGCCGCGCTGTGCAACTCTGCCAGATCGCGGACATGGCGGAAGATCCCGCCGATCGGCGACCGAAAGCAATGCACGATGCGCAGCGACGGGGCTTCGGCCATCGATCAGAACAGCCGTTCGCGCACGTAGACGGTGTCGCCTGCAAGGATCGGGTCGGTTATCGGCACGCGGCCTGTGATGATCTGTCCGTTGATCTGGCGGGTCACGTCGACATCCCGTTGATTGGCGCGGCTGTTGAAGCCGCCGGAGACGGCGATGGCGTTGAGGATCGTCATGCCCGGCACATAGGCGTATTGCCCCGGTTGCCCGACCTGGCCCATGACGAAGATGGACCGGTAGCGATCGACTTCGATCGAGACGTCGGGATCACGCAGGTACCCCTGCTTGAGCTTCTGGGCGATCGCGCCTTCGAGCTGGGTGAGGGTCGCACCGCGAGCCGCGACCTGACCAACGAGCGGGAAGGCGATGTAGCCGGCCTGGTCAACGGTATAGGTGTTGGTGAGGCTCGGTTGTTCGAAAACGGTGACGCGCAGACGGTCGCCGCTGTCGAGCCTATACGGCTGGATCGTGGCCTCGTGAAAGACCTTTGGGGCAGGGCGATAACTCGCGCAGCCCGAAACGCCGATCGACAGGACCACGCTTGCGATCAGAACCATCGCCTGTTTGCCGACCATCGCCATGCGCTGCTGCGCTCCCACTGAACCCACATTCGTTGGCCTGTTATCGAATGGTTAGGGTTAATGCCGGGTAAACGTCTGGTGGCGGATTGCCTCATTCAGGCGCAAAAACTGGGAGCATCACGGTTAACCCTTGAGTTACCATGATCCTTTACTTTCGCGGGCAAGATGTTCCGGGAGTCTGTGATGCCGAGTGTGGACCGCGATCAACATGATGTCGATATCGACCTGGCCCAGCTCTTTCGCGCCGTGTGGGAGCGAAAGGGGAGGATCCTGGCCGCGACTGCGCTTGTCGGGGTGCTGGCCTTCGTTGGTGCCAATGCGATTTCGCCCACCTACAAGGGCGATGCAAAACTTCTGATCGAGCCGCGCGAGCCGAACTTCTCGGCATCGGGAACCTCGTCCTCGATCGCCGAACCTTTGCCCGACGAACTGAATATCGCAAGCCAGGTGCAACTGCTCCAGTCCGTCGATCTGATCAAGCAGGTGGCCCGGGACCTCAAGCTGCATGAGCGCACCGAATTCGATCCGGACTCCAGCCCTTCCGTCGTCACCGACTTCCTCGTGCTCTTTGGACTGAAGAGTAACCCGCTGGAACTGCCGCCCGAAGAGCGCGTCATCAACGCCTTCAAGGAAAAGCTCGCCGTCTATCAGGTCGACAAATCGCGGGTGATCGGGATCGAGTTCACGTCGCAGGATCCGAAGCTCGCAGCGGCTGTCCCGAACACGATGATGGACGTCTATCGCTCCTTGCAGAGCGGAGCCAAGCTCGACAGTAATTCCGACGCCGTCCGCTGGCTGGAGACGGAGATCGCCAATCTGCGCGAAAAGGTCCGCGAGGCCGAGCAGAAGGTTGCGGAATATCGCTCCTCGGCGGGCTTGATGTCACTCGGCTCCGATCAGAGCTCGTTCAGCAGCAAGCAGCTCTCCGATATCTCGACGGAACTCGCCCGGGTCCGTGGCGAACGCGCGAATGCCGAAGCAACCGCTGAAAACCTGCGTGCCAGCATCAAGGCTGGAAGGTCGACCGAAACGCTGGATGCGGTTGCCCGCTCGGAATCGATCCAGCGCCTGAGGGCCGCCGAATCGCAGCTGCGCGCCCAGATTTCCGATCTCTCCACGCGCCTCCTCGATGGTCATCCCCAGATGAAGGCCCTGCGTGCCCAGCTTTCGGGTATCCGCGAGCAGGTACAGGCCGAATCGCTGAAGGTCGCGGCCGGCCTCGAAAATGAAGCCGCCGTTGCTCGTGAACGCGAAACACAGCTGCTTGCCCAGCTGAATACCTTGAAGGCTGACACGGCCCGTGCCGGCGAGGACGAAGTCGGCTTGAAGTCACTGGAACGCGAGGCGACCGCCCAGCGTCAGCTGCTCGAAACCTATCTGGCCCGCTACCGCGAGGCGTCGTCACGCCTCGACAAGGATTCGAGCCCTGCTGATGCGCGTGTGATTTCCACCGCGATCGAGCCACAGGAGCCGAACTTCCCGAAGGTTCTGCCGATTACGATCGTCGCGACGTTGTCGACCATGATTCTCGCGGCCGTCGCCGTGATGCTTGCCGAACTTTTCAGCGGTCGGGCCTTGCGTCCCACGGGGGCAGTGGCTCCCGTTGCGGTCCGTCGTGAGGAAGAGGCGCTACCGCGTCAGGAAGCCGCTACCGATCCGGGCAAGCCCGAGCGTTCGGCCGATACGCCCGCGAGCCTGTTGAATGTTGCCCCGGACGCCGAACTGGTCGAGGAGATGGAGCAGGTCGTCACTGCCGAGATTCCTGCGGCTGAGACTGTCGAGGAGCATGACGAGTTCTCTATCGCATCCGTGGCCAATTTTCTCGTCGAGCAGGAAACGCGGATCGCTTTTGCGATTTCGCCATCGGGCGACGATGGCTCGCTCGGCACGGTCGCTCTCGCTCGCGAACTTGCCGAACGCGGCAAGCGCATGGTTCTCGTCGACATGACGGGATCAGCCTGCCCGACGCGGTTGATGGCGTCCTGGCGCGATCTTCCTGGAATCACGGATCTGTTGACCGGCGAAGCCGCCTTTGCCGATTGCATCCATCCTGATCGTTCCTCGACGGCCGATATCGTCCCGCAGGGCAATGCGGATATCCGTCAGGCCATGCGTGGCGCCGACCGTCTCTCCATGATCGTCGATGCACTCGCTGACGTCTACGATCTGGTTCTGGTCGAATGCGGTCCTGCGAATGCAGAAAGCGTCGCCCGTCTCAGCCGCAATGGCCGCCACGAGATCATCCTCTCGGCTCCCGATCCCAGGGCGGACGAGCTTGCCGAGATCATGGTGACCTTCGAGGATGTCGGCTACTCGGATCTCGTTCTGCTTTCGGTGAAGACGCCGCCAAGCCGCCACGCGAGAGACGCAGCCTGATATCGGCCGTTCTCCGGGCCGGGAACGATCAATCCTCTGGTTTGCCAATCGGCGCAGCCGTGCCTTGGGCTCGCATCCTTTGGATGAGCGTATAGAGATGCGGATTGCCTTTGATGAAGGTTTTCGTCCGGGTGAGGCTTCGATGCGTCATCGCCGCGAGGTGACCTGCAGGGCGCAGAGGCAGCAAGACATCATGGTGGACGGTTTGCACGGAGCACCAGCGACGCTTGTAGTCCTGATCGCCAATGCCGAAGTCGAACAGGGCAGCACCGTTCAGGGCGCTGCGCTCGATGACCAACCAGAACAGGAGTTCGCCGGGGCTCGCCTCCGCCATCAGACTGTCGTCGATCGAGCCGAACTGACAGATGACGTGATCGCCCTTGCGCGAGAGACCGGTGATGGCGGCGATCTTGCCGTCATGCTCGCCCTTCAGGCGAACGGCATGCAGTTCGAGCGGCACGTCGCTTCCGCCGCGATCCACCTCGAGAAGCATCCGAAAGAAGGCTTGCGTCTCCGCAGGCTGGAAGACGTTTGGCAAGCCGCCCGAGGCAAACCGGGCGGCCTTCTGCTGAAAGAAGCGTTCGAGCAGGGCTTGCTGCTCGGCAAGCTTGGTCGGGCGGATATGCTCGAATCCGCCTGCGGCTTCCAGCTTGCGGATCTGTGCGCGATACTTCTTGCGGCGGCTCTTGGCATTCAGCGGCGCAATCGTCTCTTCCATGGTCGCACACAGCGGCAGCTGGAAGGAGGCGTTCTGGTTGCGGATATGCGGCAGAGCCGATAGCGGATGCTGCTCGCCCCGCCAGTCGAAGGGGATGTTCGTCAAGCTTAGCAGGTCGGCGTGGTCACGCAACGCTTCGACCAGCAGTGTTTCGAGCGCGTGGCCGGGAAGCGTCGATGCTACCGATCGGAAGCGGGCGCTGAACAGGCCGCTGTTGAAGTTCGTGAAGGCGGATCCGATGAAGCGGGCATTGCGCACGAGATAGTGCCGTTCGATCTCAAGCGGCAGCAGGAAGGCGGTCTCGTCGTTCAGGCGTCCTTCGACGATGGCAAGCGGATGGCCATGGGTCTCGACCCAGGCGCGGCACCAGTCATAGCCTTGATGCAGTGAGTTCCACGGATCGGCCTCGAGCTGCCGCCAGACCTGTTCCAGCGGCTTCATGCGCTGATGAACCGTCAGCGAGAGCCGTCCAGCGGGGCTGTCGAGGGTCGTTCGATTGCGTTCGACGGTGGCGCCGTCATCTGGCAGATCTTCGGCAAATGCCATCGCATCATGGCGTATCTGGGCCCGCATGTACCCTATCCTGTCCGGTTTCACTGACGCGCAGGAGCTTAGGCGGACACTGCCAACAAACGGTTATCGGTTTCGCAGATGAGCAGCCTGACACCGTGCCAGGGTAAAGGCGGAGTTAATCCGCGTCCTTCTTGTTGAAGGGGCCGGCCATCCACTTGATCACGAGCATGGCCGGAATAACCCAGAGCAGGCCGGTCAGGAGGAAGTAAAGCAGATGAGCCCACCAGGGCGCGGTCGCGAGCGTTGCCGTCGCGATCGTGGTCGCGAGCAGGGCATAGACCGACACGATCAGGATGATCAGGATCGTACCGATGAAGGATCTCAGTTTCGGGCGCCTTGTCATGCCTTATTCCTACTCGACGTCGCCGTCTTCCGCGACGCGACCGCTTGCCGCAAACCGGCGGGCTTGTTTTGCACGGCTGACTGATGCAAATCAACGGTCGAAAAGAGGATTGACGAATGACAGCAGTATTGACCGGAACCGAGTTGCAGGTGCGCAAGGAAATCGCTCGCGTGGATGCTGACCGAAAGGCGGTCCGCATCTGGCTCGGCGTGGTGATTCTTGCGCTGTTCTGTCTCGTGCTGGTCGGCGGCGCAACCCGCCTGACCGACTCGGGCCTGTCGATCACCAAGTGGGAACCTATCCATGGTGTCATCCCGCCGCTGACCGCCGCAGAGTGGGAAGAAGAGCTCGAACTTTATCGTCAGATCCCGGAATACCAGCAGATCAACAAGGGCATGAGCCTCGACGAGTTCAAGTTCATCTTCTGGTGGGAATGGGCGCATCGACTGCTCGCCCGCCTGATCGGCGTGCTGTTTGCCGTCCCGCTCGCCTATTTCTGGCTGCGCGGCAAGATCGAGCCGAGCCTGCGCAAGCCGCTGGTCGGGCTTCTCGCGCTTGGAGGCCTGCAGGGCTTCATCGGCTGGTGGATGGTCTCCTCAGGTCTCAGCGAGCGGACTGACGTCAGCCAGTATCGTCTGGCCGTCCACCTGATGATGGCCTGCTTCATCTTCGCCAGCTGTGTCTGGATCTATCGCAGCCTTTACCCGCATACGGACGATGCTGTTCCGACGGAAAAGAGCCGTCTCTTCGCGGGCGTTCTGCTTATCATGACGTTTGTTCAGATTTATCTTGGCGCGCTTGTGGCGGGTCTCGATGCCGGGTTCACCTACAACACCTGGCCGCTCATGGACGGCGCCTGGGTGCCGCAGGGGCTCTTCATGCAATCGCCCGCGTGGATCAACATCTTCGAAAACCCCAAGACGGTGCAGTACATCCATCGCATCGGCGCATATGTTCTGTGGGGGGCGGCACTCGCCTATATGATCCAGTCTCTGCGGGCGGCTCCCGAGACCACCCATGCCCGCCGTAGCGTGGTGCTTTTCGTCCTCATCAGCATCCAGGCGGTAATCGGCATCGCGACGCTCGTGATGCAGGTGCCGCTGGCTGCCGGTGTCATCCATCAGGGCATGGCGCTGGTGGTGCTCGCCTTTGCCGTCGCCCATCTGCGCGCCTTCTACGGCGAGCGCCCGAAGCCGGTTGTGGTCGAAGTCCGCGACTGAGCCAGATCAGCCGAAGCGATAGGCGGAGTAAGGTTTTCCGAGGAACACACCCCGGAAGACCTGCCGCCCAGCATCGGAGCCTGCTGCACCTGACGCGACGAACAGCGGCACGAGGTGATCGTGGTCGGGCACATGGCAGGCCAGGGCATCCGGGTTCTGCTCCCAGGTCGCGAGCACTTCTGAACGAAGCGCGCTGTCGGGTGAGGAGACCGCCAGCGTCAGCCAGTCGTCAAACCGGATCGCTTGCTCAACATGATTTGGTTCGGCCTGCCGGAACATCCGCATGTTGTGATAGCTCATGCCCGAAGCGATGATCAGCACGTCTTCGTCACGCAACGGCGCAAGCGCCTCGCCGATCGCCACATGGCTTTGAACATCCAGCGTATTCTTGAGAGAAATCATCGTCAGCGGGACATCCGCATCCGGATAGAGCAGCATGAACGGGATGAAGACGCCATGATCGAAGCCGCGCGCGGCATCCTCGGCGCTCTCGATCCCGGCCTCTGCCAGTAGCGCTCGCGCGCGGGCCGCAAGGTCCGGCGAGC
Organism: Rhizobium sp. AAP116; assembly: GCF_001295785.1. Taxonomy (NCBI): domain Bacteria; kingdom Pseudomonadati; phylum Pseudomonadota; class Alphaproteobacteria; order Hyphomicrobiales; family Rhizobiaceae; genus Rhizobium; species Rhizobium sp. AAP116. The sequence goes on from NZ_LJIB01000026.1 coordinate 181,079, forward strand.
CCGGGGCAGGGTAGGAGAGTTCGTAGGTGTGCGGCGGGAAATTATAGTAGTCGAAGAGCATGCCAGGCTTCGCAGCCGTGCTCACCGTCGGCACCGGTTCCTTCTCCCAATGGCCTGAAACCACGAGCACGGCCTTCGGCCGCCGCCCGATTTCCGCATCGAGGCCTTCGAGGAAGGCCCGCAGATCGTCCCAGGGCGCCTTGCCCTCGGCATCCCTGGGGAAGTCCATGAACGGCCAGGGGCCACCGCCATGCGGAATGAAATAGACGGGGAAACGATGGCGATGTGGGATTTCGCTGCTCATGACGACCTCGCTGGTACGCTTCCGTCCTACCAAAGGGTGATGAGGCCGGCGATCCGTCATTCAGTCGACAAAGTGTTCGACAACGAGCGATCTTGCGATCCGGGCAAAGGCCAGACGCTCCGCAAGCCTTGCATCGCCTGCCAGCGACGCCCCGTCTTCCAGCATCCAGGCGACAGAGAGCATCGCGTGAACCGCCGCATAACTCAGGACCTTCCTGCCGCTGCAGCCGAAATGAGCCGCGAATCTCTCCGTTAGGCGCATGATGCGCAGCCGATCCAGGACGAGCGTCTCATTTCCCTGCGGGTTTCCGAAGACATTGGCCACATCATAGACCGGGTCGCCATAAAGTCCCTGGGGATCGATCGCCCGCCACTCGCCGGAGGCATCCTGGACTAAGTTCTCGTGATGGAGGTCACCGTGAAGCGGTCTTTGGCCCAGTTGCTCGCTGAGCAAACCGCGTGCAATACGCGCTGCCCAGCTTGCGAGCGTGCCGAGTTCGGACGATCCAGATGTTTCCGCAAGCAAGAACAGAGACTTGAAATGTCGATCGAGGGGCACGAGCGCTTCTGGAGCTGTTCGTCCGCCTGGAGCATGCAGCTTGCCCAGCACACGGAGCACGACGTCCGTTGCTTCCTCGTCGCCCCAGCGATCAAGGTGTTCCCGCAGCGTCCGCGCGCCCCCATCTTCGAGCAGAGATGAGTGGCCGATACGGTCAATGAGGCGAACGGCACCGAGACCCTGCCTCCACTCGAGAAAGTCGAGGCCAGGCAGTTCGCCGTGTCCCGCAGGCTTGAGGCTCTTTACAATGTTTGTCGAGCCACGCCGCCAAACTCGAAAAACAAGACTGGACGGCGTGTCAGCGACGAGCTCCGCCTTGTCGATGCTCCAGGCTTCTGTGAGAGCGACGGGTAGCTCAGGCAACGCGGCCACGGCATCACGCCGACAGCATCAGATCCATGTTCTGCACGGCCGCTCCTGACGCGCCCTTGCCGAGATTGTCGAGCAGGGCGACCAGATTGACATGCGCGCCACCGGGCGTGCCGAAGACGAAGAGCTTCATCGTGTCCTGGCCGACCAGTTCTTCGGCATCCACGCGCGGCAGCTTGGCACTTTCACCGAGCGAAACGACGCTGACGATATCCTGCCCCGCATAATGGCCGACGAGTGCCGCATGGATGCTCTCAACCGTCGTGCCGGCGGAGAGATCTTCGAGGAAGAGCGGCACCTGGACGATCATGCCCTGCGCAAATCGCCCGACGGACGGGGCAAACAGCGGCGCGCGGTCAAGCAGGCCATGGGTCTGCATCTCCGGCACATGCTTGTGCTTGAGCGTCAGGCCGTAGAGGAAGTTGTTCGCCGCCAGATGCTCCGGATGGGTCTTGTCCTCCATCTGCGCAATCATCTGCTTGCCACCGCCGGTATAGCCCGACACGGCATTGACAGAAATCGGATAGCCGTCCGGCAGGATGCCAGCGGCGCGCAGCGGCCGGATGAGGCCGATCGCACCGGTCGGATAGCAGCCGGGATTGGAAACATAGCGCGCCGATTGGATCTTCGCCTTCTGCGCCTTGTCCATCTCGGCAAAGCCATAGGCCCAGTCCGGATGCACCCGAAATGCGGTTGAGGCATCCAGCAAACGGACATTGTTGTTCGCCGCCGTCATCTCATAGGCCTGCTTCGACGCATCGTCCGGCAGGCTGAGGATGGCGATATCGGCGCTGTTGAGCATGTCCTCGCGCATCTTCTCGTTCCGCCGCTCGGCTTCCGGGATGGACAAAAGCTCGATGTCGCGACGATCGGCCAGGCGCGTGCGGATCTGCAGACCCGTTGTGCCGTGTTCGCCGTCGATGAAGATCTTCGCTGCCATTTGTCTAGTCCCGTCAGAGGTTTGGATGAGAATCTGGATTCTGATTGTGAGTGTGTTGAATCAATGTGTCAGGCGCGTGTCGCAAGCTTCTCAGCGCGCAAGCCCAGCATATACATCGCAACCGTCGCACCGGCAATTGCGGTGATGTCGGCATGGTCATAGGCTGGCGCCACCTCGACGATATCAGAGCCACGGATGTCGAGAGCCCCGAGCTTGCGCAGGACCGAGAGCATCTTGGCGGAGGAGGGGCCGCCGGCGACCGGTGTCCCCGTGCCCGGAGCATAGGCCGGGTCGAGGCAGTCGATGTCGAAGGTCATATAGGTCGGAGCCGTGGCAACATGCGAGACGATCGCGTCGGCGATGGCCTGCGCGCCCATGTCCTCGACATCGTAGCCCGGGATGATCTTGATGCCGAAATCCTCCGGCGCTTCCGTGCGGATGCCGATCTGTATCGATTTCGTCGGATCGATCACACCCTCGCGCACGGCGCGGCAGACGAAGGAACCATGGTCGATCCGCTGGCCGTCATCGTCCCAGGTGTCCTGATGGGCATCGAAATGCACGAGCGCCAGCGGTCCGTGCTTGGCGGCATGGGCTTTTAGAAGTGGCCAGGTGACGAAGTGGTCGCCGCCAAGGCCAAGCAGGTAGGCGCCCGAAGCGATGATCTCGGACGCCTGGTCCTCGATCAGGGCAGGGGTCTTCTGATGATTGCCGTAGTCCAGAAGCACATCGCCGTAATCGATGACGGCCATCTGCTCGAAGAGATCGCGCGCAAAGGGATATTGCGGATCATTGTCGAAGATGGCCGAGGCGCGCCGGATTGCCTGGGGTCCGAAACGAGCGCCGGGACGGTTGGAGACGGCCGCATCGAAGGGAATGCCGAGCACGACCGCATCGACGTCGGTGAGGTCCTTGGAATACTTGCGGCGCATGAAGGAGAGCACGCCCGCATAGGTCGGATCGGTCGCTGCACCGCGCAGGGTCTTTGCGGTAAACGCGTTGTCGATCGATTTGCTGGCCATGATGCTCTTCTCCCTCTGAAAATTTGATCAAGTTAGTTGGTCGACTTGCTCGGTCAAGCCTCGATCGCCGGCAGCAGCTGCGCGGGTCGAGGCGAACGAAAAAAAGGCGGAGCCGAAGCCCCGCCTTGATTTCCGTTTCCGGTTGTCCAGCGATTAACGCTTGGAGAACTGGAACGAACGACGGGCCTTCGCCTTGCCGTACTTCTTACGCTCGACGACGCGGCTGTCGCGGGTCAGGAAGCCACCCTTCTTCAGGACCGGACGCAGGCCCGGTTCGAAGTAGGTGAGGGCCTTCGAGAGACCGTGACGAACGGCACCGGCCTGACCGGAGAGGCCGCCGCCGGCGACAGTCGCGATGATGTCGAACTGGCCGTCACGGGCCACTGCGACGATCGGCTGCTGCAGGATCATCTGCAGGACCGGGCGTGCGAAGTAAGTGGAGAACTCGCGGCCGTTGATGGTGATCTTGCCGGTGCCCGGCTTGACCCATACGCGGGCAACGGCGTTCTTACGCTTGCCGGTGGCGTAGGAGCGACCCAGCGAGTCGACCTTGCGGACGTGAGCCGGAGCTGCGTCCTGTGCCGGGGCAAGGTCCTTCAGGGAAGAAAGATCGGCCATACTTAGGCGCTCCTTGTGTTCTTGGCGTTCAGCTTGGCAACGTCGAGAGCGACGGGCTGCTGAGCTTCATGCGGGTGGTTCGTGCCAGGATAGACGCGCAGGTTCTTCATCTGGCGACGACCGAGCGGGCCACGCGGGATCATGCGCTCGACGGCCTTCTCGAGAACGCGCTCCGGGAAGCGGCCTTCGATGATCTGGCGAGCCGTACGCTCCTTGATGCCGCCCGGATAACCGGTGTGCCAGTAGTACTTCTTGTCGGCATACTTCTTGCCGGTGAAGACGACCTTTTCGGCATTGATGACGATGACGTTGTCGCCGTCGTCAACATGGGGGGTGTAGGTGGCCTTGTGCTTGCCACGCAGGTGCATGGCGATGATGGTGGCGAGGCGGCCGACAACGAGCCCTTCGGCGTCGATGAGGATCCACTTCTTCTCCACCTCTGCAGGCTTCTGAACGAAGGTAGACATTGAGGTCTCTTTCAGTGTGATCCTGTGTTTCCCAATTGTGGGAGCGACAGGCGTTTCTTGTTGCTTGTTTCGCGCCGTTTTCGACGCAAAAAAGAAGGCGGTCCCGAAGGGCCGCATTCCGAGGAGGGGTATAGAGGGAGTGCCGCTGGAGGTCAAGATCGCGGCAGCTCGGCGGGTTCGGAGAAACCGAAGGTAAAACAATGACTTGATGGTGTGGTGTTATTTTACCGCATGTCGATCGCTGTCGGCATCAGACTCCATGACCGCGCTAATCGGCCGGAAAAGACGGAATTCCGCATTCCAGCGAAGCAAGCAAATGGAACAGACGTGTCATAATTGTCCAGCGCAACCCATGATTTTGCTAATATGCGCATGAACATAATGAAAACATAAACCGAACGTACCGGCTGGGGTCGTCAACGGAGATCGCCATGTCGCTCGAACGCCGAATTTCGCTCATCACGCTCGGCGTCGCCGACGTCGCTCGCAGCACCGAGTTTTATGCGAGGTTGGGCTGGACAAAATCCGCCGCGTCCAACGACCAGGTGACCTTCATCCAGCTGAAGGGCACGGCCCTTGGTCTGTTTTCGCGCGCCAGCCTGGCGGAAGATGCGCATGTCTCGGACACGCCCCCGGGCTTTTCCGGCGTCACGCTCGCCTACAATGTCTCGAGCGAGATCGGCGTCGATGCCGTCGTGAAGTTTGCCGTGTCCTGCGGGGCAAGGCTGGTCAAACCGCCGGAGAAAGTCTTCTGGGGTGGTTACTCCGGTTACGTCGCCGATCCCGATGGTCATTTGTGGGAGATCGCCTTCAACCCCTTCTTCCCGCAGGATGAACACGGACATGTCATCCTTCCGGAATGATCGCTCGCATTTGACCGATATGGATACGCGCTCGTTAAGCGGTCCGCGCTAGAGTGAGATTGGGACAAGATGGACGGGTAAACCAAGGGCCTTTGCGGGCCGGGAGGAACGTCCATGAACCACGACACCTACCTCAACAGCTACCTTGCCGATATCCTTGCGACGGCCAAGAACGTGGCCGTCGTCGGCGCCTCGCCGGATGACAAGCGCCCCAGTCACTGGATCTCCGGCTTTCTGCTTGGCAAGGGCTATCACGTCTTCCCCGTCAATCCGCTGCATCGCGGCGAGCGTATCCTCGGGCAGCAGGTCTACGGATCGCTGGCGGAGATTCCGGAACCGGTTCATCTCGTCGATGTCTTCCGCCGCACGGAATGCCTGCCGGGCATCGTCGACGAGGTTCTGGCAATGTCGCCCCGGCCCTTCGCGATCTGGTGTCAGCTCGGCATTCGGGATGATGCGGCGGCCGAAAAGGCAGAGGCAGCAGGCATCAGCATGGTCATGAACCGCGCGCTGGTCTCCGAATATCCGCTTGTCTATGAGCGGCTGCATCCGGGCTCGGCGCAAGGTCATGCAGCCTAATACGCTCAGGCGATTCAGAAGCGGATGATCGGTTTTCCAAAGCCGAAACGACGCGTCTCCGGATCGTAGTCCTGGCAGTTGAGCACCGGGCACCGGGCGGCATCGCGCGTCGGCACATAGGCGCGCTCGGCATATTCATGCGGATCGCACATGGCGCTGCGTGTGACATAGCGGTCGTAGAGCGTCATGCCTTTCACGCGCGTCGACGGGTAGCGCAGAATGACCGCGCCTTCGTTCAGGACGCGCTGCCGGACCTGGTCGCAGGTGAGCGCAGTGGAGTTGTAGCGCGAAATTGCGAGTGCCGGCTGGGCAAGCAGCAGGGCTGCGATGGTTGTGATGGCAAGCTGTGTCGGGCGCATGGCGGACCTCCTTGAGACGGCAGATCAACGTGTGGCCGGGCAGGGCGGTTCCGCCTTGTTGCCGACGGCGGCCACACCATTTAATCCTGATCTAGCGAGATGGGGAGACAGACATGGCCGATCACGATCACTACAGCGCGGAAGACCTGCGGGACATCCTAGGAAGCGTCCGAACGATCGCGTTGCTCGGCGCGTCTCCGAAGCCGGATCGCCCGAGTTTCGGCGTCATGCGTTTCCTTCTGTCGAAGGGCTATACGGTCTATCCGGTCAATCCGGGGCAGGCCGGCAAGGAAATTCTCGGCCAGACCGTCTACGCCACGATGGCTGACATCCCTGAACCGATCGACATGGTCGACGTTTTCCGGGCACCTGAATACCTGGGCGAGGTGGTCGCAGAAACGCTTGCCTTGCCGAACCGGCCCAAGGTCATCTGGGGTCAGCTTACGGTCCGCGACGATGAAGCCGTCAAGCCGGCCGAAGAGGCTGGCATCCGCGTGGTCATGGACCGCTGCCCGGCGATCGAAATCCCCAGGCTCGGGCTCTGACGCGTTAGGCGCCGACCAGCAAGTCCGGATTGGCGCGCAGTGCGTTCAGCGTATCGGCATTGCCGCAATAGTCGACAAAGGTTTGCTCGGCCTTGCCGTGGCGCAGGTGCGCCCGGCAGGTATCCTTGGATGAACACTGCGCACAGGTCACCTGCATGTCGCGGAACAGGCGACGCATGCGGTACTCCACCTCTGCCGGATCGATGTTCAGGGCCCGCATCATCGCCGGCATTTCGTCGGCGGCATGCGGGCCTGCCTTCACGAGCGCCAGCAACTGATGGCTGCTGATGCCGCAGTCGTCTGCGAGCGCATCGACTTCGGCATCGGATAAGGCGGCAAGCATGTTGCCTTCATTGGCGGTTTCGAAACCCTGGGCGAACCAGGAGAGGATTTGCTGCACGGTGTGGCGGACCGGATCGGCGATCGTGAGTGTCATGCGTCTCTCCTTTAACTGCGAAGAGCATGCCAGCACGACGGACCACCGCATTGACCTCGATCAAGTATGAATTTCCCGATCACCCCCGCACTTTGGAATAATCCGGGCTGACATCGGGCGGCGACTGATTATGATCCGGCCCGAAGTCACATAGGGAGGACCAAATAATGTCGGAGAACAATCCGGGTTTCGCCACGCTTGCCATCCATGCCGGCGCTCAGCCGGACCCCACGACGGGCGCGCGCATCACGCCGATCTACCAGACCACAGCTTACGTCTTCAACGATAGCGACCATGCCGCAAATCTCTTTGCCCTCAAGGAGTTCGGCAATATCTACACCCGCATCATGAACCCCACCCAGGGCGTTCTGGAAGAGCGGATTGCAGCGCTTGAAGGCGGAACGGCAGCACTTGCGGTCGCTTCCGGTCATGCTGCCCAGCTCCTGATCTTCCACTCGCTTATGCAGCCCGGCGACAACTTCGTCGCCGCCAGGAAGCTCTATGGTGGCTCGATCAACCAGTTCGGCCATGCCTTCAAGAATTTCGGCTGGCAGGTCCGCTGGGCAGACCCTGCTGACCCCGAGAGCTTTGCCGCCCAGATCGATGACAAGACCAAGGCCGTCTACATCGAAAGCCTGGCCAATCCCGGCGGCACCTTCGTGGATATCGAAGCTATTGCCGAAGTCGCCCATCGACACGGTCTGCCGCTGATCGTAGACAACACCATGGCGAGCCCTTACCTCATCCGCCCGCTTGAGCACGGCGCCGACATCATCGTCCATTCCGTCACCAAGTTCCTCGGCGGCCACGGCAATTCCATGGGCGGTGTCATCGTCGATGGCGGCACCTTTGACTGGTCGGCCAAGCCTGGCAAATATCCGATGCTGTCAGAGCCGCGCCCGGAATATAACGGCGTCGTCCTGCATCAGGCTTTCGGGAATTTCGCCTTCGCCATCGCCTGCCGCGTCCTCGGCCTTCGTGACCTTGGGCCCGCAATCGCCCCGATGAACGCCTTCCTGCTCCTGACAGGCATCGAGACCCTGCCGCTCCGCATGCAGCGCCACTGCGACAATGCCATGAAGGTTGCGACCTGGCTGAAGAGCCACCCGAAGGTCGCCTGGGTCAACTATGCCGGCCTGCCCGACGATCCGAACAATGCGCTGCAGAAGCGCTACTCGCCGAAGGGCGCCGGGTCCGTCTTCACCTTCGGCATCAAGGGCGGGCTCGAAGCCGGCAAGGCGCTGGTCGGCGGCTTGAAGCTCTTCTCGCACCTGGCCAACATCGGGGACACCCGCTCGCTGATAATCCATCCGGCGTCGACGACCCATGCGCAGCTCTCCGAAGCCCAGCAGATCGCAGCCGGTGCCGGACCCGACGTGGTGCGTCTGTCCATCGGCATAGAGGACGCGGAAGACATCATCGCCGATCTCGAACAGGCTCTGGCCTCTGCCTGATCTGTCCTTTGAGCGGCGGTGCGAAACGCCGCCGCTCGTTTCCCTGGAGACCATGATGAGCCTGTCCCTGCCATTCGATCCCTCCACCGTCACGCCGGAAGAGGGCGCTCCCGCCGCCGATCGCCTGATTTCAGGCGACCCACGCTTCACCACCTGGAACATCGAGGAAGCCGACGGTGGCATCTATGCCGGTATTTGGCAGTCGACGCCCGGCAAGTGGCGGATCGTCTACGATGAATGGGAGTACTTCCACATTCTCGAAGGCCACTCTGTTGTCACCGAGGAAGGCGGCGAGCCTGTTCACTTGAAGGCAGGCGACCGCCTGATCCTCAGACCCGGCTTCAAGGGAACCTGGGAAGTGCTTGAAACGACTCGCAAGGACTATGTGATCCGGCTTTAGCTTGCGGCCTTAAGCCTGGCCGCTGCCGCCTCGTGTTCGGCAGCCATGGCGACATCTTCGGCCGACACCTTGTGAACACTCGCGCGACCGTCGATGCGGGCCATATAGGCCTGAAACGCCGGGCGCGCCTCGACGAGGCCGAACATCGTCGTCCAGCGCAGCGCGATCCCCCAGAGCAGATCCGCTGCCGTGAAGCGCTCGCCGAGCAGGTAGGGGCCCGTCTTGAGCGCCTCCTCTAGCATGTCGATCAGCGACTCGTAGCTGGCATAGGGGGTCTCGTTCATCGATCCCGGCTCGCGCTTCATGAAGCGATCGACGACTGCCGGTTCGAAGCAACTGCCATAGATGAAGAGCCAGCGCAGATAAGCGCCGCGATCCGGGTCCGTGAGGGCAGGGGCAAGCCCCGCTTCGGGGTAGAGATCAGCGAGATAGAGGTAGATTGCGCCCTGTTCGGTAACCAACGTATCGCCGACTCGCACCGCCGGCACCTTGCCGAGCGGGTTGATCGCGAGATAGGCGGGCTGGCGCTGCTCGCCCGTCTTCATGTTCAGCACATGCAGATCGTAAGGCACCTTCAGTTCCTCGAGTAACACGCGCGCACCGGTGGCGCGGGTCTGCGGCGAGTAGAAGAGGGTGATCTGATGGTCTTTGCTCATTGGAAGTCTCCCATTTTTTAAACTGGACGCGCCTCGGGGCGACGAAGGGAGAATGCGCCACCATACCTGTCAGATTGTGTCAGGTTGGTTTAGCATGATGGTCGAAAGGGAGATTTTCTGATGCGGGCGAGCCGGCTGATCAACATCCTGACGACGCTGCAGGCGAAGGGGCTGGTGACGGCCGAGGCACTGGCTGACGAAAACGAGGTTTCGGTACGCACCATCTACCGCGATATCGATGCCCTCTCACTGTCAGGTATCCCCGTCTACAGCGAGCGGGGCTCGGACGGCGGCTATCGGCTGTTGGATGGCTATCGCGTGCGGCTGAATGGCCTGACGCCGTCAGAGGCCGAGGCCATGTTCCTGTCCGGTATTCCTGGCGCCGCCGCCGATCTCGGTCTCGGTTCGCTGATGGCCGGCGCCCAGAAGAAGCTGACGGCCGCCTTGCCCGAGGATCTGCGCGAAAGCGCCCGCCGCATGCAGCAGAAGTTCCATCTCGACGCGCCTGCCTGGCTCGCGGAGGGGGAGCAGCCCATCTATTTGCAGGCGATCGCCGATGCGGTCTGGAATTCCAAGCGCATTCGCATGCGCTATCGCTCCTGGAAGGCGGAAAAGAACCGTGAGGCCGAACCGCTCGGCATCGTCATGAAGGGCGGAGCCTGGTATCTTGCCGCCCGCGTCGACGGCACTGTCCGCACCTACAGGATCTCGCGTGTCCTCGACCTGATCGTCACCGAAGAGCGTTTCGATTGGCCGAGAGATTTTGATCTCGCAGAATACTGGAACGAAAACACGCGGCGCCTCGAACTCGAGCTCTACCCGAACTCGGCAGTGATCCGGCTCTCGGCCTGGGGACTAAAAGAGCTGGAGCACATGGCGTCACCCTATGTGCGCGCCAATCTCGAATTGCTGGGAGAGCCTGACGAGTATGGCTGGCAGACGGTCCGCCTGCCAGTGGCGCATGAGCGCATGGCCGTCTCCGAAATGCTGAAGCTCGCAACGGAGGTCGAGGTGATCGACCCGCCGGAATTGCGGCTCGCCATGCGGCGGGCCGTCGAAGCGCTGATGGTCCGATACGCCGAGCCGGCTGCCCTCACCAGGTTAGATCCAGCCGTTCCAGGCCGTGGAAGTGATAGACGTCCTTTACCGTGGGCGTCTGTGCAATCTTCAGCCCTGGCAGCCGTTTGAAGAGCAGCGGCAGCACGATCTTGAGTTCGAGACGCGCAAGCGGTGCACCGATGCAGAAATGGATGCCTGCGCCGAAGGAGAGATTGGCCCCTTCATCGCGCGAAGGCTTGAAGGCGAGTGGTTCCGGGAATTTCTGCGGATCGAGATTGGCCGCAGCCAGGATCAGGCTCACCTTATCGCCACGCTGAAAGCTGACGCCGTCGATCTCGCAGGGCTCCAGACACCAGCGCTGGAAGATATGCACCGGCGCACAGATGCGAAGTGTTTCCTCGACGGTCCGCTCCGTCGTCTTCTCGTCGGAGAACAGCGTTGAGGGATCGATGCCGCTGTCGAGGATCACGCGCACCGAGTTGCCGATCTGGTGCACGGTCGCTTCATGGCCGGCATTGAGCAGCACGATCGTTGTCGAGATCAGCTCGTCCTCGGTGAGGAACTGGCCCTTGTGCTCGGTGTGGATCATGTGGCTCAAGAGATCGTCGCTCGGATTGGCGCGGCGCTCGGCAATCACTGTCCGAACATAATCCGCAAATTCCTTCGCCGAGCGGTCTGCGGCTTCCTCGTCTGCACGCGTCCGCTTGAACATGTACATGCCGACATAGTCGTGGCTCCATTTGAGGAGCTGTGGTCCCATGTCCTCGGGGATGCCGATCATCCGCGCGATCATCGTGACCGGGATGATGTCGGCAAAGGTCGACAGAAGCTCGGTCTTTCCATCCTTCTCGAAATCGTCGATCAGCCGGTTCGCGAGCAGCTCGATCTCAGGCGTCATCTTCTCGACATGGCGAGAGACAAAGGCGCGGTTGACGAGCGTCCTCAGGCGCGTGTGCTCCGGCGGCTCGATCTCGAGCAGGGAATGCTCCTCAGCCTTGTCGAAGTGACGGGTGTGCTCGGCTGGTTCCGGCATGCCGAGCTCCTCGCGGGTCGCGATATGCAGGATCTGCCGGCCAAAGCGGCGGTCGCGCAAAAGCGCGTTCACATGGTCATAGCCGGTGAAGAACCATTGCTTCTGTTCCTCCCAGTAGAAGGTCGGACAGCTGTCATGCAGGGCCGCATAGGTGCGGTTCGGATCGCTGTAGAAGGCCGGATCGCGGGCGTCGAGGGAGACCCGACGGGTGGCGGGGTCGATGGAAAGGAAGGATGTCTGTGTCATGCGTTCTGTTTATCCTTTGCATCCCCGCGCGCAAGGGGAAGCGGATGCGCTCAGTCGTCCAGCTTGTGGGCAACGGCAGAGATGCGTTTCAGAATGGCCACCTGTCGGCTCGCCTGCCGATCGACCTCTACCTGTATGTTGTCTTCGCGCACTGGCGGCACGGTCACGGTGAGGTTGCCCGAGCGCAGCGAGGTGCGGTTTCTCCCTTGCGCCTTGGCCGTGTAGAGCGCGAGATCGGCCTCGGACAGGAGCTTGTCCAGATCTGCGTCGCGCAGAGAACTGGTCGCGATGCCGACGCTGGTGGTAACAGAGATCGCCTCGTCTTCGGTCGGGATGCTGCGATCTGCCAGCGCCAGCCGCACGGTCTCGGCAAACAGCGCCGCATCCCTCGGTTCCGAAATCGCGAGGACTGCGGCGAATTCTTCACCGCCGGTCCGCGCGAATACCGCACGCTGCGGCAGGAGCGACCGGCAGACCTCGGCAAACTCCCGCAGGACCCGGTCACCGACCGTATGGCCATGTCGGTCATTGATCTGCTTGAAATGATCGAGGTCGAAGATCAGGACGGCCAGTGTGTTGAGGGGAGTGCTTTCCACAAGCCCCTGATAGGCCTCGGAAAAGCCGCGCCGGTTGAGCGCGCCGGTCAGTGGATCGGTCCTGACCAGTGCCTGAAGCTGTTCCTGGGAACGGTCCATTGTAATCTTGGCGAGTATCACGACCGAGGTCACAAAGCCGATGACCGCGAGCGTTCCTATCCACATGGAGAAATAGTTGTCGGCAAAGCTCGTGGGGCGCTGGAAAATGACGAACGCGGCAAAACCCAGCGTCACCGCAGATTGACCACCCCAGATGCAGACAAGCAGGGCGCGATCGCGGCGGGAGCTAAATTGCGCGCGCGCGGCGATGAAGGCCAGCGTCGCGAAGCCGATGGCGGCGGCCACATTGTAAAGCGAGACCCTAAAGGCGAACTCCATCCGGATGAAGGGTGCGAGGTTTCCGGCGAGCCAGACTACGGGCGGGATCCACAAAAGCCGCGGTGCCGGCCTGTGATCAAGGGCTGCGAGCCCCTTCACCCAGAGACTGAAGCCGAGGAGCGATATGGTGTTGGCCGTCTGGATCGAAACGAAATCGGGGATCTGTCCGCGCAGCGCGACCAGTCCAAGGCCACTCGCATGAAACAGGAATCCGGTGCCGAACCATAAGAAGTGTTTCTGGTCACGGGCGTGCCACCAGATGGCCATGAGCAGAATCGCGAGCGTGCTGGCCTGGATAACCCAGAGCAAAAACGCGGTCTTGACGTCAATCACGATGCAATTCCTGAAACGAATTCGGCAGTCTATCGCTGCAGAATGGGCCAAGCAGGTTAAACAGTCACTATGAAAACGCGCAGAATCCTGCCCCGGCCAGGAATTGAGCAAAGGCCAGACTTACCGAAATTTCACCATGTTAGCCGTTTCTTGTGTACGGATATCGCGCCATGGCACTCAGCCGCCCGTCGAGCCGGCCGAAAGTCAGGATCTCCAGCAGGGAGCGCATCGCGACCATTAAGGATATCCGGTCCTCGTGTCTTGAATGTCTGGGTGCGGACACTCTATGTAGGGATTGACAAAGATTACGTGATTCCCGCCACACGGATGTGCCGGGGAGAGGCTGAAAAGGACCGACATGAGAAATCCCGTTGATACCGCTCTCGCTCTGGTGCCGATGGTCGTCGAGCAGACCAACCGTGGCGAGCGCTCCTACGACATCTTTTCTCGACTGCTGAAGGAGCGGATCATCTTCCTTACGGGCCCGGTCGAAGACACCATGGCCTCGCTCGTCTGTGCCCAGCTTCTCTTCCTTGAGGCCGAGAACCCGAAGAAGGAAATCGCCATCTACATCAATTCGCCGGGCGGTGTCGTCACCTCCGGCATGGCGATCTACGACACGATGCAGTTCATCCGTCCGGCCGTGTCGACGCTTTGCATCGGCCAGGCCGCTTCGATGGGCTCTTTGCTCCTCGCTGCAGGCGAGAAGGGCATGCGCTTTGCCACCCCGAACTCGCGGATCATGGTTCACCAGCCTTCCGGCGGCTTCCAGGGGCAGGCCTCTGACATCGAGCGCCATGCTCGTGACATCATTAAGATGAAGCGTCGCCTGAACGAGGTCTATGTCAAGCACACCGGCAAGACATACGACGAAGTCGAGAACACGCTTGATCGTGACCACTTCATGGAATCGAGCGAAGCCAAGGAATGGGGTCTGATCGACCGTATCCTGACCTCGCGCGCTGAAATGGAAGGCGCTGCACCGTCGGCCTGACCCTTGTTGCGGATGCCGGTATCGGACCGATGCCGGCAGACGTGATGGCACCCGGGGTTTAAAGTCGACGCAAAAGCGCTAATAGTAGGATTAAGGCTATGTTGAATCTTTGTGACATAGTCTGCCGAGACTGAGAGTTTTCGTTGCCGCCGCTCCGACAAGGTCGGATCGGCTAGTAGCTCCGGATCGGAAGAGGTTTTCACCAAAGGCGGCGGTGGAAGCTGAACAGTGTGAGTGACCGCCCTGCCGTGACTGCGGTGGCGCGGCGTGCTGGAAGGATAAAGACATGAGCAAAGTCAGCGGAAGCAACGGCGGTGACTCCAAGAATACCCTTTATTGTTCCTTCTGCGGCAAGAGCCAGCACGAGGTCCGCAAGCTGATTGCCGGACCGACGGTGTTCATCTGCGATGAATGCGTCGAACTCTGCATGGATATCATCCGCGAAGAGAATAAGTCTTCGATGGTCAAGTCTCGTGACGGCGTTCCCACGCCGCAGGACATCATCAAGATCCTCGACGAATACGTGATCGGTCAAAAGCAGGCGAAGAAGATCCTCGCTGTGGCCGTGCACAACCACTACAAGCGCCTTTCGCACGCCTCCAAGGGCGGCGACGTGGAACTGGCGAAGTCGAACATCATGCTCGTCGGCCCGACCGGCTGCGGCAAGACCTATCTTGCCCAGACGCTTGCCCGCATCATCGACGTGCCCTTCACCATGGCGGATGCCACGACTCTGACCGAAGCCGGTTATGTCGGTGAAGACGTCGAAAACATCATCCTGAAGCTCCTGCAGTCGGCAGATTACAACGTCGAGCGCGCCCAGCGCGGCATCGTCTATATCGACGAAGTCGACAAGATCTCCCGCAAGTCGGACAATCCCTCGATCACCCGCGACGTATCGGGCGAGGGCGTCCAGCAGGCGCTTCTGAAGATCATGGAAGGCACGGTCGCGTCCGTTCCTCCGCAGGGTGGCCGCAAGCATCCCCAGCAGGAATTCCTGCAGGTGGATACGACCAACATCCTGTTCATCTGCGGCGGCGCCTTTGCCGGCCTCGACAAGATCATATCCGCCCGCGGCGAAAAGACCTCGATCGGTTTTGGCGCAACGGTGAAGGCGGAAGACGATCGCCGCGTCGGCGAAGTTCTGCGTGAACTCGAGCCGGAAGATCTCGTCAAGTTCGGCCTTATCCCGGAATTCATCGGTCGTCTGCCAGTCCTGGCGACGCTTGAAGACCTGGACGAAGATGCACTGATCCAGATCCTGTCCGAGCCGAAGAACGCGCTTGTGAAGCAGTACCAGCGCCTGTTCGAAATGGAGGACGTCGAACTGTCCTTCCACGAGGACGCGCTTCGCGAGATTGCCCGCAAGGCGATCACCCGCAAGACCGGTGCCCGTGGCCTTCGTTCGATCATGGAAAAGATCCTGCTCGACACGATGTTCGAACTGCCGGAACTGGAAGGCGTCCGCGAAGTCGTCATCTCCGACGACGTCGTCAACGGCAATTCCCGCCCGCTCTACATCTATGCCGATCGCCAGGAAGAGAAGGCCAACGCTTCCGCCTGATCGTTTCGGATCGATTGCAGCGAAAAGCCCGCCCTTGTGGCGGGCTTTTCCGTTTCGGGCGATCTTTTTTGGTGCTGCCTGTGGTTATCTCCGGAGCCCTTGTCCATTTACGGTATTCGCTGTTGTCAGGCCCGTCGATTGGGCTAGAACAGGGGCGAGTGAACGCTTGAGTTCTGCGTCGCCGTTACCGCGTATCCGCGTTCCCGATCATCCATGCGACGACCGGCTGCCTTTCAGGCGACGAAGTGACGCGCATGGTTCGCATCAGGTCCGCAATGTAGTGTGAAAGCGGGCAGGTTCTGTCATGCTGATGTCACAGATTCGGCGCGGGCACAGGCGGCAGGCTTGAATTGGCGGGAGCGCCACTCCACTTGTTGGAGGATCGAAAAATATGCCTGATGCCTCTTTTGGGTCGGCATGGAGTCCCGGTTTCCCCGGGACGTTTGAAAGGAAGTGAAATGACGAATACGTCAGCTGCAAACGAGGTGAACACCTATCCGGTGCTGCCTCTGCGCGACATCGTGGTGTTTCCTCACATGATCGTTCCGCTGTTCGTCGGTCGTGAAAAGTCCATTCGCGCTCTGGAAGAGGTGATGGGCTCCGACAAGCAGATCATGCTGGCCACCCAGATCAACGCAAGCGACGATGATCCGGCGCCGGATGCCATCTACGAGGTTGGCACCGTCGCCAACGTCCTGCAGCTCCTGAAGCTGCCCGACGGCACCGTGAAGGTGCTGATCGAAGGCCGTGCACGCGCCAAGGTCGAAAGCTATACCGGCCGCGAAGATTACTACGAAGCCAAGGCCAGCATCCTCGCCGAGCCGGCAGAAGATGCGGTCGAGATCGAGGCCCTGTCCCGCTCCGTGGTTTCCGAGTTTGAAAACTACGTCAAGCTGAACAAGAAGATCTCTCCCGAGGTCGTCGGCGCCGCAAGCCAGATCGAGGACTACTCGAAGCTCGCCGATACGGTTGCTTCGCATCTCTCCATCAAGATCACCGAAAAGCAGGAAATGCTGGAAACGGTGAGCGTGAAGACGCGCCTGGAAAAGGCGCTCGGCTTCATGGAAGGCGAGATCTCGGTTCTCCAGGTCGAGAAGCGTATCCGCTCGCGCGTCAAGCGCCAGATGGAGAAGACGCAGCGCGAATACTACCTCAACGAACAGATGAAGGCGATCCAGAAGGAACTCGGCGACGGCGAAGACGGCCGTGACGAGATGGCCGAACTGGAAGAGCGCATCGCCAAGACCAAGCTTTCCAAGGAAGCCAAGGAAAAGGCAGATGCCGAGCTGAAGAAGCTTCGCCACATGAGCCCGATGTCGGCGGAAGCCACAGTCGTGCGCAACTATCTCGACTGGCTGCTGGGTCTGCCCTGGGGCAAGAAGTCCAAGGTCAAGATCGACCTCAACGCGGCTGAAAAGACCCTCGACGAGGACCATTTCGGCCTCGACAAGGTCAAGGAACGCATCGTCGAATATCTCGCCGTCCAGGCGCGCGCGACGAAGCTTAAAGGTCCGATCCTGTGCCTCGTCGGCCCTCCGGGCGTCGGCAAGACCTCGCTCGCCAAGTCGATCGCCAAGGCGACCGGCCGCGAATATGTGCGCATGGCGCTCGGTGGTGTGCGTGACGAAGCCGAAATCCGCGGTCACCGCCGCACCTATATCGGCTCCATGCCCGGCAAGATCGTGCAGTCGATGAAGAAGGCCAAGAAGTCCAACCCGCTCTTCCTGCTCGACGAGATCGACAAGATGGGCATGGACTTCCGTGGCGACCCGTCTTCGGCCCTGCTTGAGGTGCTGGATCCGGAACAGAACTCGACCTTCATGGACCACTATCTCGAAGTGGAATATGACCTGTCGAACGTCATGTTCGTGACGACCGCCAACACGCTGAATATCCCGGGTCCGCTGATGGACCGTATGGAGATCATTCGTATTGCCGGTTACACCGAGGATGAGAAGCTTGAGATCGCGAAGCGGCACCTGCTGCCGAAGGCGATCAAGGAACATGCCCTGCGGCCGGAAGAATTCTCCGTTGCCGACTCGGCGATCCTGGCGATCATCCAGCAGTACACCCGCGAAGCTGGCGTTCGCTCCTTCGAACGCGAACTGATGAAGCTTGCCCGTAAGGCCGTCACCGAAATCATCAAGGGTAAGGTGACCTCGGTTGCCGTGACCGGTGAGAACATCAACGAATATCTGGGCGTCCCACGCTTCCGCCACGGCGAAGCCGAGGGCGAAGACCAGGTGGGCGTTGTCACGGGTCTGGCCTGGACGGAAGTGGGCGGCGAGCTGCTGACCATCGAAGGCGTGATGATGCCCGGCAAGGGCCGCATGACGGTCACGGGCAACCTGAAGGAAGTGATGAAGGAATCGATTTCCGCTGCGGCATCCTATGTCCGTGCGCGCGCCGTCGATTTCGGCATCGAGCCTCCGCGCTTCGACAAGTCGGACATCCACGTTCACGTTCCGGAAGGCGCAACGCCGAAGGACGGTCCGTCCGCCGGTATCGCCATGGCAACCGCCATCGTCTCGATCATGACCGGCATCCCGGTTTCCAAGGATGTCGCGATGACTGGCGAAGTGACGCTTCGCGGTCGCGTCTTGCCGATCGGCGGCCTGAAGGAAAAGCTGCTCGCAGCGCTTCGTGGCGGCATCAAGAAGGTTCTGATCCCGGAAGAGAATGCCAAGGACCTGGCTGACATTCCGGACAACGTGAAGAACAACATGGAGATCATCCCCGTGTCCCGCATGGGCGAAGTGATCCGTCATGCGCTGGTTCGCGTGCCTGAACCGATTGAATGGGACGGAACCGTTGAAACGCCGGCCATTGCGGTGGTCGACGGGACTGACGAAACCGGTGCAACAGTCGCTCACTGAGGCAAATCTGCCATAAGTGAGCCACAAAGCTCCAAAACCGACAAAAAGGCTGGCATTTTTGCCAGCCTTTTTTGTGAAAAGCCGCTTAAAAGGCTTGTTTTCCGGGGCTTTCGGGTGCTTTTGAGTTGCGAAGGGCAGAAGCTTTCGTATTCTCCGCCCGACTTAATCATTTGAGTCGTTTCATACCAATCAGAAAGGGTGGAAACATGAACAAGAACGAACTCGTATCCGCGGTCGCCGAGAAGGCTGGCCTCACCAAGGCTGACGCTGCCTCTGCCGTTGATGCCGTTTTTGAAACGGTCCAGGCTGAACTGAAGAACGGCGGCGACATTCGTCTCGCTGGCTTCGGCGCCTTCACCGTCGCCCGTCGCGAAGCCTCCAAGGGCCGCAATCCGTCCACTGGCGCTGAAGTCGATATCCCGGCTCGCAACGTGCCGAAGTTCACGGCCGGCAAGGGCCTGAAGGACGCTGTCAACAGCTGATCCGTCGTGACCGTCGCCACCCTTCGGTGCCGATGGTCAGCTGACACCCTGGTTAGCCCGGCCTCTGTGCCGGGCTTTCTTTTTGCGCTCTTGCGCTGCAGCATGGGCTGTCATATTTCTGTTGCGCCGGATTGTCCGGCATTCGTTCTCAGGGCGGGGTGAAACTCCCCACCGGCGGTAAGGAGGAAACTCCAAGCCCGCGAGCGCCTGGTCTTCTCTAAGGGAAGGGCAGGGTCAGCAGATCCGGTGTAACTCCGGAGCCGACGGTTAAAGTCCGGATGAAAGAGAATGAGGTCAGGCTGTGCCCTGCATCCGCGTCACGCGGATCAGTTGGGCGTTGCTGCGCAGGTCCGTGCCCGTCCGGGCGCGGTTTTTCGTCGTCCTCATCTGTCCTGATTTGTGTTGGTCCTTTGGATAAGGAAAAATGACATGAATCAGAGCTCGGTTTCTGTTCTGCGTTCCCGGGCCGTTGTTGGTGCCGGTTTTATGGTTTTGGCAGGCGTTGCCTTTGCCATTCTCAATGTCGTCACCCAGTGGCTCTCGATGACACTCGGCTTTCCGCCGGCTTCAACGGCCTTCTGGCAATATGGCTTCGCTCTTGTCCTCTCCCTTCCGCTGCTCTTCCGCCTTGGTCTGAAGGCGATGAAGACCGCCTATCCCGTCCGTCACATTCTGCGGGTGCTGCTCGCGGCTTTCGGCGTCCAGGCCTGGGTGACGGGCCTTGCCACCGTGCCGATCTGGCAGGCGATCGCGCTCGTCATGACCTCGCCCTTCTTCATCATCATTGGTGCGCGGCTCTTTCTCGGCGAGACCGTCGGTCGCGATCGCTGGCTGGCGACGCTTACAGGCTTCGTTGGCGCGATGATCATCCTGCAGCCCTGGTCGGACAGCTTCACGCTCGCCGCCCTGCTGCCGGTTCTCTCTGCGCTTCTCTGGGGCGGTTCCTCGCTGATTATGAAGAACCTCACCCATTACGAGTCTCCGGAGACGGTGACCGTTTGGCTTCTCGTGCTGCTGACGCCGATCAACTTCGGCCTTGCTGCAGCATCCGGCTTTGCCATTCCTGAAGGTTTGGCGCTCTGGCTGCTTCTCGCAGCAGGTCTTCTGACAGCCATCGGCCAGTATCTGCTGACGCTCGCCTACAATGCGGCGGATGCCGCCTATGTTCAGCCCTTCGACGACCTGAAACTGCCGCTCAATGTTTTTGCCGGCTGGCTCGTCTTCGGCTATGCGCCGAGCGGCTATCTCTGGCTGGGCGCTCTTCTCATCCTCGGCGCATCGCTCTTCCTGATGCTGCGCGAGGCTGGCAAGGAAGTTTCGCCTCAACCCTGAACCGATGAAAAGTGGGTTCATTCCCGCCTTGTCATTCGACTGTCATCGGACTGCCTCAGAACCCTCTTGTTCCATTTCTGGATACTGGAGGTTTCCCGATGACCCATGGTCTCTCCCGCGTCGCCCTGACGGCGGCGCTTTTTGCATCCGTGGCCCTGCCGGCCGCAGCCGAAGAGGTTTTCAACCGTATTGCCGCTTTCCCGGTCGCCACCAATCTGCCGGCTGACAAGGACAAGCTTTCCACCACCTCGGCCGAGATCATCACGGCCTCGGAAGACGGCAATACCCTGATCTATTCCGACAGCCCGCTCGGCGGCATCGGCTTCATCGACATCACGGACGCCAAGGCACCGAAGGCCGCCGGTGTGCTGATGATGGACGGCGAACCGACTTCTGTTTCCGTCGCCGGTGGCAAGGTTCTCGTCGGCGTCAACACGTCCGAAAGCTTCACCAACCCGTCTGGCAAGCTCGCCATCGTCGACATCGCCGGCAAGACTGTCGAGGGTACCTGCGACATCGGCGGTCAGCCGGATTCGCTTGCTGTTGCCAAGGACGGCTCTTTCGTCGCGATCGCCATCGAGAACGAGCGTGACGAAGACGTCAACGACGGCGCCCTGCCGCAGATGCCGGCCGGTGACCTCGTCATCATCTCGCTGAAGGATGGCATCGCCGATTGCGGCACCATGAAGCGCGTCGCGTTGACCGGTCTCGCCGAAGTCGCCCCAGAAGATCCGGAGCCGGAATTCGTTTCGGTCAACAGCCTCGGCGAAATCGCCGTCACGCTGCAGGAAAACAACCACATTGCCATCGTCGACGGGAAGACCGGCGAAGTGAAGAGCCACTTCTCCGCCGGTACGGTCGATCTGACGGGCATCGACACCAAGTCGGATGGCGCGCTGAAGTTCACCGGCACCAAGGACGGCGTTCCGCGCGAGCCCGACGCCGTGAAGTGGCTCGATGACAATCGTCTTGTCATCGCCAATGAAGGCGACTGGAACGGCGGTTCACGCGGTTTCACCATTTTCGACAAGACCGGCAAGGTCGCTTACGAATCGGGCGCCTCGCTCGAAATGGCGATCGCCCAGATCGGCCACTTCCCGGACAAGCGCGCCCGTTCCAAGGGCGTCGAGCCGGAAGGCCTGGAAGCCGCAACCTTCGGCGACCAGAACTATTTCTTCGTTCTCGCCGAGCGTTCCTCGATTGCCGCCGTCTACAAGGACACGGGCGCCGAGCCTGAACTCACCCAGCTTCTGCCCTCGGGTGTCTCGCCGGAAGGCGCCGTCGCCATTCCATCGCGCAACCTCCTGGTAACCGCCAACGAAGTTGATCTCGGTGAAGACGGTGGCGCGCGCTCTCACGTCATGCTCTATGAACTGGCTGAAGGTACGCGCGCCTATCCGATGATCCAGTCGGCCATGGTCGATGGCGCACCGATCGGTTGGGGCGCTCTCTCTGGCCTCGTCGGCGATGCCGAGAAGGCCGGCACGCTCTATGCCGTCAACGACAGCTTCTACGCCATGCAGCCGACGATCTTCACGATCGATGCGACGCAGAAGCCGGCCGTCATCACCACGGCCCTGCCGATCACCCGGGGCGGCGCTGCGGCCCAGAAGCTCGACCTGGAAGGCATCACGCTCGACGGTAAGGGCGGCTTCTGGCTGGCTTCCGAAGGCGATGCCGCCAAGCTCGTCGGCCACGGCCTCTACAATGTCGACGCCAAGGGCGAGATCAAGGCCGAGATCGGCTTGCCGGTCGAACTCCTGGCCGGCCAGACCCGCTTCGGTCTCGAAGGCATCACCTCTGTCGGCACCGGCGACGACATGACGCTCTGGATGGCCGTTCAGCGCGGATGGGGCGATGACGAGAAGGGCTCGGTGAAGCTCCTCTCCTACAACCCGAAGTCCAAGGAATGGGGTGCCGTTCGTTATCCGCTGGAAGCGGCTGGCGAAGGCTGGGTCGGTCTGTCGGAAATCACCGCCCATGGCGACTACGTCTATATCGTCGAGCGCGACAACCAGATCGGCGATAACGCCAAGCTCAAGAAGCTCTACCGCGTCGCCATTGCCGATCTGAAGCCCGCCAAGATCGGTGAAGAGCTCCCGACGGTTGCGAAGGAAGAAGTCCATGACTTCATCCCGGACCTGAAGGCCGCCACCAATGGCTATGTCGTCGACAAGCTCGAAGGCTTCGCCTTCGACGCATCGGGCAAGGCCTTTGCCGTGACCGACAATGACGGCGTGGATGACTCGTCTGGCGAGACCCTGTTCTGGGAAGTGAACCTTCAGGGCACCAACTGATCGAAAGATCGGGCCAGCTGAAACAGAAGAGGCCGGATGATCGCCCACCCGGCCTCTTTTTATGTCGATACCGCTCAGTCCTACCAGCGTTGATGCACATGCGGTGCGATCAGCCGCTCATAGACCTCGCGCGATGCTGCCATCACGTCGACCGACAGCGCCGCGAGATCGGAGGCAGCGGCATTCGCCTTCGCCTGCTCGCCGTTGCGGGCGCCGGGGATGACGACCGTGACGGCCTCGTGCATCAGGATCCAGCGCAGCGCGAACTGCGCCATGGAGGCACCTTGCGGCACCAGCTTGTGGACTTCCTCGACGGCTGCGAGACCCGTCTCGAAGGGAACGCCGGCAAAGGTCTCGCCCACGTCGAAGGCTTCGCCATTGCGGTTGAAGTTGCGGTGGTCTTCTGCGGCAAACTGCGTGGCCGCCGTGATCTTGCCGGACAACAGACCGCTTGCCAGCGGGACACGCGCGATGACGGCAACGTTGCGGCGCTTGGCTTCCTGGAAGAATAAGGCGGCGGGACGCTGGCGGAACATGTTGAAGATGATCTGCACCGAGACGACGCCCGGATATTCGATCGCTTTCAGCGCTTCCTCGACCTTTTCGACCGACACGCCGTAATGCTTGATCTTGCCAGCCTTGCGGATCTCTTCGAGCCCCTCGAACATCTCCTGACGGTAGTAGACGTCGGTCGGCGGGCAGTGCAGCTGCACGAGATCAAGGCTGTCGATTTCGAGGTTCTTCAAGGAACGGTCGATGAAGGCCTCGATATTGGCCTTGGTGTAACCATCGGCCACATGCGGGTTCAAGCGGCGACCGGCCTTGGACGCCACCATCGGCCGAGTGCCGCCGCGTGCCTTCAGGACCTCGGCAATGATCTTTTCCGAGCGACCGTCGCCATAGACGTCTGCCGTGTCGATGAAGGTCATGCCGGCATCGAGCGCCGCATTCAGCGCAGCACGGCCGTCGGCCTCGGATAC
This sequence comes from Rhizobium sp. AAP116, assembly GCF_001295785.1. Classification (NCBI taxonomy): domain Bacteria; kingdom Pseudomonadati; phylum Pseudomonadota; class Alphaproteobacteria; order Hyphomicrobiales; family Rhizobiaceae; genus Rhizobium; species Rhizobium sp. AAP116. The sequence continues at coordinate 204,819 of NZ_LJIB01000026.1, forward strand.
CTCGCCCCAGGATCCGCCGATCTGCCAGGCGCCGAAGCCGATATCGCTGACGGTGAATTCCGTCCGGCCGAATTTATGTTCTCTCATCGTGATGTCTCTCCCGTGATTGCGGTTTCGAGCTAGCAAGTGGGGCAGGGGGGGGCAAGCTTCAACCGCTCTAATCTCTTGAAGTGATCCGCTACCGCCGCCCATGCGAAATGGGAGGTGAAATTCAAACGCGAGCCCCGAATGCCCAAGATGATCCGCAAGGGCGATCTGCCCCAGAAAACTTGTCCCGTCTGCCGCAAGCCCTTTGCCTGGCGCAAAAAGTGGGAGCGGGACTGGGACAATGTCGTCTACTGTTCGGAGCGCTGCCGCCGCACGGGCAAAACCGTTAACGCCGACAAGCCGTAGACCTTTCCAGAGAGTTCAGTGATCGGATCCCCATGACAGACCAGGCCCCGTCGTCGAAGCGCCTTGCTTTCTACGCGCTTCCCGCAATCCCGATGGCCGCCATTGCGCTGCCCTTCTACATCGTGGTGCCGACCTTCTACGCCGATCACTTCGCCCTGTCGCTCGCGACCATCGGCACGCTGCTGCTTGCCATCCGGCTGGTCGACGCCGTCACCGATCCCCTGTTTGGCTGGCTGTCCGACCGTGTCCGCTCTCGCTATGGCCGCCGCCGTTTCTTCTTCGTCATCTCCACGCCGCTGACAGCGCTCGCCGCCTTCATGCTCTTCTGGCCACCTGAGGACGCGGGCGTCGGTTATCTCGCCTTCTGGGGCGTGGCGCTCTCCATCGGCGCCACCTGGTCGCTTTTGCCCTACACTGCCTGGGGGGCGGAGCTCGCGACCGGTTATCAGGCGCGGGTGAAGCTGTCGGCCTGGCGCGAGGGCGCCACCCTGATCGGCTCGCTGATCGCAATCACCCTGCCATTCGTCGGCGGCTTGGACACGGCAGCCGGCTTTCATGGCCTCGCCTGGGTCGCCGTCTTCATTGCCGTCGCGCTACCCTTGGCGGGACTGCTGGCGGTGGCCGTGGTGCCGGAACCGGTCGATCTCTCGCAACGCAAGCTCTCGTTGCGGGAGGGCTTCCGGCATCTGCGCGCCAATGGTCCATTCCTGCGACTGGTCAGCGCCTTCCTCTTGAACAGCTTTGCCAATGCGATCCCCGCATCGCTCTTCATCTATTTCGTCGGCCAGCGTCTCGATGCGCCGGCCATGCAGGGGCCGCTGCTCTTCACCTATTTCCTCTGCGCCATCGCCGGCGTGCCGCTGGCGGTTGCCACCGCCAAGCGCCTCGGCAAGCATCGCGCCTGGTGCTACGCCATGATGCTCGCCTGTGCCGTCTTCTCAGTGGCGGGTTTCCTGGGCGAGGGCGATGTGCTCGCCTTCACCGTGGTCTGCGTCGTGACCGGTCTTTTGCTCGGCTTCGATCTGACGCTGCCACCCGCGATCCAGGCCGACGTGATCGACAACGACACGGTTTCATCAGGCGAGCAGCGCTCCGGCCTGTACTTCGCCGCCTGGAGCTTCACCACCAAGCTTGCGGTGGCACTCTCTGCAGGCGTCGTCTTCCCGCTGCTCGATCTCGCCGGCTTCATCGGCAGCCAGACGGCCACCCAAACGCCCGGGGCACTCACCGCACTGACGGCCCTCTACGCCTTCCTGCCGATCCTGCCCAAGCTCGCGGCCATCGCCCTGATGTGGAATTTCTCCCTCGACGAGGCGGCGCATCAAAAATTGCGCGCAAGCCTCGGCGCCTGAAACAAGACGATTCGCTATCCGATCACCCGTCGCTGCGACCTGGCGAGCGGCTGTCATCCAGTCGTCGTGTCTTTCGGTCACATGTGACGGCGTGAGGTTCAAGCTCGATTCTCTTCGGGAAGGGTGACGGATGCGCATTGTAATGATCGGTTCGGGATATGTGGGGCTTGTCTCCGGAGCCTGCCTGGCGGCGCTGGGTCATGACGTGGTCTGCGTCGACAAGAGCCGGGACAAGATCGAGGCGCTGCAGGCCGGAAAAGTGCCTATCTACGAGCCCGGTCTGGAGATCATCATTGCCGACAATTGTGCCGCCGGTCGCCTGAGCTTCTCTGGCGATCTCGTCGGACCGGTAGCGGCCGCGGATGCGGTCTTCATCGCCGTCGGCACGCCGTCGCGCCTCGTCGATGGTCACGCCGATCTCAGCCATGTCTACGCCGCCGCCCGCGAGATTGCTGCCGCTGCCACCGGTTTCACCGTCGTGGTCACCAAGTCCACCGTGCCCGTCGGCACGGGCGACGAGATCGAACGCATCTTCCGGGAAGAATTCCCGCAAAAGGACATCGCGGTCGTCTCCAATCCCGAATTCCTGCGGGAAGGTGCGGCCATTTCCGATTTCCGCCGTCCGGATAGGATCGTGGTCGGCTCGGATGACGAACGGTCCACCGAGGTCATGCGCGACATCTATGAGGCGCTCGATCTCAAGGAGATGCCGCTCTATTTCTGCGAGCGCCGCACAGCCGAACTGATCAAATACGCCTCCAACGCCTTTCTCGCGATGAAGATCACCTTCATCAACGAAATGGCCGATCTCTGCGAAGAACTCGGCGCCGACGTGCAGAAGGTCGCCAAGGGCATGGGCATGGATCGCCGCATCGGTGACAAGTTTCTCCAGGCGGGTCCCGGCTTCGGCGGGTCCTGCTTCCCGAAGGATACGCTGGCGCTGGTGAAGACGGCCCAGGATTACGACCGGCCCTTGAAGCTGATCGAGACAACGGTCGCGATCAACGAGAACCGCAAGCGCGCCATGGGCCGCCGGGTGATCAGCGCCTGTGACGGCAGCGTGCGCGGCAAGCGAATCGGTGTCCTCGGCCTGACCTTCAAGCCCAATACCGACGACATGCGCGAGGCGCCGTCGATCGCCATCATCAGAACCCTGCTCGATGGCGGCGCGGATGTGCATGTCTACGACCCCGCAGGCATGGAGGCGGCGAGGGCGGTTCTCGGTGCTGTCAAATATCGGCGGAACGCCTACGAGGTCGCAGAGGGTGCGGACGCCGTCGTTCTTGTGACCGAATGGGATCAGTTCAAGTCGCTGGATCTGCCGCGTCTGAAAGATCTGATGAAATCGCCTGTCGTGGTCGATCTGCGCAATGTCTTCGACGAAGACGAGATGATCGGCCATGGCTTCCAGCTCGTGCCGCTCGGCAAGCGTCCCCGCTCGGCCTATCCGGCGCGCACGCTGTTTCATGCCGTTCCGCCCGAACTGGCCTGGAACCCGCTGCTTTGGGGCGACGAGGCGCCGACAGGCCAGCTCGCCTGATCGCCTGACTGACGCGCCGTCCTCCTCGGCGCTTGACTTTAAGCGCCGTTCGTCGCTGTGCTGGCTTCAAACCGAGGCAGCAAACAGGTCGATGGATGGGCATGAACGAGACGGGCGGCACGGATGCCGACAATGGCAAGGGTGAGGGGGCACGCACCCGCGGCTCCGGTTCCGAGTCGGTCTACAAGGCGCTGCGCCACGAAATTCTGACCATGGAGCGCCCGCCCGGCAGTCCGCTGGATGAGACGCGCCTCTCCGAACATTTCGGCATGTCGCGCACCCCGATTCGCGAGGCGCTGCTGCGCCTGACCTCGGACGGGCTGGTCACCAGCCTGCCAAACCGCAACACGATCGTCGCAGTCATCGATTTCTCCAGCCTGCCCACCTATTTCGAGGCGCTCTGCCTGATGTATCGCGTGACGACGCGCGGGGCCGCAAAGCGCCAGGGTGATGCCTGGATGGCCGAGATCATAAGGCAGCAGCAGGCCTTTTCACGCGCCGTCGAGGCCCAGGACGCCTTCGCGATGATCGAGGCTAACAGGGAATTCCACGTCGCGATCGCCGAGCGCGCCGGCAATCCCTATTACACCACCTTCTTTGCCCGGCTCCTGGACGAGGGGCGGCGCATTCTCCGGCTTTATTATCAGACCTTCGATGACCGTCTGCCGCGCCGCTATGTCGAGGAACACGAGAAGATCATCGAGGCGATCCGTTCAGGCGATGTCGAGGAGGCCGATCGGCTGTCGGTCGCCCATGCTGACCAGATCGTCCGCCAGATCCAGGATTACGTCGCCCGCAACATCACTGCTGCAGCCGAACTTCCCGACATCTGACCCCTGCGACCCCGTTTCAGCGGTCGCTGAAACATGCGTCTTGATTTTGTCGACAAACTGTATACTGTGATTTCACCACTTCAACAGGAGCATCCCATGACCACCGGCTGGCACGGCGTTTTCCCCGCCGCAACGACTCAATTCCATGAAGATTTCTCGGTCGATATCGACGCCACCCAGCGCGTGCTCGACGCCCTCGTCAACGACGGCGTAAACGGCCTGATCGTCATGGGCACCTGCGGCGAAAACAACTCGCTCGATCCGGAAGAAAAGCGCACCATCCTGAAGGCCGCCGTCGAGGTGGTGAACGGCCGCGTGCCGATCGTCACCGGCGTGTCGGAATTCGACACCCGCCGCGCCTCGGCCTATGCCCGCGATGCGGAAAAGATCGGCGCCGATGGCCTGATGCTCCTGCCGGCCATGGTCTATGTGCCGAAGCCGCATGAACTGGTTGCCCATTTCAAGACCGTCGCCGAAGCGACCGGCCTGCCGATCATGCTCTACAACAACCCGCCCGCCTACCGCGTCAACATCGGCGCGGAAGTCCTGGAAGCGCTCGACGGCGTGAAGAACATCAAGGCCGTCAAGGAAAGCGCGCCCGATCCGCGCCGCTTCACCGACCTGATCAACGCCTTCGGTGACCGCTACGACATCTTCGCCGGCCTCGACGACGTGGCGCTCGAAGGCATGATGCTCGGCGCCAAGGGCTGGGTCTCCGGCCTCACCAGTGCCTTCCCGGCCGAATCGGTGGCCCTGGTTGCCGCCGCCGACCGTGGCGACTGGATGGAAGCCCGCCGCATCTATCGCTGGTTCATGCCGCTCTTGCATCTCGACGCCGAACACGACCTCGTGCAGTCAATCAAGCTCGCCGAGCAGATCATGGGCCGCGGCTCCGAGCGTGTCCGCATGCCCCGCATGCCGCTTCAGGGCGCTCGCCGTGCGGAAGTCACTGCCATGGTCGAAAAGGCTGCTGCGACCCGCCCGATCGGCGGGAAGTAACGGTCAAAGACGCCTCTTGCATGAAAGGGCCCGCCGCCGAAAGGTTGCGGGCCTTTTTCATCGAATGAGGTCTCAGATCACGTCAATTGACGTTTCGCTCACGCTGGCGTGACTTTTTCAGGGGCCATCGGCGCGTAAAGCCACCATTCTCATTGATCCTTAACGAACCTCCTGCGAATTCGAGGCTTTCCGCAGTCACAGATGGTTCAAAACATGACGAATAAGACAAGTGCAGGCTGGCGCGCGCGGTTGCGCTACGAGTTCGACAAGAGCATGGCCGGCGGTGCAATCGCCTTGATTGGCTGGCTGGCGCTCATTTCCCTGGTGGTGATCTCGCTTGCGGGCGCCTTCCTCGCCGTGACCGGCATCGCCCCGGAGGGGGGTGAACCGGTCAGCTTCATCGAAGGCACCTGGGAATCCCTGATGCGTACCTTCGACGCGGGCACCATGGGCGGCGACCAGGGCTGGGGCTTCCGCCTCGTGGCGCTGGCAGTAACGCTCGCCGGCATCTTCGTCTTCTCCGCCTTGATCGGTGTCATCAGCTCGGGCCTGGAAAACAAGCTCGACGAATTGCGCAAGGGCCGCTCCCGGGTGCTCGAAAGCGACCACACCATCATCCTCAACTGGTCGGCCTCGATCTTTGACGTGATTTCCGAACTCGTGATCGCCAATCAGAGCCGACACCGTCCGCGCATCGTCATCATGGCGACCAAGGACAAGGTCGAGATGGAAGAGGAGATCGCCGACAAGGTGGGCGATCTCAAGAACACCAAGATCATTTGCCGTAGCGGCGACCCGACCGATCTCTTCGATCTGGCGATCGTGAACCCGCACACCTCCCGCTCGATCATCGTCCTCTCGCCCGAAGGTGAGGACCCGGATTCGCAGGTCATCAAGTCGGTTCTCGCTCTGGTCAACGACCCGCAGCGCCGTCCCGAGCCCTACATGATCGCGGCCGAGATCCGCGATGCACAGAACACCGAGGTCGCCCGAATCGTTGGCGGCAAGGAGCTGCAGCTGGTTCTGGCCGATGACCTGATTTCCCGGATCGTGGTCCATACCAGCCGTCAGTCGGGCCTGTCGGCCGTCTATACCGAGCTCCTCGATTTCGACGGCTGCGAGATCTACACGCTTCCCCAGCCGGCATTGGAGGGCAAACCCTTCGGTGCGGCCGTCATGTCCTACGAAACGAGCACGCTGATCGGCATCTGCGATACGGAAGGGCAGATCCAACTCAACCCGTCGCCGAATCGCGTCATCGCGCCCGGCGAGCGTCTGGTCATCATCGCCGAGGACGACGCCTCCATCCAGACCTGGACCGGTGCTCCGCAGATTGGCCAGAACGCCATCCTTCAGCCCGCACCGCAGCCTGTGAAGGCCGAGCGCACCTTGATCCTCGGCTGGAACCGTCGTGGTCCGATCATCGCCACCGAACTGGGGCGCTACGTCGCCCCCGGCTCGGTCCTGACGGTTGCCGCCAATACGCCGGAATTCGAAGCCGATATCGCCGCACTTTCGCTGCCGAACCACAACATGGCCGTGTCCCATTCCGTCATCGACACGAGCAGCCGGTCGGCGCTGGAGGCGCTCGATATTCCCTCCTATGACCACGTTCTCGTTCTGGGTTACAGCGACCATATGTCGATGCAGTCGGCCGACACGCGTACGCTGATCACGCTTCTCCATCTGCGCAAGATTGCCGAAAACGCGGGAATCCACATCAATGTCGTGAGCGAGATGACGGATGTCCGCAACCGCGAACTTGCCGAAGTCACCCGCGCCGATGATTTCGTCGTCAGCAACAAGCTGGTCAGCTTGATGCTGGCCCAGGCCTCCGAGAACGAGTTCATGGCGGCGATCTTCGATGAGTTGCTGGATGTCGAAGGCTCCGAGATCTACATGCGCCCCATGAGCGACTATGTGGATATCTCGCAGCCGGTGAATTTTTTCACCGTGGCACTCTCGGCCCTGCGTCGCGGCGAAATCGCCATCGGCCACCGCCGCCAGCGGGCAGGGGATGCGGATGAGCGAAATCTCGGCGGTGTCGTCGTGAACCCGAACCGCTCGGAGCTGCTTGCTTATACAGAGAAGGACATGGTGATCGTCTTGGCGCAGGACTGAGCGCAGAAAAGGGACGACGAATCGTTCGCCCTATAAGGACAGCAGTGAACGGACGGGACCGGAGGGTGTCGTCCGCTTTGCGTTTTTTGGGATCGACGCGCACCAGCTGAATGGTGTGGGCAAAAGCCAACGCCACCGGCGCATAAACTAAAAGCTTGGGAAAGAATGGTGGGCGATGAGAGACTCGAACTCCCGACATCTTCGGTGTAAACGAAGCGCTCTACCAACTGAGCTAATCGCCCGTGCGCCTTGCGGATCATGTCCGCCGCGTCGGTGGCCGTGATCTATGCGGATCGCGGAAAATCCGCAAGAGTGTTTGTGCAGATTTTTTGTTTTTTTGTCATGCGGCCGATCGGCTCTTGTGGAAAACCGAGCAGAATCCTTGTTTTGCGCCTGCGGCGCGTTGTCGCGAGCAGTGAGCGTCCGATGGCCCCGGGGGAGGGGCGGGGGAAAAAATCGGGCCGTCACGGTTTTGTCTCAGATGCTGCTTGACACCTCCAGATGAACGCCGTAGAGAGCCGCTCATCGAACGGCAAGCCGCTCGACGGGGATCGCCTTGAACCCCGATTTGGAAATGCGCGGGTGTAGCTCAGTTGGTTAGAGTGCCGGCCTGTCACGCCGGAGGTCGCGGGTTCGAGCCCCGTCACTCGCGCCATTCCAAAGACTTCAGGGCATGCTGCTTAAGGCAGCGAAGACATGGGGAAATCCTCATGAAATGCGCGGGTGTAGCTCAGTCGGTTAGAGTGCCGGCCTGTCACGCCGGAGGTCGCGGGTTCGAGCCCCGTCACTCGCGCCACTTCTTTTCTCAGATGATTTTGCGATGTGACGAGCCTGCTTGCAGGCTCGGTGTGTTGCGTCTTTTTGCACTGCACGCTCGATTGCGCGAGACATGCATTTTACCCGCTGGTAAGGTGCAATCCGGTATCGGGTGAAAAGGCTTTGGTTGGACTTGCGCTGGGTGGCTGCCTGCGCTAACCACGGCGCGTTGCAACTCTCTTTACGGCTTGTCGCCTCCGCCCTAAATGCCATCAGGCATGCGAGACAAGCAGGGTGATATGATGACTGATCTGCTCAGTTCTTACCTTCCGATCGCCATCTTTATCGGCATATCCTTGATCATCGGTATTGCGCTCCTGGTGGCGCCGTTTGCCGTTGCCTACAAGGCGCCCGATTCGGAGAAGCTGTCGGCCTATGAGTGCGGCTTCAACGCGTTCGATGATGCCCGCATGAAGTTCGACATCCGCTTCTATCTGGTGGCGATCCTCTTCATCATCTTCGACCTCGAAGTCGCCTTCCTGTTCCCCTGGGCGGTATCCTTCAGCGAGATCGGCTGGTTCGGCTTCTGGTCGATGATGGTTTTCCTCGGTGTTCTCACCGTCGGCTTTATTTATGAATGGAAGAAGGGGGCGCTCGAATGGGAGTGATCCAGTCCGATACGACGATGATCGCGCCACAGGCAAAGGGCATCATCGATCCCAACACCGGCAAGCCGATCGGCGCCGATGACCGCTTCTTCGGCGAGATCAACAACGAGCTCGCCGACAAGGGCTTCCTGGTTACCTCGACCGACGAGCTGATCAACTGGGCCCGTACCGGCTCGCTGATGTGGATGACCTTCGGTCTCGCCTGCTGCGCCGTCGAAATGATGCAGCTGTCGATGCCGCGTTACGACGCCGAGCGCTTCGGCTTTGCACCGCGTGCTTCACCGCGCCAGTCTGACGTCATGATCGTCGCCGGCACGCTGACCAACAAGATGGCGCCCGCACTCCGCAAGGTCTATGACCAGATGCCGGAACCGCGTTACGTGATCTCGATGGGCTCCTGCGCCAATGGCGGCGGCTACTACCATTACTCCTATTCCGTCGTGCGCGGCTGCGATCGCGTCGTGCCGGTTGATATCTATGTGCCGGGCTGTCCCCCCACGGCAGAAGCTCTGCTTTACGGTGTGATGCTCCTGCAGAAGAAGATCCGGCGCACGGGCACGATCGAGCGGTAAGGCGAAGGGACTGAAAACATGAGTGAAGCCCTGAACGAGCTCGCTTCCTACCTCGCAGAGGTCCGCGGTGCGCTGATTTCGTCGAGCGACATCAGCTTCGGCGAACTGACGCTGACGGCGAAGTCGGAAAACCTGATTGCGCTCCTGACCTTCCTGCGTGACGACGTCCAGTGCGGCTTCGTCAACCTGATCGACATCTGCGGCGTCGACTACCCGAAGCGCGAAGACCGCTTCGACGTGGTTTACCACTTGCTTTCGCCGCGTCAGAACCTGCGCATCCGCATCAAGGTCGCAACCGGCGAGTTCAAGCCGGTCCCGTCGGCCTGTCCGGTCTTTGCCGGCGCCGACTGGTTCGAACGCGAAGCCTGGGACATGTACGGCATCCTGTTCACCGATCACCCGGACCTGCGCCGTATCCTGACAGACTATGGTTTCGAGGGGCATCCGCTGCGCAAGGACTTCCCCACGACCGGTTTCGTCGAGGTTCGCTACGACGACAGCGCCAAGCGCGTCGTCTACGAGCCCGTCGAGCTCAAGCAGGAATTCCGCAATTTCGACTTCCTCTCGCCCTGGGAAGGCACGGATTACGTGCTGCCCGGCGATGAAAAAGCGGCCAAGTGAGCGGAAGGGCAGAGACCATGAACGAACACAACGTCCGCAACTTCAATATCAACTTCGGCCCGCAGCACCCGGCGGCGCACGGCGTTCTTCGCCTCGTGCTTGAGCTGGACGGTGAAATCGTCGAGCGCGTCGACCCGCATATCGGCCTGCTGCATCGTGGCACCGAGAAGCTGATTGAGACCAAGACCTATCTGCAGGCGCTGCCCTATTTCGATCGCCTCGACTATGTCGCGCCGATGAACCAGGAACATGCCTATTCGCTGGCCGTCGAAAAGCTGCTCGACATCCAGATTCCGATCCGTGGTCAGCTGATCCGCGTTCTCTATTCGGAAATCGGTCGTATTCTCTCGCACCTCCTCAACGTCACCACGCAGGCCATGGACGTTGGTGCGCTGACGCCGCCGCTCTGGGGCTTTGAAGAGCGCGAAAAGCTGATGGTGTTCTATGAGCGCGCCTCCGGCGCCCGCATGCATGCCGCTTACGTCCGTCCCGGTGGCGTGCATCAGGATCTGCCGCATCAGCTCGTCGAGGATATCGGCAAGTGGTGCGACCAGTTCCCGGAAAAGCTCGATGACATCGACGACCTTCTGACCGGCAACCGCATCTTCAAGCAGCGCAACGTCGACATCGGCGTAGTCAGCCTCGATGATTGCTGGGCCTGGGGCTTCTCGGGCGTCATGGTCCGCGGTTCGGGCGCTGCCTGGGACCTGCGCAAGTCGCAGCCCTACGAGTGCTACTCCGATCTCGACTTCGACATCATGGTCGGCAAGAACGGCGACTGCTATGACCGTTACCTGATCCGCATGTTCGAAATGCGCGAGTCGGTGAAGATCATGAAGCAGTGCGTCAATCGCCTGTTGGGCGATGCCAAGACCGGCCCGGTCTCCTCGCTCGACGGCAAAGTCGTTCCGCCGAAGCGTGGCGAGATGAAGCGCTCGATGGAAGGCCTGATCCACCACTTCAAGCTTTACACCGAAGGCTATCACGTGCCGGCCGGTGAGGTTTATGCCGCTGTCGAAGCCCCCAAGGGCGAGTTCGGCGTGTTCCTCGTCTCCGACGGCACCAACAAGCCGTATCGCTGCAAGATCCGCGCCCCGGGTTATGCGCATCTGCAGGCCATGGATTTCCTGTGCCGCGGCCACCAGCTGGCCGACGTCTCGGCGATCCTCGGCTCGCTCGACATCGTGTTCGGGGAAGTTGACCGCTGATGCTTAAGACCCTCGCGGCATTGCTGATCTGTCTCGGCGCCACCCAGGCGGTGGCTCAGGAGAACAGTGCTGTATCGTCGAGGGAAACAGTGTCGATGGCCAAGCTGATCCGGGATGGATACGAGATCAAGAGTTCCAGCTGGACCGGCTCGAAGCTCTTCGTATTCCTTCAGAAAGACAATTCGGCCTATGCCTGCGAATTCGCCAATGTGACGAATACGCGGTGTGGTTCCATAAACTGAGACAAGGCGTGAGGAAGTATGTCCGTTCGTCGACTAGCCGAAGAGCAATTCCAGCCCGCAGCATTCTCCTTCTCCGCGGAGAATGCGACCTGGGCTGAAGCCACCATTCGCAAGTATCCGGCGGGGCGCCAGCAATCGGCGGTCATTCCGCTTTTGATGCGCGCACAGGAACAGGAAGGCTGGGTCACCAAGGCTGCGATCGAGTATGTCGGCCAAATGCTCGACATGCCCTTCATTCGGGTCCTCGAAGTCGCGACATTCTACACCCAGTTCCAGCTGAAGCCTGTCGGTACGCGCGCCCATATCCAGGTCTGCGGCACGACACCCTGCATGCTGCGCGGGGCGGAAGACCTCATTCACGTCTGCAAGTCGAAGATCCACCCGGAGCCCTTCGAACGCAATGAAGACGGTACCTTGTCCTGGGAAGAAGTCGAGTGTCAGGGCGCCTGCGTCAATGCGCCGATGGTGATGATCTTCAAGGATGCCTATGAAGACCTGACCGTGACCCAGCTCGAGCACATCATCGATCGGTTCGCCGCCGGCAAGGGTTCCGACGTCAAGCCTGGCCCGCAGGTTGATCGCATTTTCTCGGCGCCTGTCGGTGGTCCGACCACCCTGACCGGTGACATCCAGCCGATCCGCTTCAACGATACGGCCCCGGCACAGACCGAGGAAGTGTCCGTACCGCCCGCCAACGCCGCGAAACCGGTTACGGATGCGCCGGTGACGGACGAGAAGCTCAAGACCCCGGCAACTGCCAAAAAGGCTGCTGCCGAGAACGTCAAGCAGAAGGGCGATTCTGCCGATACGGCCCGCCCGGTCGAGAAGGAAGTCGCTCCGGCTCCCGCCGCGGTCATGGACGAGAAGAACCGTCCGGCCGGCATCGAGCGCCCGGAAACGCCTGACGACCTGAAGATGATCTCGGGCGTCGGCCCGAAGATCGAAGCGACACTGAACGGCCTCGGCGTCTACACGTTCGATCAGGTCGCCAAGTGGAAGAAGGCAGAGCGCGAGTGGGTCGACACCTATCTCAAGTTCTCCGGCCGTATCGAGCGGGACGACTGGGTCAAGCAGGCCAAGGCGCTCGCCAAGGGCGGCGAAGCGGAATACATCAAGGTCTTCGGCAAGAAGCCGCGCTGAGAGGTTAGGGTATGTTGAGAGATCAGGATCGCATCTTTACCAATATCTACGGCCTCAAGGACAAGTCCCTGAAGGGCGCGATGTCCCGCGGCCATTGGGACGGCACCAAGCAAATCCTTGAAAAGGGCCGTGACTGGATCATCAACGAGATGAAGGCCTCGGGTCTTCGCGGTCGCGGCGGCGCAGGCTTCCCCACCGGTCTCAAGTGGTCCTTCATGCCGAAGGAATCGGACGGCCGCCCGCATTACCTCGTCGTGAATGCGGATGAGTCGGAACCTGGCACCTGCAAGGACCGTGAGATCATGCGCCATGATCCGCACACCCTGATCGAAGGCTGCGTCATCGCTTCCTTCGCCATGGGCGCGCATCATGCCTTCATCTATGTCCGCGGCGAGTTCATGCGCGAGCGCGAAGCCCTGCAGGCCGCAATCGATGAGTGCTATGACTACGGTCTGCTCGGCAAGAACAACAAGCTCGGCTACGACATCGACATCGTCGTGCATCATGGCGCCGGCGCCTATATCTGCGGCGAAGAAACCGCACTTCTGGAAAGCCTCGAGGGCAAGAAGGGCCAGCCGCGCCTCAAGCCGCCATTCCCGGCGAACATGGGCCTCTACGGCTGCCCGACAACGGTCAACAACGTCGAATCGATCGCCGTTGCCCCGACCATCCTGCGTCGCGGCGCGTCCTGGTATTCGAGCTTCGGCCGTCCGAACAATGCCGGCACCAAGCTGTTCTCGATCTCCGGGCACGTCAACAAGCCGTGCACGGTCGAAGAAGCCATGTCGATCACCTTCCAGGAGCTGATCGAAAAGCACTGTGGCGGCATCCGCGGCGGCTGGGACAACCTGCTCGCCGTCATCCCGGGCGGCTCCTCGGTGCCTTGCGTACCGGGCACCCAGATGAAGGACGCGATCATGGACTATGACGGTTTGCGTGAGCTGGGCTCCGGCCTCGGCACCGCCGCTGTCATCGTCATGGACAAGTCGACCGACATCGTGAAGGCCATCTGGCGCCTCTCGGCATTCTACAAGCACGAGAGCTGCGGCCAGTGCACGCCATGCCGCGAAGGCACAGGCTGGATGATGCGCGTCATGGAACGCATGGTGAAGGGCAATGCCCAGAAGCGTGAAATCGACATGCTCTTCCAGGTGACGAAGCAGGTGGAAGGCCACACCATCTGTGCGCTGGGTGATGCCGCCGCCTGGCCGATCCAGGGCCTGATCAAGCATTTCCGTCCGGAGATGGAAAAGCGCATCGACCAGTACACCCGCAACGCGATCGCCCATGGCGTGGTCATGGAAGCGGCAGAGTAAGGGACAAAGGGGATGACAGGCTCTTCGGACAAGGACGGGAAAAAGGGGCCGGACGAACCGGCATCTGACGCTCGCGCCTCCGAAGGCCTTGAGGACCTGATGACCAATCCGGCGGCCGCCATGGCCGCCGCAACCGCCTTCGGCTTCGGCATGGCGGCGCAGATGGGCAAGCTCTTCCTTGGCTCCATTCAGGGCGCCATGGAAGTAACCGGCCAGATCGCGCGGCAACTGGAAGAAGAGCGCAAGGCGGCGGAGGCGAAGCCGGCAGCTGGGGCTGAGACGAAGGTCGAGGCCCCGGTCGAAAAGGTTGAGCCTGAGCCGACCCCGGCCAAGGTGACGGCGGAAAAGCCGGTTCTGGCGAAGGCGAAGGCCAAGGCCGCAGCCCCGGTGAAAGCCAAGGCTGAAAAGCCGAAGCCTGCACCGAAGGCCAAGGCGGCTGCAAAGCCGGCCGTTGGAACAAAGGCAAAGGCCGCGGGACAAGCGAAGGCTCTGGCGGATGCAAAGGTCGAGCCCGCCGCGCCGGCGGCGAAGCCGAGGAAGGCCAGCGGCAAGGCCGACGATCTGAAGAAGATCGATGGCATCGGGCCCAAGGTCGAGCAGGTCCTGAGGGGCAGGGGGATTACCCGCTTCAAGGACCTCGCTGAGATGAATGAGAAGGCGCTTGATGCGCTGGACAAGGAATTGGGTCTCGGCGGCCGCGTGCTGCGAGACGACTGGGCAGGCCAGGCGCGCCGGTTGGCGGGTGGCAAGGCTCGGTCAGGCAGTTAAGATTAAGGTTCGGCCGCGCGGGGGCGATGCGCCGGACTTGAGGGATAAAACCGGCAGTTTTCATCCGGTGCGGACGAAGACTGTCAGTCGCGGCAGGAATGCCCCGGCAGGATGCGCGGAAGCGTGAGGCAGGAAGGCGAATATGACTAAGCTGAAGATCGACGGAAAAGAGATCGAGGTTCCGGATCATTTCACGCTGTTGCAGGCGTGCGAGGAAGCTGGCGCCGAGGTTCCGCGCTTTTGTTTCCATGAACGGCTGTCGGTTGCCGGCAACTGCCGCATGTGCCTCGTCGAGGTGAAGGGTGGCCCGCCGAAGCCGGCAGCCTCCTGCGCCATGGGCGTGCGCGACATCCGTGGCGGCCCGAACGGCGAACTGCCGGAAGTCTTCACCAACACGCCGATGGTCAAGAAGGCCCGCGAAGGCGTGATGGAATTCCTGCTGATCAACCATCCTCTGGATTGCCCGATCTGCGACCAGGGTGGCGAATGCGACCTGCAGGACCAGGCCATGGCCTTCGGTATCGATAGCTCGCGCTACACCGAGAACAAGCGCGCTGTCGAAGACAAGTATATCGGACCGCTGGTCAAGACCGTGATGAACCGCTGCATTCACTGCACGCGCTGCGTCCGCTTCACCACCGAAGTCGCGGGCATTGCCGAACTCGGCCTGATCGGCCGTGGCGAGGACGCCGAGATCACCACCTATCTCGAGCAGGCGATGACGTCGGAGCTTCAGGGCAATGTCGTTGACCTCTGCCCGGTCGGCGCTCTGACCTCCAAGCCCTTCGCCTTCACGGCTCGTCCCTGGGAACTGAACAAGACCGAATCGGTCGACGTCATGGACGCGCTCGGCTCGGCGATCCGCGTCGATACGCGTGGTCGCGAAGTCATGCGCATCATGCCGCGCGTCAACGAGCAGATCAACGAAGAGTGGATCTCCGACAAGACCCGCTTCATCTGGGATGGCCTGAAGACCCAGCGTCTCGACCGTCCCTATGTCAAGAAGGATGGCCGCCTGCAGCCCGCAAGCTGGGCCGAAGCCTTTGCGGCGATCAAGTCGGCCGTTGCCTCGACCTCCGCGGACAAGATCGGCGCTGTCGCCGGAGACCTCGCTTCCGTCGAGGAAATCTTCGCGCTGAAGTCGCTCGTCAACGCACTCGGGTCCTCGAATACCGACTGTCGCCAGGATGGGACGGCAATTGATCCGTCGCTCGGCCGCTCGACCTACCTCTTCAACGCCGGCATCGAAGGCATTGAAGCCGCAGACGCAATCCTGATCGTCGGCGCCAACCCGCGCTACGAAGCAGCTGTCTTGAACGCCCGTATTCGCAAGCGCTGGCGCCGCGGCGGTCTGCCGATCGGCGTGATCGGCGAAGGCGGTGAGCTGCGTTACCCGTATGAGTATCTCGGTGCTGGCACCGAGACGCTGTCTGACCTCGTTTCTGGCAAGAACAACTTCGCTGAAGCTCTGAAGGCCGCAAAGAACCCGCTTGTTATCATCGGCCAGGGTGCGCTTTCGGGCGCCGACGGCAACGCCGTTCTGGCAAACGCCGCAAAGCTCGCTGCCGATGTCGGCGCGCTCTCCGACGAATGGAACGGCTTCTGCGTCCTGCACACCGCAGCCTCGCGCGTCGGCGCGCTCGACCTCGGCTTCGTGCCGGGCGAAGGGGCTGTTGCCGCCGGTCAGATGCTGTCCTCGCTCGACGTCGTCTTCCTGCTCGGTGCCGATGAGCTGGACTTCTCCGCGAAGTCCGCCAAGTGCGTGGTCTATATCGGCAGCCATGGCGACAACGGCGCACACTATGCCGACGTCATCCTGCCGGGCGCGACCTACACCGAGAAGTCGGGGACCTGGGTCAATACCGAAGGCCGCGTCCAGATGGGCAACCGCGCCGGCTTCGCGCCGGGCGAGGCCCGCGAAGACTGGGCGATCCTGCGTGCACTCTCCGACGTACTCGGCAAGAAGCTGCCCTTTGATTCGCTGTCGCAGCTGCGCGTGAAGCTTTACGAAGCCTACCCGCATTTCGCCGAGATCGACGAGATCGCACCAGGCTCTTCGGCCGATATTGCTGCACTGGCGAAAAAACCCGGGAAGATGGGCAAGTCTCTGTTTGCGTCGCCGGTCAAAGACTTCTATTTGACGAACCCGATAGCACGCGCTTCGGCCGTCATGGCAGAGTGCTCGGCATTGGCCCGCAACAATTTCAAGGCCGCGGCAGAGTAAGGGCAGGGGACCATGGATAATTTTGTTTCCACCTATGTGTGGCCGGCGGCCATCATGATCGGGCAGTCGCTTCTGCTGCTCGTCTGCCTGCTCGTATTCATCGCCTACATTCTGCTCGCAGACCGCAAGATCTGGGCTGCCGTTCAGCTGCGTCGCGGCCCGAACGTCGTCGGCCCCTGGGGTCTCTTCCAGTCCTTCGCCGACCTTCTGAAGTTCGTCTTCAAGGAGCCGGTAATTCCGGCCGGCGCCAACAAGGGCGTCTTCCTGCTCGCCCCGCTCGTTGCCGTGACGCTCGCGCTCGCAACCTGGGCCGTCATTCCGGTCAACGCCGGATGGGTGATCGCCAACATCAATGTCGGCATCCTCTTCGTCTTCGCGGTCTCCTCGCTCGAAGTCTACGGCATCATCATGGGTGGCTGGGCGTCGAACTCGAAGTACCCGTTCCTCGGCGCGCTTCGCTCGGCAGCGCAGATGGTCTCCTATGAAGTCTCGATGGGCTTCGTCATCGTCACCGTTCTGCTCTGCGTCGGTTCGCTGAACCTCACCGACATCGTGCTTGCCCAGAACACCGGTCTCGGCACGATGATGGGTCTTCCGGCGTCCTTCCTCGACTGGCACTGGCTGGCACTCTTCCCGATGTTCGTGATCTTCTTCATCTCGGCATTGGCAGAAACCAACCGTCCGCCCTTCGACCTTCCGGAAGCCGAATCCGAACTCGTCGCCGGCTTCATGGTCGAATACGGCTCGACCCCGTACATGATGTTCATGCTCGGCGAATATGCCGCCATCGTCCTGATGTGCTCGCTGACCACCATCCTCTTCCTCGGGGGCTGGCTGCCGCCGGTCGACGTCTGGTTCCTGAACTGGGTCCCCGGCATCGTCTGGTTCGTGCTGAAGGCGTCAATGGTCTTCTTCATGTTCGCCATGGTGAAGGCATTCGTTCCGCGCTACCGCTATGACCAGCTGATGCGTCTTGGCTGGAAGGTCTTCCTTCCGATCTCGCTCGCCATGGTCATCATCACGGCATTCGTGCTCAAGCTGATGGGTTGGGCGTGATGACGCCCGGCCGCAACCTCAGCTGCATTGGAGAATAAGATGGCAATTGCACAGGCTATCAATTCGGTCTTCCTGAAGGAGTTCGTCGGCGCTTTCTTTCTGTCGATGCGCTACTTCTTCAAGCAGAAGGCAACGATCAACTACCCGTTCGAAAAGGGCCCGGTATCGGCGCGCTTCCGCGGCGAGCATGCGCTGCGCCGCTATCCGAACGGCGAAGAACGCTGCATCGCCTGCAAGCTTTGCGAGGCGATCTGTCCTGCCCAGGCCATCACCATCGAGGCCGGGCCGCGCCGCAACGACGGCACCCGCCGCACGGTGCGTTACGACATCGACATGGTGAAGTGCATCTATTGCGGTTTCTGCCAGGAAGCCTGCCCGGTCGACGCGATCGTCGAGGGACCGAACTTCGAGTTCGCCACCGAGACCCGCGAAGAACTTTACTTCGACAAGGCGCGCCTGCTCGACAACGGCGACCGCTGGGAACGGGAAATCGCGCGCAACATCGCGATCGACTCGCCCTACCGCTGATCCCTTGGGATCGATCGCCTTGGGCGGAGCGCGGGGCTTCGCCGGGGCACATGATGAATTTTGTAACGGGCGTGCCGATGGGGATATCGGTCACGCCTTATCGGGCGGCGGGGCAGGGCCCTCGTCCGGGGGAAGATGAAAAGGCACCAACATGGGTCTTCAGGCTCTCTTTTTCTATCTCTTCGCCTTTGTCGCTGTGGCTTCGGCCTTCATGGTGATATCGGCTCGGAACCCGGTCCATTCGGTCCTGTTCCTCATTCTGACCTTCATCAACGCGGCGGGTCTTCTGCTCCTCACGGGAGCTGAATTCCTGGCGATGATCCTGCTGGTCGTCTATGTCGGCGCGGTCGCGGTTCTCTTCCTCTTCGTCGTGATGATGCTCGACATCGACTTCACGGAACTGAGGGCAGGGGCTGCGAAATACGCACCGGTTGGCGCGCTCGTCGGCCTCATCGTTGCGGTCGAACTTGTCGTCGTCATCGGCGGAACCACGATCAGCCCGGAAGCCCTGAATGCGATCACCCAGCCTATTCCCGCTGTGGCAGACCGCCAGAATACCCAGGCGCTTGGCGACGTGCTCTACACGGACTACGTCTTCTTCTTCCAGATCGCCGGTCTCGTCCTGTTCGTCGCCATGATCGGCGCGATCGTGCTGACGCTGCGCCACCGCACCAACATCAAGCGCCAGGACATCTCCGCCCAGGTCGCCCGCACGCCGGAAACCGCCGTCAAGGTTGTCAAGGTCAAGCCGGGCCAGGGCGTCTGAGCCGAGCACGAGGTCAAGGAACAAGAATTATGGAAATCGGTCTTTCCCACTACCTGACAGTCAGTGCACTGCTGTTCACCCTGGGCGTCTTCGGCATCTTCCTGAACCGCAAGAACATCATCGTCATCCTGATGTCGATCGAACTGATCCTGCTCGCTGTGAACATCAACATGGTGGCCTTCTCGAGCTTCCTCGGCGACCTCGTCGGCCAGGTCTTCGCGCTGTTTATCCTGACGGTTGCGGCCGCCGAAGCGGCCATCGGCCTCGCGATCCTGGTGGTCTTCTACCGTAATCGCGGCTCCATCGCCGTCGAAGACGTCAACATGATGAAGGGCTGATCGGGTCATGATCTACAAGGCTATCGTCTTTCTCCCCCTGATCGGCTTCCTGATCGCCGGCTTGCTTGGCCGCCAGATCGGCGCCAAGGCGTCGGAATACATCACCACGGGTCTGATGATCATCGTGGCGATCCTCTCCTGGATCGTGTTCTTCAACGTTGCGATGAGCCACGAGGCCCACGAGGTCATCAAGGTGCCCGTGATGCGCTGGATCCAGTCCGGCGGCATCGACGTCGAATGGGCCTTCCGCATCGATACGCTGACGGCTGTGATGTTCGTAGTGGTCAACTCGGTGTCGTGCCTCGTGCACCTCTACTCGATCGGCTACATGCACCACGACCCGCATCGGCCGCGCTTCTTTGCCTATCTGTCGCTCTTCACCTTCGCGATGCTGATGCTCATTACGTCGGACAACCTGCTGCAGATGTTCTTCGGCTGGGAAGGCGTAGGTCTTGCGTCCTATCTGCTGATCGGCTTCTGGTACAAGAAGCCGTCCGCTTCCGCCGCTGCCATGAAGGCCTTCATCGTCAACCGCGTCGGTGACTTTGGCTTCATCCTCGGCATCTCGGCGCTCTTCGTGATGTTCGGCTCGATCAACCTCGAGACGATCTTCGCCTCGGCCCAGTCCTATCTGCCGACCGATCCTGCAGCGTCGCCCGAAGTCGTGCTGAACCTCTTCGGCATGCAGCTTGACCGCAGCCATGCGCTGACCGGCGCCTGCCTGCTGCTCTTCATGGGCGCGATGGGTAAGTCGGCGCAGTTCCTGCTGCACACCTGGCTGCCGGACGCCATGGAAGGCCCGACCCCGGTTTCGGCGCTCATTCACGCCGCAACCATGGTCACCGCCGGCGTCTTCCTCGTCGCCCGCATGTCGCCCGTCTTCGAACTGTCGCCGGATGCGCTGACCGTCGTCACCATCGTCGGCTCAATCACGGCGTTCTTCGCGGCGACCGTCGGCCTTGTGCAGAACGACATCAAGCGCGTCATCGCTTATTCGACCTGCTCGCAGCTCGGCTACATGTTCGTGGCGCTCGGCGTCGGCGCCTATGGCGCAGCCGTCTTCCACCTCTTCACGCACGCCTTCTTCAAGGCACTCCTGTTCTTGGGCGCAGGCTCCGTCATCCACGCCGTCGATGGCGAGCAGGACATGCGCTACATGGGTGGTCTGAGGAAGCACATCCCCGTGACCTTCTGGGCCATGACGATCGGTACGATCGCTCTGACCGGCGTCGGTATCCCCGGAACCCTTATCGGTACCGCTGGCTTCTTCTCGAAGGACTACATCATCGAGTCTGCCTTCGCCTCGAGCTCGTCCGTCGGTGGTTTTGCCTTCACAATGCTGGTGATTGCGGCTCTGTTCACGAGCTTCTATTCTTGGCGCCTGGCGTTCCTGACCTTCTTCGGCAAGCCGCGTGCGTCTGCCGACGTCATGCACCATGTGCATGAAAGCCCGCAGGTGATGCTGATCCCGTTCTACCTGCTCGGTTTCGGCGCACTGTTTGCCGGCTTCATCTTCCACGACTACTTCTTCGGCCATCACTATGCCGAGTTCTGGAAGGGCGCGCTCTTCACGCTTCCGACCAACACGGTACTGGAAGAGTTCCATGACGTTCCGAAGTGGGTGAAGTGGAGCCCGTTCATTGCCATGACGCTCGGCTTCGTGACCGCCTGGTACATGTATATCAAGAACCCGTCGGCACCGAAGAAGCTCGCGGAACAGCAGTGGATGCTCTACCAGTTCCTGCTCAACAAGTGGTACTTCGACGAGCTCTACGACTTCCTCTTCGTTCGGTCCTCCAAGGCGCTCGGGCGCTTCCTCTGGAAGAAGGGTGACGTCGCCACCATCGACGCCTATGGCCCGAACGGCGTTGCCTCTGCCGTTGGCGGCCTGACCCAGAAGGTCGTCCGCCTGCAGTCGGGTTACCTCTATCACTATGCCTTCGCGATGCTCATCGGCATTGCGGCACTTGTTACCTGGATGATGCTCGGGAGCTCCCTCTGATGACCGATTGGCCCATTCTCTCGACGGTCACCTTCCTTCCTCTTGTCGGCGTGGCTCTGCTTCTGCTGACCCGGGGTGATACTTCTCTCGGCCGCCGCAACATCCTGAACGTCTCGCTGCTGACGACGGTCTTCACCTTCGTCGTGTCGCTCTTCATCTGGATCAACTTCGACAATTCGAACGCCGGCTTCCAGATGGTGGAGAAGCATGCCTGGCTTGGTACCGGCATCTCCTACCACGTCGGCGTCGACGGCATCTCGATGCTGTTCGTCATCCTGACGACGCTGCTCATGCCCTTCTGCATTCTTGCGAGCTGGACCTCGGTCGAGAAGCGCCTGAAGGAATACATGATCGCCTTCCTGGTGCTCGAGACCCTGATGATCGGCGTCTTCGTGTCGCTCGACATCGTGCTCTTCTACGTCTTCTTCGAAGCCGGCCTCATCCCGATGTTCATCATCATCGGTGTCTGGGGTGGCAAGGATCGCGTCTACGCATCCTACAAGTTCTTCCTCTACACGCTGCTCGGCTCGGTGCTGATGCTGCTCGCCATCATGGCAATGTACTGGGATGCCGGCACGACTGACATCGCAGCGCTTCTGCAGCACGATTTCCCGCCGCAGATGCAGACCTGGCTATGGCTTGCTTTCTTCGCTTCCTTCGCGGTGAAGATGCCTATGTGGCCTGTGCATACCTGGCTGCCGGATGCGCACGTTCAAGCACCGACGGCAGGCTCCGTGATCCTCGCCGGCATCCTCCTGAAGCTTGGCGGCTACGGCTTCCTGCGCTTCTCGCTGCCGATGTTCCCGCTGGCATCCGACTTCTTCGCGCCCTTCGTCTTCACGCTGTCCGTGATTGCCATCATCTACACCTCGCTGGTCGCGATGATGCAGGAAGACATGAAGAAGCTGATCGCTTATTCCTCGGTCGCGCACATGGGCTACGTCACCATGGGTATCTTCGCCGCCAACCAGCAGGGCGTACAGGGTGCGATCTTCCAGATGATCAGCCACGGCTTTGTCTCCGGCGCGCTCTTCCTCTGCGTCGGCGTGATCTACGACCGTCTCCATACCCGCGAGATCGCGGCCTATGGTGGTCTGGTCAACAACATGCCGAAATACGCGCTCGCCTTCATGGTCTTCACCATGGCCAATGTCGGCCTGCCGGGCACCTCGGGCTTCGTCGGCGAGTTCCTGACCCTGATCGGTGTCTTCCGCGTCAACACCTGGGTCGCGCTCTTTGCCGCCACCGGCGTCATCCTTTCGGCAGCCTATGCGCTCTGGCTCTATCGCCGGGTCGTCTTCGGTGCGCTCGAAAAGGAGAGCCTGAAGAGCATGCTCGACCTTTCCACCCGCGAAAAGCTGACCCTTTATCCGCTGATCGCCCTCACCATCTTCTTCGGCGTCTATCCGGCTCCCATCCTCGATGCGACCGCCGCCTCCGTCGACAATCTGGTGAACAACTACTCCGCAGCCTTGCAAGCAGCCCAGTCCCTGGCGCTGATTGCGAACTGACGACAGGATCCTTTGGACATGACCGTTGAAACTCTCATTGCTAGCCTGCATCTGGTCACGCCGGAATTGATCCTGGCTGTGGGCGCCATGGTGCTGCTCATGATCGGCGTGTTTTCGGGCGAGAAGTCGAACAGTGTTGTCACAGGACTGGCGATCGCGCTGCTGATCTTCTCGGGTGCCTGGCTGGTGTTCTCCGGCGCGGAAGGAGAGGCCTTCAATGGCGCCTACCTCGCTGACGGCTACGCCAAGTTCATGAAGATCCTCGCCCTGATCGGTTCGGTCACGGCGATGATCATGGCGGTCGGCCACGCCCGCTACGACCACCTCGACAAGTTCGAATTCCCGGTCCTTCTCGTGCTCGCGACCCTCGGCGTCATGCTGCTGATCTCGGCCAATGACCTGATCGCCCTTTATCTCGGCCTCGAACTGATGTCGCTGGCGCTCTATGTCGTCGCTGCCATCAACCGTGACAGCCTGCGTTCGACGGAAGCCGGCCTCAAGTACTTCGTGCTTGGTGCTCTCTCGTCGGGCATGCTGCTCTACGGCATGTCGCTGGTCTATGGCTTCACCGGCAATACCGGCTTCGACGAGATTGCCGCCGTTCTGTCGCAGGGCGAACCGTCGCTCGGTCTGATCTTCGGCCTTGTGTTCGTTCTCGCTGGCCTTGCCTTCAAGATCTCCGCCGTTCCGTTCCACATGTGGACGCCCGACGTCTATGAAGGCGCCCCGACCCCAGTAACAGCATTCCTGGCGGCCGCTCCGAAGATCGGTGCTATGGCGATTTTCGTACGCATCGTCATCGACGCCTTCCTGCCGATCTTCGCCGAATGGCAGCAGATTGTCGTCTTCATCGCGATTGCATCGATGGTCCTGGGTTCGGTCGCAGCCATCGGTCAGAAGAACATCAAGCGATTGATGGCCTATTCTTCCATCGGTCACATGGGCTACGCGCTGGTCGGCCTTGCCGCCGGCAATGACACCGGCGTCGCCGGCGTTCTGCTCTACATGATGATCTATCTGGTGATGACGCTCGGCACCTTTGCCTGCATCATGGCGATGCGCCAGAAGGAAGGCGGCAATGTCGAGAACATCGACGATCTCGCTGGCCTGTCGACCACGCGGCCGTTCATGGCCTTCGTGTTGACCGCGCTGATGTTCTCGCTCGCCGGCATTCCGCCGCTCGCAGGCTTCTTCGCCAAGTACTTCGTCTTCGTGGCTGCCATCGAAGCCAAGCTCTATGCGCTTGCGATCATCGGTGTTCTGGCCTCGGTCATCGGCGCCTATTACTACCTGCGCATCATCAAGGTCATGTGGTTCGACGAAGCCAAGGGTGAATTCGCCCGCACGTCGATCGAGCTGCGCCTCGTCTTCGGTCTCTCCGGTTTCTTCGTGGTCGGTTACGTCCTCTTCGGCGGTCCGCTCGGGACCGCGGCGGAAGCAGCTGCAAAGACGTTGTTTAATTGACCAGCCTCGGTAGACCGCGCCGGATTTCGCTCGACGACTTCCGGCACGAATCCCTCGACGAAGTCTCGTCCACCAATACGGAAGCATTCGCCCGCGCTCGCGCGGGCGATTCCGGTTTTCTGTGGTTGACGGCCGAGCGCCAGACCGGTGGCCGCGGCCGCCGCGGCCGGCCATGGGTGTCCGAGCGTGGCAATCTCTATTCGACCCTTCTGCTGATGGATCCAGCACCGGCCGAACAACTGGGATCGCTGCCGCTTGCCGTAGCGCTGGCCGTTCATGCCGCTGTACAGGCGGTGATGCCGCCGGGCGGCGAGCTTGTCGAGATCAAATGGCCGAACGACGTACTGATCGGTCGTCAGAAGACGTCAGGAATATTGCTCGAGGCGGAACGTATCGCCGATGGCCGCATGGCACTTGCCATCGGGATCGGCATCAATATCGCCCACCGCCCTGACCTGACGCTTTATCCGGTGACCTCGCTTGCCGATCAGGGCGTTTCGATTTCGCCGCCGGAGTTCTTCGCCCATCTGTTCGCCGAGATGTCAGAGGTTCTTTACGTCTGGGACGAGGGCAGGGGGATCGCCGAGATCGTGCGGCGCTGGCGTTGCGTCGCCTGTGGCATCGGCGAGAAAATAACTGTGAACCTCCCGGACCGCTCGATTTCCGGTATCTTTTCCGGAATCGATGATAAGGGAATTTTGTTGCTCGACCGGGGCTCCGACGGAATGATGTCGGTTGCCGCCGGAGATGTGTTTTTCGGGTAGACTGGATCGGAACTGAGAATGGCCAATAACGACGAACTGGTTTTCCTGCCGCTGGGCGGCGTGGGTGAAATCGGCATGAACCTCGCATTGTACGGCTATGGTCCGCCGTCCAATCGCCAGTGGATCATGGTCGACTGCGGCGTGACATTCGCCGGGCCGGATCTGCCGGGTGTCGATCTCGTACTGCCCGATATCAGTTTCATCAAGAAGCAGAAAAAGAACCTCAAGGGCATCATCATCACCCATGCCCATGAAGACCATTACGGTGCACTGAACGATCTGTGGCCAGGCCTCAATGTGCCTGTCTATGCCTCGCGCTTCACGGCCGGCATGCTCGAAGCCAAGCGCGACTATGAGGGCTCGCGCGCCGAGATCCCGATCACGCCCTTCAAGCAGGGCGACCGGATCAATGTTGGCCCGTTCGAAATTGAAGCGATCGGCGTGAACCACTCGATCCCTGAGCCGATGTCGCTCGTCATCCGCACGCCGCTCGGCAATCTCATCCATACGGGTGACTGGAAAATCGACCACAATCCCTCGCTCGGCCCACTGACCGACGAAGAGCGCTTCCGTGCCGTCGGCGACGAGGGCGTGCTGGCGATGTTCTGCGATTCGACCAATGCCATGCGTGATGGTGTCTCGCCCTCCGAGGAGGAGGTTTCGGCAGGTTTGCAGAAGATCATCGAAGCTGCGGAAGGCCGTGTGGCAATCACCACCTTTTCCTCGAATGTCGGTCGTATCCGCTCGATCGCCCAGGCGGCGGAAGCGGCCGGCCGCGAAGTCCTGCTGCTCGGCAGTTCGCTGAAGCGCGTAACGGCGGTCGCCGATGACATCGGCATCATGCAGGGCATCAAGCCCTTCATTGCCGAAGACGAATATGGTTTCATCCCGCGCGACAAGATCGTCGTTATCCTCACCGGTAGCCAGGGCGAGCCGCGCGCAGCACTCGCCAAGCTCTCGCGTGACGAGATGCGCAACGTGGCGCTGACGAAAGGCGACACGGTCGTGTTCTCCTCGCGCGCCATTCCAGGCAACGAGAAGGCCATCCTCGAAATCAAGAACGGTTTGATCGAGCAGGGCGTCCATATCGTCACCGACAGTGATGCACTTGTCCACGTTTCGGGCCATCCGCGCCGCAACGAACTGCTCAAGATGTACGAGTGGGTCCGTCCGCAGATCCTCGTGCCCGTTCATGGTGAGGCCGCCCATCTGGTCGCCCAGAAGGAACTGGCGCTTCAGGCCGGCATCCCGACCGTGCCGCGTGTCCGCAATGGCGACATGCTGCGCATCGCGCCGGGCCCCGCCGAAGTCATCGATCAGGCACCCTCCGGCCGCGTCTACAAGGACGGCAAACTCGTCGGCGACATCGAGGAAATGGGTATCGCCGATCGCAAGAAGCTCTCCTATGTCGGCCATGTTGCCGTCAGCGTGCTTCTCGACAGTCGCTTCGATTTCCTTGGTGATCCCGATGTCGTGGCTTTCGGCCTGCCGGAAGTCGACCATGAGGGAGAGTTGATGGAGGATACGCTCTATGATGCCGTCCTCGGTGCCGTCGAAAGCATTCCGCGCAGCCGTCGCAAGGATCTCGACACCGTTCGCGAGTCCATCCGCCGCGCGGTGCGCTCGACTGCCAACGAAGTCTGGGGCAAGAAGCCGATCGTCACGGTGTTCCTGACCAAAGTCTGAGGGACGAGGCGGGCAGGGATGACCTAATCTTTGCCCGCAACGACTGGAGGAAGACATGCTCGGCCGCGTCAATCACATCGCCATCGCCGTTCCGGATCTCACGGCTGCGACCGCGAGTTATCGTGATACGCTCGGCGCCAAGGTGTCCCAGGCACAGGCGCTTCCTGAGCATGGTGTGACCGTCGTCTTTGTCGAACTCGAGAACACCAAGGTCGAACTTCTCGAACCGCTTGGCGAGAATTCGCCGATTGCCGCCTTCCTTGAGAAGGCTCCCTCGGGCGGCATGCACCACATCTGCTACGAGGTCGCCGATATCCTTGCCGCCCGCGACCAGCTCTCAGCATCCGGAGCTCGTGTACTCGGTAGTGGCGAGCCGAAGATCGGCGCCCATGGCAAGCCGGTCCTGTTTCTGCATCCCAAGGATTTCTTCGGCACCCTGATCGAGCTCGAACAGGTCTGAGGCCCATTCACGAACCGATGAAGTCTTGTTGATCGCGGCTCGGACGGGCCTGCGACGCTTTTGTCTTTGTGCCAGGCCGTTTCCGCGATTATAGGGGGAGAAAGAGCGGCGCAGGCGTAACGTTGGGCGCCATCTCATGTCTGGAGCGAAACATCATGGCGATCCTGTCGGGACTGGCAGTCTATTTTGTGATCTGGTGGCTGGTGCTGTTTGCGGTGCTGCCGATCGGCCTTCGCACCCAGGACGAGGATCAAAACGTCGTGCCGGGAACCGTGGCCAGTGCTCCCACCCGCTTCCGTGCGGCGCGCATCTTCCTGACCACTTCCATCGTCTCTGCACTGATCTATGGCGCCTGGTATGTCGCCGGCACTTATTTTGGCATCAGCTTCAACGATCTGCCGGTCATCATGCCGGGCGTTGAGCCGCAAGGCTGATCGGCGCCTCTCAGCGCGCCCATTCCGTCGACTAGGCAAAAAAAAACAAGGTCAAAAGACCTTGTTCGAAGCTTCGCGTGATCCTTCACCAATTAAGGGGCTGCGAACGGGCGCGCCTAGATCTGATCCTCCCAAGACTTGACCGCGAGTGTGGCAAAGATTTGTACTCCCTGCCTCTTTTATGGGCTGAACCTAGCCCAATCGGTGACCCTTGTCACCCCTGAATCTTGCAGATTTGTTACACCCATCCAAAAAAAATTCCTCATGTCGCTTTGTCGCATAAGCGTCATGGAATGATCTGATTTTTAGGTTTCGACGTCGCAATCACGTGTCCCCTGCGCGGCCCAATGGCGCGCTTGAGGTGCCGGCTGTGGGCGAGGGCAGCGAACGGCGCTTGCGGGTTTTCTTCTCATGTCCAACCGGCTATGAACGCTTCCTGACATCCCGTTTCAATCGCTGATTCCGCCTGATTTGGCGGCATCGATAACCATCTGGAATTCGTTATGCGTCTGTCGCGCTACTTCATGCCGATCCTGAAGGAAAACCCCAAGGAAGCCGAGATCGTCTCCCACCGCCTGATGCTGCGGACGGGCATGATCCGCCAGCAGAGCCAGGGGATCTATTCCTGGCTGCCGCTCGGCAAGCGCGTGCTCGACAAGGTCAACGCCATCATCCGCGAAGAGCAGAACCGCGCCGGCGCCATCGAACTCTCCATGCCGACACTGCAGTCGGCCGAGCTCTGGCAGGAAAGCGGTCGTTACGAGGATTACGGCAAGGAAATGCTGCGCATTCGCGACCGGCAGGACCGTCCGATGCTCTATGGCCCGACCAACGAAGAGATGATCACCGACATCTTCCGCTCGTCGGTCAAGTCCTACAAGAGCCTGCCGCTCAACCTCTACCACATCCAGCTGAAGTTCCGCGACGAGATCCGCCCGCGTTTCGGCACCATGCGCTCGCGCGAATTCCTGATGAAGGATGCCTATTCCTTCGACCTGACCCAGTCCGACGCGATCCATTCCTATAACAAGATGTTCGTCGCTTACCTGCGCACCTTCGATCGCCTCGGTCTGCGCGCCATCCCGATGCGCGCCGACACCGGCCCAATCGGCGGCAATCACAGCCACGAATTCATCATTCTGGCCGACACCGGCGAATCTGAAGTCTATTGCCACAAGAGCTTCGTCGATTTCGACATTCCGGCTGCCGACACCGATTTCGACAGCGTCGATGGCCTGCAGTCCGTTTTTGACAAGTGGACCTCGGTCTACGCCGCCACCTCCGAAATGCATGACGAAGCCGCCTTTGACGCCATCGGCGAGAATGATCGTCTCTCGGCGCGCGGCATCGAGGTCGGTCACATCTTCTATTTCGGCACCAAATATTCCGAGCCAATGGGCGCCAAGGTGCAAGGGCCCGACGGCAAGGAGCATCTTGTCCACATGGGTTCCTACGGTATCGGCCCGACGCGCCTTGTTCCGGCCATCATCGAAGCCTCGCATGACGAGAACGGAATCATCTGGCCGGCTTCGGTCGCGCCTTTCGATGCTGTTGTCATCAACATGAAGCCGGGTGACGAGGCTTGCGACACGACCTGCGACCGCCTCTACGTCGCGCTGCAGAATGCCGGCAAGGACGTGCTCTACGACGACACCGACGATCGTGCAGGCACGAAGTTCGCGACCGCCGATCTGATCGGCGTGCCGGTCCAGGTCATTGCGGGCCCGCGTGCCGTCGCTGCCGGCGAAGTCGAGCTCAAGGACCGCAAGACCGGTGCCCGTGAGACGCTGACGATCGAAGCGGCGATCAACAAGCTGACGGCCTGAGGCAAAAGCCTTACGCCGAACTAAGGTCGGGTCTTGAGACTTGATCCCGAGGCAAGGAGAAACCATGGCGACGACGGCCGTTGGCAAAGAGACGGTGGACACGGACAAGGCCGCATCAGCGCGCGCCTTTTCCGGCTTTGAACGCATGGTGGCCTGGCGCTATCTGCGCGCCCGGCGCAAGGAAGCCTTCATTTCCGTCATTGCCGGCTTCTCCTTCATCGGCATCATGCTCGGCGTGGCGACGCTGATCATCGTCATGGCGGTGATGAACGGCTTCCGCACCGAACTCGTCTCGCGCATTCTCGGCATCAATGGCCACATGATCGTTCAAGCCGTCGATCAGCCGCTGACCGATTATGCGGGGCTTGCCGAGCGCTTTGCTGCCGTTCCGGGCGTCACCATGGCGCTGCCGCTGGTTGAAGGCCAGACGCTTGCCTCGGGTCGCCAGGGCGCTGGTACGGGTGCACTGGTGCGCGGCATCCGTCCGGATGACCTGACCAAACTCACCGTCGTCTCCTCCAATATCCGACAGGGCGACATGGTCGGCTTTGCCACGGGGCAGGGCGTGCTGATCGGCTCGCGCATGGCAGCCCAACTGGGCTTGTCCGCCGGTGATACGATTACGCTGGTTTCGCCCGAAGGCGACATCACGCCGCTCGGCGTCAATCCGCGCGTGAAGTCCTACCCCGTTGCGGCCATCTTCGAGATCGGCATGTCGGAATATGATGCCTCGATCATCTATATGCCGCTCGAGGAATCGCAGCTCTATTTCAACGTCGAAGGCATCGTGCAGTCGATCGAGCTCTTCATTTCGGATCCTGACGCCGTCGACGAACTGCGCCCGCTGATCGAGGAAGCCGCCGGCCGCCAGATCTTCCTGACCGACTGGCGCCAGCGCAACCAGACCTTCTTCTCGGCGCTCCAGGTCGAGCGCAACGTCATGTTCATGATCCTGACGCTGATCGTGCTTGTCGCGGCGCTCAATATCATCTCCGGCCTGATCATGCTGGTGAAGGACAAGGCGAGCGACATCGCGATCCTGCGCACCATGGGCGCGACATCGGGCGCCATCATGCGCATCTTCTTCATGACGGGTGCAGCGATCGGCACGGCCGGCACACTTGCCGGCGTCGTGATGGGTGTGGTCGTGTGTCTCAACATCGAAAGCATCCGCCAGTTCTTCTCCTGGGTGTCGGGAACGATGCTCTTCGATCCCGAGCTTTATTTCCTGAGCCAGCTGCCGGCGGACATGAATGCGAGTGAGACCATCTCGGTGGTCATCATGGCGCTCAGCCTGTCCTTTATGGCCACCATCTTCCCGGCCTGGCGGGCCTCGCGCCTGGATCCTGTCCAGGCCCTGCGTTACGAATGAGGATGCCGAAATCAATGGCAAAAGACGTGGTTCTCTCGCTTGCCGGCATCGATCGCCATTACGGTCAGGGCGAAACCGTGCTCTCGATCCTGAAAGGTGCGGACTTTACCCTGCGCACTGGCGAGACCGTGGCGCTGGTCGCCCCGTCGGGCACCGGCAAGTCTACGCTTCTGCATGTTGCCGGGCTTCTTGAGCACCCCGATGGCGGCGACGTGACCGTTGGCGGCGTTGCCTGCCAGGAACTGGGCGACGAGCAGCGCACCGCAATTCGCCGAAAGTCGATCGGCTTCGTCTATCAGTTCCACCATCTGCTGCCTGAATTCACCGCGCTGGAAAACGTGATGATGCCGCAGCTGATCGCCGGGCTCACCAAGCCGGAGGCCGCCGAACGCGCCAAGCAGCTTCTCGACTATATGCGTGTCGGCAATCGCGCCGATCACCGCCCGGCCGAACTCTCCGGCGGCGAACAGCAGCGCGTGGCGATTGCCCGCGCAGTCGCCAACGCCCCGCTGGTGCTGCTTGCCGACGAACCGACCGGCAACCTCGATCCCGAGACGGCAAGTTATGTCTTCTCGGCGCTCGAAGCACTGGTCCGCCAGTCTGGTTTGTCAGCGATGATTGCGACCCACAATCACGACATCGCCCGCCGGATGGACCGCTGCGTCACCCTTGTCGATGGCAAGGTCGTCGAACTCCAGGTCTGACTTCTCTCCAGTTTCTGTCTTCTTTCCGGATGGCCGTGCGCCTCGGTGGAATTTGTTCCGCCGAGGTTGCGGTTTTTTTAGGTTGACATTGGAACAAGAGCGGAACAAAATAAAAACATAAAGGGACAAGGAGACAGAAATGACCGAAATTCTTCGTGACGTTGCTGCATTTGCCTCGATGGCCGTTTTCGTATCCAGCATGGCGCTGCTGATGATGGCGCTCTGATACTGCGGGCGGCAAAGCTGGTGAGGAAGGCTTTGCCGCCCGACTTCCTTCTGGACTTCGTGATCCTGAAAGCCGAAAATCCCGACCGATTCAGAAATCAGGGAATGAAGCGGTATGGGCGAGGACAGCGTCGACAGGCAGGCGTCCGGTGGACTGGGTGATGGCCCGGGATTCGTGCACTTGCGGGTGCATTCTGCCTATTCGCTGCTTGAGGGCGCTCTGCCGCTCAAGAAGATCCTTGGCAAAGCTGTCGCCGACGACCAGCCGGCGATCGCGATCACTGACACAAACAATCTTTTCGTTGCGCTCGAGTTTTCCCAGAAGGCGCTCGGCGATGGCATCCAGCCGATCATCGGCTGCCAGCTGTCGATCGACATGGAAGATTCGACCGGCGAGAAGCGTGGCGGTAATGGCCACATGCCGGATCTGCCGTCGGTTGTGGTCCTGGCCTCCGACGCTGACGGCTATGAGCGCCTCGTCGATCTCGTCAGCCGGGCCTATCTCGGCGGCGACGCGGGGCAGCCGACCCATGTAAAGCTTTCCTGGCTCGAAGAGAGCGGCACCGAGGGCCTGATCCTGTTGACGGGCGCCGGTGGCGGGCCGGTCGATCGTATCCTCAAAGACGGTCACAAGACCCCGGCCGAAAGCCGCCTCGTCGCATTGAAGCACCTGTTCGGCGATCGCCTTTATGTCGAACTGCAGCGCCATGGCGACTATGATCGCACGCATGAGCGGCGCATGGTCCAGCTCGCCTATGAGCATGATCTGCCGCTGGTCGCGACCAACGAGGCTTTCTTCCCGGCCCGCGACGATTACGATGCCCATGACGCGCTGATGGCGGTCGCTCACAATGCCATCGTCTCGAACGACGACCGCTTCCGCCTGACCCCCGATCATTATCTGAAGAGCCGGGCGGATATGATGAAGCTCTTCGCCGACCTGCCGGAAGCGCTGGAGAATTCCGTCGAGATCGCCCGTCGCTGCTGCTTCGTTCTCGATACCCGCAAGCCCATCTTGCCGCGCTTTACCGGTGGCAGCGACGATCCGGAAGAAGCCGAACGAGAGGAAGCACTCGAGCTGCGCCGTCAGGCGGAGGAGGGGCTCGACCAGCGTCTGGCAGCCCTCGGCATGGCGCCGGGCTACGAGGAAAAGGATTATCGTGACCGGCTGGAGTTCGAACTCTCGGTCATCGAACGCATGAAGTTCCCAGGCTACTTCCTGATCGTTTCGGACTTCATCAAATGGGCGAAACAGCATGACATCCCGGTCGGCCCGGGCCGTGGTTCGGGTGCGGGCTCGCTCGTCGCCTATGCCCTGACCATCACCGACGTCGATCCCTTGCGCTTCTCGCTGCTCTTCGAACGCTTCCTCAACCCGGAACGCGTCTCGATGCCCGACTTCGACATCGACTTCTGTCAGGAGCGCCGCGAAGAGGTCATTCGCTACGTTCAGCGAAAGTATGGTCGCGAGCAGGTGGGCCAGATCATTACCTTCGGTTCGTTGCAGGCCCGCGCGGCCCTGCGCGACGTCGGCCGCGTGCTGGAAATGCCCTATGGCCAGGTCGACAAGATCTGCAAGCTGGTGCCGAACAATCCTGCCAATCCGACGCCGCTCTCAAAGGCGATCGAGGAGGAGCCCAAGCTTCAAGAGGCAGCCGAAGAAGAGCCCGTGGTCGCGCGGCTTCTTGAGATAGCCCAGAAGATCGAGGGTCTCTACCGCCACGCCTCGACCCACGCTGCCGGTATCGTCATCGGCGATCGCCCGCTGTCGAAGCTGGTGCCGATGTACCGCGATCCGCGCTCCGACATGCCGGTGACCCAGTTCAACATGAAATGGGTCGAACAGGCCGGTCTCGTGAAGTTCGACTTCCTCGGCCTGAAGACGCTGACTGTCCTGAAGACGGCTGTCGATTTCGTCGAGGAGCAGCGTGGCCACAAGGTCGATCTCGCGGCCATCCCGCTCGATGACACCTTGACCTACGAGATGCTCTCGCGTGGTGAAACGGTCGGCGTGTTCCAGGTGGAAAGTGCCGGCATGCGCAAGGCCCTCATCGGCATGCGCCCCGACTGCATCGAGGACATCATCGCCCTTGTCGCGCTTTATCGTCCGGGCCCGATGGAAAACATCCCGGTCTATAATGCCCGCAAGCATGGCGAGGAGGAGATCGCCTCGATCCATCCGAAGATCGACTATCTGCTCAAGGAAACCCAGGGCGTTATCGTCTACCAGGAACAGGTCATGCAGATCGCGCAGGTCCTGTCGGGCTACTCGCTCGGCGAAGCCGACCTTTTGCGCCGCGCCATGGGTAAGAAGATCAAGGCGGAGATGGACCAGCAGTCGGTCCGTTTCGTCGACGGCGCGATGAAGAACGGGGTCTCCAAGCCGCAGGCGAACAACATCTTCGAACTGCTGGCAAAATTCGCCAACTACGGCTTCAACAAGTCGCACGCCGCAGCCTACGCCATCGTCTCCTATCAGACGGCCTACATGAAGGCGCATTATCCGGTCGAGTTCCTCGCCGCATCGATGACGCTCGATATGTCGAACACCGAAAAGCTCGTCGACTTCCGCCAGGATGCCGGCCGCCTCGGCATCGAAGTCGTGCCGCCTTCCGTCCAGACTTCCTATCGGCACTTCCAGACCGGGCCGAATCGCATCTACTACGCGCTCGCCGCTCTCAAGGGTGTCGGAGAAGGCGCCGTCGATCACATCGTTGAGGTCCGAGGCGACAAGCCTTTCGACAGCATCGAGGATTTCTGCCTCAGGATCGATCCGAAACAGATCAACCGCCGTGTCTTTGAAAGCCTGATCGCCGCCGGTGCCTTTGACTGCTTCGGTCGCGACCGCGCCGAACTCGTCGGCAGCATCGATCGCATCATGGGTTATGCCCAGCGGGCCCAGGAAAATGCCGTCAGCGGCCAGTCCGACATGTTCGGCTCCGGCGGTGCAAGCGGGCCCGAACGGATCGCCTTTGCACCCTATACGCCCTGGCTTTCCTCGGAAAAGCTGATGCGGGAATTCCAGGTGCTCGGCTTCTATCTCTCCGCTCACCCCCTCGACGCATACAGAGACCTGCTCGACAAACTGCGCGTGCAGAATTTCGCGGATTTCTCGGTTGCCGTAAAGCAGGGCGCCTCCGCCGGCCGTCTCGCCGGCACCGTCATCTCTCGCCAGGAGCGCAAGACCCGCACTGGCAACAAGATGGGCATCATCACCTTCTCGGATGCCTCCGGCCAGTATGAAGCGGTTCTCTTCTCGGAAGGTCTCAATCAGTATCGCGACCTGCTTGAGGCCGGCAAGTCGCTGGTGCTGACTGTGCAGGCGGAAGAGCGCCCCGAGGGCATCGGCCTGCGCATCCAGACGGCGCAGTCGCTCGAAGAACAGTCGATCCGCATGCAGAAGGCGATGCGCGTCTTCGTCCGGGATTCCGGTCCCTTGCGCGCCGTCGCTGCACATCTGAACGCAAGGGGCGACGGGCTTGTCTCCTTCATCGTGATCAAGGATGAAGGCCAGCGTGAAATCGAGGTGGAACTGACGGAGCGCTTCCGCATCTCCCCGGAGATCGCCGCCGCGATGCGCTCCACCCCCGGTGTTCTCGACGTAGAACTGGTCTGATCGTCAGGCCTGCGGCTTCGAACGCGTCACGGTGATGAAGTCCGTCCCGTCGCCGGTCTCCGGGCCGATGCCGGTATCCGAGATGGTGATCGAGGATCCCTCGCTCAGCATGGTTTCGATGCGGGCACGCACGTCGTCCGGGATGACGATGCGCGACAGCGCCGCCTCGGCCGAGAAGATCGACTTGTCGTCCGCCGGGGTGACGATGCCAAGACGCTTCTGCGTCGATGCAGGAAGATGGTCATCGAGTGTCACGCCACGCCATTCGGCCTTGCGCTTGTAGCGATCGACAGCAGTCGCTTCGATGAAATGGGTGCCAAGCGCCTTCTCTGGCTCCCGGATGTTGACGGGTGCTGAAAAGAGTGGCGCGAATTTCTGCCGGATCATCAGCTGGCCCGTCGGCGGGTGGTCCTCGCCGGCCTGCACATAGAGCGTCCCGAGAAAAGTCTCAGACAGGATCTGTGCGTCCTTTGCTATCTCATGCTTCTCCTTGAACGCATTGATCGCCGCAATGGTCCGCGTGCCGAGCAAGCCATCGGAAACGCCGGCATCGAAGCCGAGCGTGCCGAGAAGCCGCTGGACGTCGGACACGACGTCGCGCTGGGTGCGTCGTGTAATCAGAATACGCAGCGGAGGTGGTTCCTCGATCGTCACCTTTGTCTCGGCACCGCTGCGCGGTGGAACTGCGTTCATGGCCACTTCGACGGGGCCCAGCCCCGCCTCGACACGTCCGGGCCTGAGCTCTACGTCCGACAGCAGCCCACCATCGTCAACCGGGAGGCGCGGCGCGAACAGATTGGCGTGGGTGATGGACTTTGGCGCTATGGCATCGTCGGTGATGATCACATGCGCGCCGCGCTCGGTCATGGAAAAGAGCGTCTTGGCGAAGCCGTTCGGCAGGCGCACGCAACCATGCGAGGCCGGATAGCCGGGCAGCTTGCCCTCGTGCAACGCGATACCCGACCAGGTCAGACGTTGCATGAAGGGCATGGGCGCGTTCGAATAGAGGTTGGACTCGTGATACTTGCGCTTCTCCAGGATCGAGAAGATCCCCGATGGCGTGGTATGTCCGGGCTTGCCGGTCGATACTTTTGTCGTCGCCACCACCTCGTCACCGTCGTAGACGGTCAGCGTCTGTTCCGCCTTTGAGATATAGATCTGGAGCGGACCATCGGCGGCAAGCGCCGTGCTGGACATGAGAGACAGGCTGACGGCGAGGGCGAAACGCTGAAACATGGTCGACCATTTGAAACGCAATACACAAGCAATCGCAGTGTAAGCGACGATGTTTAAGAAAAGTTTCGCGAAAAGCCGTTGCGTTGCTACTCACGCGGCTGTGATCGTGTTTCCACACTTGTCACGAGCTGTGACTTGTTCACGGGGTGGCTGTCTGCCGCGGTCGCAGTTGCGGTGAGACGACCACGAGCAGCAGGGCCGCAAGCGGCAGGGAAAAGGCATGGCCGATATGCTTGAAGCCGAGAGCACCGACGAGGCCGCCGACGAAGAACATGCCAACGATGGGCAGTAGGATGCCGAGCTTGCGGCTGTCCGTTGCAAGCGGTGGATGATCGAGGAGCCGGACGATCCGGCCATAGGCGAGCTTGCCGAATTCGATGCCGACATCGGTAATCATGCCGGTCAGGTGGGTGGTGCGGATGCGGGCGCCGGAGATCTTGGTGATCGTCGCGTTCTGGAGGCCCATCACGAAGCAGAGGAGAAGGGCCGTCACCGCTGCGGCTGAAGCCGCCGGCACGACGGCGCCGATCCCGGCAAAGGCGATCAGCAGGCCGGATTCGAGCGCCAGCGGATAGGCATATTGCTGTCGGCGCGCATGGCGCCGGGCCCAGTTGATAAGGACGGCCGAGCACGCAGCGCCGAACGTGAAGCTGACCAGAAGTGCGATGCCAGCGCCGACCAGCCCGAAAAGCCCGAGTGCCAGATTGTCGGTAATCGCGGAGACGATGCCGGTCATGTGCGAGGTGTAGTGACCGATGGCAAGGAAGCCGCCGGCATTCATCGCGCCCGCGACAAAAGCCAGGATTGTGCCGAGCAGCAGGTCGTTAGGCCGCGTGCGGCGATGGGCGGCGGCAAACCGCAAGAGCCGCATGTATCCGCCCTGGCGCCCTGGGAGCCGGCTGTGATCCGTGATGATGGAGGGTGCCTGCGCCACGTAGTCGCCTATCGTTTGGACGGGAAAGTGTAACCCGTCTGAACCGTACCCTTGCCGAACTTGTCGCGCAATTTGTCCATCGCCGCCTCCGCCGCTGCCCGCCGCGCCGCCTGGGCATCAACGAGGTCAGGCGGGTCGGCAAGCATCGGATCCTGCAAATCGCTGACGCCGATGCCGATCAGCCGGAAGCGCGTTCCATCCGTTTCCTTCTCCAAAAGCGACATGCCGGTGCGGAAGATCCGATCGGCTAGCTGGGTGGGGTCATCCAGCCGTCGATTGCGCGTTCTGAGCTTGAAATCGGCCGTCTTGAGCTTCAGGACGACGGTCTGCCCGGCGATCTCGTGTCGCTTCAGCCGCCAGGCGACCTTTTCGGACAAGGCACGCAGATGCACCACGAGCTCGTCGAGCCGGTGAATGTCGTCGAAGAAGGTCGTCTCGGCCGAGACGCTCTTGGCCGGGTCGTTCGGATGCACCGTCCGCTCGTCGATGCCGCGGGACAGACGCGCCAGACGCTGTCCCATCGAGCCATAGCGGCGCATGAGATCGCTCTCGTCCATCACCTGCAGCTGGCCGATGGTTCGGATGCCGTCGGCCTGTAGCGTTGTGGCAAGTGCCTTTCCGACACCCCAGATCATCGTGACCGGCTTGTCGGCAAGGAAGGAGACCGCCTCGGCCTCGCCGATGACGGAGAAACCGCGCGGCTTCTGCAGGTCGGAAGCGACCTTGGCGAGGAACTTGCAGTAGGAAAGGCCAACGGAAACGGTAATGCCGATCTCTTCCTCGATGCGTCGGGCGAGCCTTGCCAGCACTCGGGCCGGCGGATCGTGATGCAGCAGTTCGGTGCCTCGCAGATCGAGAAAGGCCTCGTCGATCGAAATCGGCTGCACGAGCGGTGTCAGCTCCTCCATCATTGCCCGGATTTCGCGACCGACACGGGAATACTTCTCCATGTCGGGCTTGATGACCACGGCCTGCGGACAGGCTTCCAGAGCCTTGAACATCGGCATGGCAGACCGCACCCCATGGATGCGTGCGACGTAGCAGGCGGTGGAGACGACTCCGCGCTTGCCGCCGCCGATGATCACGGGCTTGTCGATCAGCTCCGGATTGTCGCGCTTCTCCACCGAGGCGTAGAAAGCATCACAATCGATATGCGCGATCGACAGGTCGTAGAGTTCGGAATGGTAGACGAGCCTCGGGCTGCCGCAGGAACGACAACGCCGTGCACCATCGGCCTGCCCTGTCAGGCAGTCACGGCAAAAGCCAGGGTGATCAGGAGCAGCGCGCGTCATGGCCAGAACAAAGGTTGAACATTCCCACCATAGGCCGCGCTGCGAATGCAGGCAAGGGCAGCAAGGCCGGGACGAGCGGTTGTCGTTCGGTTAGCCCGCGAAATGCGATCGGATCAGCTCGGACGCCTCCGGCCAGGTGCCGACACGCCGGACCGTTTCGGGTGGCTCGGGTGCGAAGCGGAAGATTTCGAGCGGTGGCGGAAGATAGATCAAAAGGCAGTCTGGCACGTGCTGGCCGACCGAGTGCAGATTGTGCACCATGTCGTCGACGAAGGCGACGGGCAGGGGCCTTTCCCCTTGCAACGCCGCTACCATCGGCCCCTTGGCCTCTTCCGTTGCAATCATTGGAAAGGTCAGTGTCAGCTGGTCGAGCAGCCGTCGCCGCACCTCGGCGTGGCGAGGCGGCATGGCAGTGAGGAACACAAGATCGGCATTCTGGCCGAGCGCATGAAGGCTGTCGACCGCATCGGCAAACGGCGTCTGCCAGCGCTCCTGCTCGACGAAGAAATCATCGATCAGCGCCTTGACGGCTGGCGCTTCGATCACGCTTTCATCGGCGCCGGTGACGATGTTGCCGGTCAGCTTGAAGGAGCGCGGCAACAGCCTGTGGCCGCGGCTCTGCAGGAAGGCCTCGAACGGTGCGGCGAACTGCAGGACGACATCATCGACATCGCAGACGATCAAAGGCCTGTCCGTCAGGCGGATGTGGTCGAGATCCGTCAGCATCAGAAATCGGCCGAATCGAAGCTCGGACCGGCGTAGCGGTGATAGGCCTCGACCACCGTTTCAGGCTTGGTGTCCGTCGCGGTGCAGAATTCCATCAGCGTCGGTTCGTGCTGCATCAGAAACTCCAGCATGCCGGCGAGAAAGGCCGGGTCGCCGACCGCCTGGCGAAGCTGTGTCGGCTGTACGCCAGACAATGCGAGGAAACGCGACAGCATCTCCGGTTCATTTGCCAACCAGCCAAGCACGGCAACCGCAGTGGCTTCGGCATCGGCAGGTATATCTCTGTTTTTCATAAAGTCTTTTCCTCTTGCCCTGGCAAATTACCGATTTCGAAACCAAATAGCACTAGCATGTTCGCTGACGGAAGACGCAACTCGCGCTGGGTCCGGTGTTCCGGACTGACTGAATGCGCGAGACAAAGGACCGGGTGAATGCCGAAAAAAGTGATGATTGTCGAAGACAACGAGCTCAACATGAAGCTCTTCCGCGATCTGATCGAGGCATCCGGCTATGAGACAGTGCAGACCCGCAACGGCATGGAAGCCATGGATCTCGCCCGGCGCCACCGCCCGGATCTGATCCTGATGGACATCCAGTTGCCGGAGGTCTCAGGTCTTGAAGTGACCAAGTGGCTGAAGGACGATCCCGAGCTCCACGTGATCCCTGTGATTGCCGTAACGGCATTCGCCATGAAGGGCGATGAGGAGCGGATCCGGCAGGGTGGCTGTGAGGCCTATGTCTCCAAACCCATCTCGGTCCCCAAGTTTATCGAGACGATCAAGACCTATCTCGGAGATGCGTGAGGACTGACAGCCATGACTGCCCGTATTCTGGTCGTCGATGACATTCCTGCCAACGTCAAGCTGCTCGAAGCGCGGCTGATGGCGGAGTATTTCGACGTGCTGACGGCAAGCAATGGCCGTGATGCGCTGGATATCTGCGATCGCACCCAGGTCGACGTCATCCTCCTCGACATCATGATGCCGGAGATGGACGGATTCGAGGTCTGCGAGCGGCTGAAGTCCAACCCGCGTACGGCGCATATCCCGGTCGTCATGGTCACTGCCCTCGATCAGCCTTCTGATCGTGTCCGCGGTCTGCAGGCCGGTGCCGACGATTTCCTGACGAAGCCGGTCAACGACCTGCAGCTCATCTCACGGGTGAAGAGCCTGGTGCGCTTGAAGACGCTGACGGACGAGCTGCGCATTCGCCACGACACGACCCGTGAGGCCGGCATCGGTGATGTCTTCAGGCTCCACGAGGGGCGCCTCGAAGAGCAGGCGCAGGTTCTGCTAGTCGACAGCCGCGGTGCCTCCCAGGAGCGCATTATCAAGGCGCTGAAGCCGATTGCCGAAGTCAGCGCCATGTCAGACCCGCAGGCGGCGGTGTTCGAGGCGGCTGAGAACGCTTTCGATCTGGTCATCGTCAACAGCAATCTCGAAGACTACGACCCCTTGCGTCTCTGCTCGCAGATCCGTTCGCTGGAACGCACCCGCTTCATTCCGATTCTCCTGATCACGGAGCAGGGGGATGAGCAGATGATCATCCGGGCGCTTGATCTCGGCGTGAACGACTACATCGTGCGCCCGCTCGATCCCAACGAAATGATCGCCCGCACGCTGACACAGGTTCGCCGCAAGCGCTTCAACGATCGCCTGCGCAACAGTGTGCGTCAGACGATCGAACTTGCCGTCACCGATGGGCTCACGGGCCTCCACAATCGCCGCTATCTCGATACGCATCTGCGCACACTGTTCGCCCGCGCCAAGGTGCGTGGTCGGCCGCTGACGCTATGCATCACCGATATCGACCGCTTCAAGCAGGTGAACGATGTCTACGGGCACGATGCCGGCGACGAAGTGCTGAAGGAGTTTGCCGGCCGGATCCGCTCGACCGTGCGGGGGGCCGATCTTGCCTGCCGTTTTGGCGGCGAGGAATTCGTCGTCGTGATGCCCGACACACCGGCGGAAGTCGCCGCAACCGTTGCCGAGAGGCTGCGTGGCATGATCGAGGCACGGCCCTTCCAGCTTCGATCGGGTGAGACCCCTCTGATGCTGACAGCATCCATGGGCATTGCCACGATCGGTCCCGGTATCGAAACGCCCGAGCAGCTTCTGAAGCAGGCCGACCGGGCTCTCTATGAAGCGAAGAACTCCGGTCGCAACCGCGTCGTGGGCGCTGCTGCTTGACCCCAGGGCCCAAGGGCAGTGACAAATTCTCAAGTTTCGACCGTCGCCCTGAAAGATCTTCACAGCTTTTTCAATTGCCGCCATCCTTGGCATGCCGGGTAAATCTTGCTGACTTTTTGAGCAGTTACAAAACGACTTATTTTTAGCAGCCCGAATAGTATTGAGGCTGATCCTGCCACTGACGCCCGACTGGATCGAGAATGTGCTTACTCGGTTTTGTATTTAATTGAATATTAGGTTCCGCTGTCACTGACTGATCTCACCCGCTCAAGTCAGTCTCTGTGATCTTTCACAACTAAGCTTGAGAACATCCGAAATGTGTCTGCGGTATTCTCAAGTCTCAATGTGTGTAGAACTGACTATCACCTGTGAATCGCAAGTTCATCTGAGCCTAATTTAACCATAAAGCA
Organism: Rhizobium sp. AAP116; assembly: GCF_001295785.1. NCBI lineage: Bacteria > Pseudomonadati > Pseudomonadota > Alphaproteobacteria > Hyphomicrobiales > Rhizobiaceae > Rhizobium > Rhizobium sp. AAP116. The sequence continues at coordinate 247,111 of NZ_LJIB01000026.1, forward strand.
GCGAAGCCCGGGTAAGCAGTTAATAATCTGTTGATTTTTGTCTCTACTTGAGAGAACTTGCAGCCATCGGACAAGACCCCTTCGGAGGTCATCAATACCCCATGATGCTCAGGTCCGCCGCATCTCCTGGGTCGTGGGGTCGGTCGGTTGGTATGCAACGTCAAAAACGGTTCCTCGTGCCGTGTTGTGTGCCGGCCGACCCCCTAATAGGACACCGGTTTCCGCAAGGAAGCCGGTGTTTTTCGTTTGGCGATATGCCTGGAGCAGTGGCATCACTGCAAAAGAAAAAGGCGTGTCGCAGAATGCGACACGCCTTTTTTGAAAAGCCCCAGATCAAGTCTTACTTGATCTTGGTTTCCTTGAACTCGACATGCTTCTTAGCAACCGGGTCGTACTTGGTCTTCGTCATCTTTTCCGTCATCGTGCGGCTGTTCTTCGTGGTTACGTAGAAGAAACCCGTGTCAGCCGTCGACAGAAGCTTGATCTTGATGGTTGTAGCCTTGGCCATGGTCGTCCTGCCTCTAATAAACGAAGCCGTGGACGACCGAACGAGGCCCACGGCAAATCTGGCGCGAAACTACAAATCGCGCCCGAAAAGTCAAGTGCGTTTCGGCTTAAAAAGCAGGCGTCCCAGGGAAAGCACCACGTAGAGCGCGAAGAAGCCCGCAATTGCCCAGGCAAATCCGTCATTGCCGGTGATATCGATGGCCGCTCCTATGGCCTGAGGACCGGCGACGGTGCCGACAGCATAGCAGAAAATGAAGGCGGCATTGGCCGCCGCGAGGTCGGCGCCGGTGAGTCGCGAGCCGAGATGGCTCAGGCCGACGGTGTAGAGCCCGGCAACGCATCCGCCCCAGAACAGCAGAACGATGGCCATCAGGTGCCAGTGGCCGGACAGCCAGGGTAATGTCAGGGATCCGGCAAGCCCGACAATGGCGAGAATCGACAGAAGCAGGCGCCGGTCACGCATACGGTCGGAGAGCAACCCCAGCGGGATCTGGAAGATCATGTTGCCGACACCCATGACCGTCAGGAGAAGCGCTGCCTGCGTCTCTGTAAAGCCGCTGCGGGTGGCATAGATCGGGAAGAGGGAAAGGCCGCCGGCTTCGACTGCCCCGAAGACGAAAACGGCAACCGTCGCTGTCGGTACCAGGAAGATGTAGCGGAAGAAATGCATCTCCGGCTTTTCGCTCAGCACCGGGCTTTCGTTGCGGGCGATGTAGATCGGAATGGCGGCCGCGAGGATCGCGATGGCGCCGACCCCAAAGGGCAGGAGCCCGTCGCTCCCCAGCACGGAAAAGAGCAGTGGACCACAGGCAAATCCGACGGCCAGCATGGTGGCGTAGATGCCCATCACCAGGCCGCGCTTGCGCGAAGGGGCCGCCGCATTGATCCAGAACTCGGAGAGGATGAAGAGTGTCGTGGTCGCACCGTGAAACACGATGCGCAGCGGAAACCACATCCAGAACTGTTCGGCATAATAGAAGCCGATCGCGCTCACTGCCGACAGGACTACGGCCCAGAGCATGGTCGGCACGACGCCGAGCTTGTGGGCGAGTTTGGTGGTCACGGGAGCAGCCGCCATGGCGGCGATCCCGGCCATCGCCGAGTTGAGACCGATCAGCGTCGAGGAGATGCCGCGCTTTTCGAGAATGATGCTGAGCAGCGGCAGGCCGAGGCCAATTGCAATGCCCACAGCCGAAATCGCTGAAATCGCTGCGAAAAGCGAGGGCCAGTGGATTTCGTCGCGATCGCCGTTCAGGCCGACATTCGTCTCAGACATCGGACACCCGGTCGCTCATGTCGCATTCCGGCCTGAGGCATGACCGCAGGCGCGCAGGTGTCGAAATCTGTGATGGCATCGGCGCGTACCAGCTCCTGGGCATAGTCGATCGGCGCGGCATGTTCAGACTGGAAACCGCACGCCTGTCAAGCGCTTCTGATCTCACGGTACGAATCAAGACTGCGCCTCTGGGCGACGTTTAACGAAAAACCGCCACAGCCGCGTGACGGATCGATGACTCAGTCGCGGCCGTCCTTGAAGGTTTCTGGCGCGTCATCATGCCCACCGAATCCGTGCATCCGCAGTGCCCATTGCAGCCCGACCACTCCGCCTTTGATCGGCTGCAGGCAGAGCAGGGACGTAACGACGCCGATCGGTGCCCAGATGGCAAAATGCACCCAGGCAGGCAGAACGAAGACCAGATCGGTGGCCATGAAGCCGCCGACCAGGACATGGCCGAGAATGAGAATGACGAGATAGGCCGGTAGGTCGTCCGCCCGATGGTGATGATAATCCTCGCCGCAAGCCGCGCAGTTATCCACCACCTTGAGATAGCTGCGGAAGAGCTTGCCCGAGCCGCAGGACGGACATTGATTGAGCATGCCGCGCTTGATCGAGCGACCGAGCGGGCGATCGGCCTTCTCGCCGCCGCCGTACTGGATCGTTGCCTGGGTCTGGTTGCCGCTCATGTCATGCCTCCGGGGCGAAAGTGTCAACGTCGCGAGCGCGGCGGACGTGTGCCGGGCTGCTTGTGCCCGTTCCGCCGTCCTGCCTTGTGGAAGGAACGCGTCGCCACCGGCATCTTGCGTCCCTCGCTCAGCATCTCGAAGCGCAGCGCGCCGGCCAGTGGCACCGCTTCAACAAGCTTGACCTCGACGATGTCGCCGAGCTGATAACCGAGCCCGGACTTCTCGCCCGTCAGGGCCTGATGCGCTTCGTCGTAGATATAGTAGTCCCGGCCCAGCGTGGAAACCGGGATGAAGCCATCTGCGCCAAATTGCGGCAGGGCGACGAAAAGGCCGGACTTGGTCACGCCCCGGATCTGTCCCTCGAACTCATCGCCGATACGCCCGGCAAGATGATGCGCGATCAAGCGGTTAACCGTGTCGCGCTCGGCCGCCATCGCGCGGCGCTCGAAGGTCGAGATCTCAGCCGCGATGTCCTCGAGGCTTGCTTCCTCGTCCGGCGTGATGCCGCCTTCGCCCAGGCCCAGCGAACCCACCAGCGCCCTGTGAACGATGAGGTCGGCATAACGGCGGATCGGCGAGGTGAAGTGGGCGTATTTCATCAGGTTGAGGCCGAAATGGCCAATATTTTCGGGACTATAGATCGCCTGGCTCTGGCTGCGCAGCACCATCTCGTTGACAATGACCTGATGCGGCGTGTCTTCGGCTTTCGCGAGAATGCCATTGAACGAGTTGGACCGCATGTTGCCGCCCTTGACCAGCGACATGCCGAGCGTGGCGAGGAACTCCCGCAAAACTTCCTGCTTGGCGAGCGTCGGCGCGTCATGGATCCGGTAGATCAGCGCCTGCCGCTTCTTCTCCAGCGTCTCGGCAGCCGCGACGTTCGCCTGGATCATCATCTCTTCGATCAGCTTGTGCGCATCAAGCCTCTCGGGCACATGCACGCGATCGACTGTGCCGTCTTCCTTGAGGATGATCTTGCGCTCGGGCATGTCGAGCTCGAGCGGCTGGCGACGGTCACGGCCGCGCTTCATCACGGCATAGGCATGCCACAGGGGTTTAAGGATCGGCTCCAGCAGCGGGCCGGTCTTGTCATCGGTCTTGCCGTCGATGGCCGCCTGCGCCTGCTGGTAGGAGAGCTTGGCCGCGCTCTTCATCATGATGCGGTGGAAGGTGTGGCTCGCCTTGCGGCCCTCATGCGAGAAGACCATGCGCACGGCAAGCGCCGGCCGGTCGACGCCTTCGCGCAGCGAGCAGAGGTCATTCGAAATCCGCTCGGGCAGCATGGGCACGACACGGTCCGGAAAATAGACGGAATTGCCGCGCTTCAGCGCTTCGCGGTCGAGCGCAGATTTCGGCCGGATGTAGTAGGAGACGTCGGCAATCGCCACCGTCACGATCACGCCATCAGGATTGTCGGGCGAGGTGTCGAGTTCGGCATAGACGGCGTCGTCATGGTCCTTGGCGTCATGCGGGTCGATGGTGATGAGCGGCAAGTCGCGCCAGTCCTCGCGATGCGACATGGACGCGGGCTTGGCGTCCTCGGCCTCCGATATTACTGACTGCGGGAAGATATGCGGAATGCCATGCGCATGAATGGCGATCATCGAGATCGCCTTTTCTGAGGCAACCGAGCCGACGACGTTGAGCACCTTGGCCCGCGTCAGGCCGAAACGGGCTGAACGACCGACTTCCACCTCGACCAGATCACCATCCTTGGCCTCGCCGATGTCGTTGGCGTCGATCTGCATTTCCTCGCCGCGGCGCTCGATCGGCATCAGGCGTGCGCCACCGTCCGGCATCATCCGCACCACGCCCATCACGGCACCGACATGACGATCGAGGATCTTGATCACACGGGCGGTATAGGCTGGGCCGGATCGGTCCTTGTTGGCGAAGATCTTGGCAAGCACCCGGTCGCCGAGGCCACCAACAGGCGTCTTGCCCTTGGAACGGTCGGAACTCGACTGGCGGATCAAAACAGCTGGCGCCGCCCCTGCCTCTTCGGGCCACTCGGCCGGCCTGCCGATCAGCTCACCGTCCTTGTCACGTGTCGTGATATCGAGAACCGTGACCGGGGGCAGGGCGCCGGGTCGTGTCAGGGACTTGCGGCTCTTCTGCACGAGGCCGTCTTCTTCGAGATCCTTCAGCGCCTGCTTGAGTTCGACCCGCTGCTCGCCCTTCAGCCCGAAGGCCTTCGCGATCTCGCGCTTCGACGCGCGATCTGGATTGTCGGTGATGAACTGCATGAGCACTTCACGGGGAGGCACTTCCCCGTGGATGAGGGCGGTGGGGTTTTCGCTCCTCGCCTTGGCCGCACCTTCCGCACGCCGGCTCTTGCGGTTGCCGGAGCCGGGTGTCTCGGAGGGGTCGCGGTGTCTCTTGCTCAAGTCGCACTCTTCTTCGTTGTCTTTGCCTTCGTGGCCGTTTTGGCCGGCGCCTTCTTGGTGGCAGCGGCCTTCGGCTTGGCGGCCGTCTTCTTCGGCTTTTCCGCCGCACCGTCGTCCGACTTCGCCTTGGCAGACTTGGCCGGAGCCTTCTTGGTCTTGCTCTTGCCGCCGCCATCCTTGGCCGCCCGCTCGGCGATCAGCACAAGCGCTTCCTCGACGGTGACGCTTTGCGGGTCCTTGCCCTTCGGCAGGGTGGCATTCACCTTGCCCCAATTGACGTAGGGACCGAAACGACCTTCGCGGACCGTCATCGCTCCACCGTCAGGATGCTCTCCGAGTTCCTTAAGCGCAACCGCCGCCGTGCGGCCACGGCCGCCCGGATTGGCCTTCTTTTCGGCGAGTACGGTCACGGCGCGGTTGAGGCCGATCGACAGCACGTCCTCAATACCTTCGAGATTGGCATAGGTGCCGTCATGCAGCACGAAGGGCCCGTAGCGCCCGAGACCGGCCGAAATCATCTTGCCGGTTTCCGGATGCGCACCCACGTCGCGCGGCAGCGACAGCAGAGAAAGCGCCTTTTCGAAATCGATATCCGCTGGCGCCCATCCCTTCGGCAGCGAGGAGCGCTTGGCTTCCTTGCCGTCGCCCCGCTGGACGTAAGGCCCGAACCGGCCCGAACGTAGCGTGATCTCTTCTTCGGTGACCGGGTCTTTCCCAAGTGCCCGCGGCTCATTACCGCCGGCGTCGGCTTCGGCACCACCTTCGGAGGACAGCTGGCGGGTAAAGTTGCACTCCGGATAGTTCGAGCAGCCGACAAAGGCGCCGTACTTGCCGAGCTTCAGCGACAGATTACCGGTGCCGCAGACCTGGCAGATGCGCGGATCGGATCCGTCCTCGCGCTTCGGGAAGACGAGCGGCGCAAGCGCCTCGTTCAGCGCGTCGAGCACGTTGGTGACGCGCAACTCCTTCGTGTCTTCGATCTGGGCGAAGAAATCCTGCCAGAAGGCGCGCAACACGTCCTTCCAGTTGAGCTCACCGGCCGAGATCTTGTCGAGCTTCTCCTCGAGCTCGGCGGTGAAGTCATATTCGACATACTTGTTGAAGAAGTTCTCCAGGAAAGCCGTGACCAGACGCCCCTTCGAATGCGGGATCAGCTTGCGCTTGTCCATGACCACATATTCGCGGTCGCTCAGCGTCTTGAGCGTCGCTGCATAGGTCGAAGGGCGGCCGATGCCGAGCTCTTCCATCTTCTTGATCAGCGAGGCTTCCGAATAACGCGGCGGCGGCTCGGTGAAATGCTGGCTGGAATTCACCTTTTGCTTGGCCAGTGCCTCGCGCGCATTGATCTCGGGCAGACGACCATCCTCGTCGTCACCATCCTCGGGCGCCTCGCCTTCCTCGCGCTGGTCCGTATAGGCGGCAATGAAACCGTCGAAACGAATGACGGAACCAACGGCGCGCAGGCCTGCCTTCTCGCCCTTGTTGTCGGCGAGGATCTCGACCGTCGTGCGCTCGATTTCGGCGGACGCCATCTGGCTCGCAATGCCGCGCTTCCAGATCAGGTCGTAGAGCCGCATCTGGTCGCTGTCGAGGAAGCGGCGAAGCTTGTCCGGCGAGCGGTTGAAGTCGGTCGGACGGATGGCTTCGTGGGCTTCCTGGGCGTTCTTCGCCTTGGTGGAATAGAGGCGCGCCTTCTCCGGCACATAGCGCGGGCCGAACTGGTCGAGCACGGCTGCACGCGCCGCCTCGATCGCTTCGGGCGCCATCTGCACGCCGTCCGTACGCATATAGGTAATGAGACCGACGGTTTCGCCGCCGATGTCGATGCCTTCATAGAGCTTCTGGGCGATCTGCATGGTGCGCGACGCCGAGAAGCCGAGTTTCGAGGATGCGGCCTGCTGCAGCGTGGACGTGGTGAAGGGCGGGCCAGGATTGCGCTTGACCGGCTTTGCCTCGACGCTGTCAACAGCGAAGGCTGCACCCTCGAGCAATGCCTTGATGCCTGAGGCCTGGTCGCCATTGGTCACCGAGTTGCGCTGCATGCGCTTGCCGAGATGCGAGACAAGCCTTGCCTCGAACTCGTCACCGCGCGGCGTCTTCAGCAGCGCGGAAATGTTCCAGTATTCCTCGGCGACGAAACGTTCGATCTCGTTTTCGCGGTCGCAGACGAGGCGCAGCGCCACAGACTGCACGCGACCGGCTGAGCGCGCACCCGGCAGCTTGCGCCAGAGAACCGGCGACAGATTGAAGCCGACGAGATAATCGAGTGCACGGCGCGCCAGGTAGGCGTCGACCAGCGGCGTGTCGATATCGCGCGGATTGGCCATGGCGTCGAGCACGGCCTTCTTGGTGATCGCGTTGAAGACAACGCGCTTCACAGGCTTGTCGCCGATCACCTTCTTCTTTTTCAGAAGGTCGAGCACGTGCCAGGAAATAGCCTCACCCTCGCGATCCGGGTCGGTCGCGAGAAACAGGCCGTCGGAGGACTTCACCGCATCGGCAATGTCCTTCATGCGTTTTTGCGAGGCGGCATCGACCTCCCAGAACATCTCGAAATCCTGGTCTGGCAGAACGGAGCCATCCTTGGCCGGCAGATCGCGCACATGGCCGAATGAGGCGAGCACCTTGTATCCGGGACCCAGATACTTGTTGATCGTCTTGGCCTTGGCCGGGGATTCTACGACTACGACGTTCATTGGACAACTATACCTTCAACGCATCCGATCAGCGGCACCGCACCACAGTCTTCGGAACACGGTTTTCCGACATGGAGGGCGAAACGTCTGCGGTCAAGAGGCGGGGCCTATTTTCCGACCTGTGAATATATGCAACCGGAGAGAGATCACAGGTAGATTGCAATCTTAGATAAATGATCTATTGTATTTTACAGGGCATGGCGAGGCTGGGTTGTGATGGCCTCCGGTGAAGACGGACAAATGCGATGGCACGAGACACAGCCGACACGAACGGTCGCGGAACCCGCACGATGGAAAACATCGCCTACATCCGCCAGATGCTCGCCGAGTTGCGGCTTGTTGCCGAAAATGAAGGCGCCGAGATGCTCTGTTATCTGATCGAGATGGCCTATGTCGAAGCCGGCGATGTCCAGTCCGGCCGTCGTGCGCTTTCAATCCATCATGCTCAGCGAGACAAACCCTCCCGCATGCCGCTCTAGCCGTCCGGCAATATCGAGCTCCAGCAAGACCAGATAGACCGAAGACGCCGGCAAGGCTGTATGGCGGATGATATCGTCGATCTCGACAGGCGTCGGGCCAAGCGCCTGCACGATGACGAGGCGTTCGTTGTCATTCGGCGGAGGTGCAAGCGGTCTCTCGCCGGGCTCGTCAGCAGGCTCGTCTGCTTCGTTCGGACTGAAGAGATCGAGCTCGGAGATCGGAGCCAGCGCCTGCAGCACATCCTGTGGTCTGGTGGTGACGGTCGCCCCATCCTTGAGCAAGCCGTTGGTGCCCTCGCAGCGCGGATCGAGTGGTGAGCCGGGAACGGCAAAGACCTGCCGACCGAATTCTCCCGCAAGTCTTGCGGTGATCAGCGAACCGGAGCGTGCAGCCGCTTCGATCACCACTACACCCAGAGCCACGCCGGCGATCAGCCGGTTGCGTCGGGGAAAATCCCGTGCCCGCGGTTCCCAGCCGAAGGGCATTTCGGAAATTGCGAGGCCGCGACCGCTGCAGATCTGGTCCAGCAGATCGACATTCTCGGGCGGGTAGGGTTGGTCAAGACCGCCCGCCATGGCCGCAATCGTGCCGGTGTCGAGGCTGGCCCGATGCGCTGATGCGTCGATGCCGCGGGCAAGGCCCGACACGATCGCATAGCCGGCACGCCCGATCTCCCCCGCCATCATCGCTGCGAACTTCGCACCGCTGATCGAGGCATTGCGCGATCCGACGATGCCGACTGCCGGGAGGGTCGCGACGTCTAGGTCGCCCTTGACGGCAAGCAGGGGAGGGGCTGCGTCAATCTGTCTGAGCGCTGCCGGATAGTCGGGCTCGCCGATCCCGATGAAGCGGGCGCCGAAACGAGAGGCCGTCTCGATTTCGCGCTCGGCCTCACCGACGGTTGCGATACGAATGCTGCGGGTCGATCCGCCGCGCCTCGAGAGTTCCGGAAGGGCTTCGAGCGCCGTTTCGGCCGAGCCGAAGTGGTTGATCAAGTCCCGAAAGGTTGCGGGGCCGACATTGTCGCTGCGGATGAGCCTCAGCCAGGCGATCCTCTGGCGGTCCGTCAGCGCAATCCCCTTTCGTCTTGCGCTTCCTGACCCCATGGCTTTCCTCTAGCCCTTTTTGCCGATCTTGCTTTCCGTTCCCGCGATCAGCCGCCCGATATTCTCTTTGTGACGCCAGTAAGTGATGACGGTCATGACCGCCGTCACGACTGCAGCCTCTTCAACCCCAAGTATCCACAATGCAACCGGAATGACAAGTGTGGCGACGAGCGCGGACAACGAAGAGTAGCGGGTGATGAAGGCGACCGCGAGCCAGACGATAGCGAAGACCAGAACCATCCGAGGCTCAACCCCGAGCAAGGTGCCGATATAGGTCGCGACACCCTTGCCGCCCTTGAAACCCAGCCAGACTGGGAAAAGGTGACCAATGAAAGCTGCGAAGCCGCCGAAGAGAGCAGCGTTGTGCCCAAAGACCGCATGCGCAATCAGGGCCGCAGCCGTGGCCTTCAGTGCATCGAGAAGGAGGGTGGCGGCCGCCAGCTTCTTGTTGCCGGTGCGCAGCACGTTGGTCGCGCCGATATTGCCCGAACCGATCGAGCGCAGATCGCCGAGGCCCGCCATCTTGGTCAGCACGAGGCCGAAGGGAATGGAGCCGAGCAGGTAACCGAACAAGAGGACGATTGCGAGATTGCCCCAGCCGAGGGCGGAAATGTCGATCATGGGTATACCTGTCCTCTTTAGTCTAGAGCGCGTGGACGCACTGGCCTGCAACATAGGTCGCAACGGCCCGGCCCGAGAAGCGGGCATCTTCGAAAGGCGTGTTCTTCGAGCGTGCAAGAAGATTGTCGCGCGACACGAGCCACGGCTCGTCGAGATCGACAAGCGCGATGTCGCCGTGCGCACCCGGCTTCAGCGTGCCACCGGGCAGCCCGAAGATTTCGGCTGGACGCGTCGACATTGCGTCGATGAGCCGCATCAGCGGTACCTGGCCCGCGTGATGCAGGCGGAGCGCTGCTGAGAGCATGGTTTCCAAGCCGATGGCACCATCGGCGGCCTCGCCGAAAGGCAGGCGCTTGGTGTCGACGTCCTGCGGATCGTGCGAGGAAACGATAATGTCGATCTGCCCCTTGGCCAGCGCATCGACCATTGCCATGCGATCGTCTTCCGAGCGCAGCGGCGGATAGAGCTTGAAGAAGGTCCGGTACTCGCCGATGTCGTTTTCGTTGAGGCTCAGGTGATTGATCGAGATGCCGCAGGTGACCTTGGCACCGCGCTTGCGCCCGAGCTCGATCGCCTCGACCGATTCAGGAATAGAGATCTGCGAGGCGTGATACTTGGCCCGCGTCAGCGCCGCGATCCTGAGGTCGCGCTCCAGCGGAATGAGTTCGGTCTCACGCGGGATGCCGCCAAGCCCGAGCCAGCTTGCAAGCAGCCCTTCGTTCATCACGCCATTGGCCGCGAGATACTTCTCCCGCGTTTCGAGGGCGATCACGGCGCCGAATTCGCGGGCGTAGGTCATGGCACGGCGCAGAACTTGGCTGTCGTTCAACCCGTAGCGGCCATTGGTGAAGGCAACGGCTCCGGCCTGCTGCAGGAGACCCATCTCTGTCATCTCGGCGCTGGTCATGCCCTTGGTCAGAGCCGCTGCCGGATAGACGCGCACATCGGCCGTATCGCGGGCCGTCTTCTTGACGAACTCGACGAGCGCGATGTCGTCGATGACAGGATCCGTTTCCGGCATCATGATGAAGGACGTAATGCCACCGGCCGCAGCCGCCCGGCTTGCGGACGCAATCGTCTCGCGATGCTCCGACCCCGGCTCGCCGACGAAGACGCGAGCGTCAACGAGACCCGGAATGGCGGTGAGGCCCCGGCAATCTCGGATCTCAGCGCCCTCGGGCGAGCCCTGGTTCTGGGCGTCGGCGCCAGCGGCAAGGATCTTGCCGTCTGCGCCGACGATGATGGTCCCGATTTCGTCCAGCTTGCGCGAGGGATCGACGATGCGGGCATTCTTGAGGACAAGCGGCTTTTTCATGCGCCCATTCCCTCCGAACGCGGACCCTGGTTTTGCGAGACGAGCAGCGTTTCCATCACGGCCATGCGAACGGCAACGCCCATCTCGACCTGGCTTTCGATCACGCTCTGCGGACCGTCCGCAACTTCGGAGGCGATCTCGACGCCGCGGTTCATCGGGCCCGGATGCATCACGAGCGCATCCTCTTTGGCAGCCTTCAGCTTCTCCGCATCAAGGCCATAGAAGTGGAAGTATTCCCGCACCGAAGGCACGAAGGAGCCGGACATGCGCTCGCGCTGCAGGCGCAGCATCATGACGACGTCTGCGTCCTTGAGCCCTTCCTTCATGTCATGGAAGACCTCGCAGCCCATGTCGGCGATCCCGGCCGGCAGAAGCGTGGCGGGAGCCACGACGCGGACGCGGGCACCCATGGCATTGAGCAGCAGGATGTTGGAGCGCGCCACACGCGAATGCAGAACGTCGCCGCAGATCGCGACGATGATGCGCGACAGCTTGCCCTTGGCGCGGCGGATTGTGAGCGCATCGAGCAGCGCCTGGGTCGGATGTTCGTGTTGTCCGTCACCGGCATTGACCACTGAACAGGCGACCTTCTGCGCGAGAAGGGCGGCCGCACCGGCAGACGAGTGCCGCACGACCAGCACGTCCGGCCGCATGGCGTTCAGCGTCATCGCCGTGTCGATCAGCGTTTCGCCCTTCTTCACCGAGGAATTGCCGACCGACATGTTCATGACGTCGGCGCCAAGGCGTTTGCCCGCAAGCTCGAACGAGGCTTGCGTGCGCGTCGACGCTTCGAAGAAGAGGTTGATCTGGGTGAGGCCCCTCAGCGTGGAAGTCTTCTTCTCCCGCTGGCGGCTGATTTTGACGGCTTCGTCTGCCTTGTCCAACAGGAACGTGATGTCCTGCTCGGTAAGGCCCTTGATGCCGATGAGATGGCGATGGGGAAAGAAGACCATGGACGTCCTCCTGAGATGTCACGCGGTCTATAAAGTGTGGGATCGGGCCGGGCAAGCACATGCTAGGTGGATTGACGCACGGTCCCCATGTAATAGGAGCGAATGAACGGTAGGGAACACCGGCAGATTTCGCCCTGGATGCTCCGACCGCAATGGAATGACGAAGACGAAGCGTTGGCGGGCCAGCGCATGTCTCCTTTCAAGATCGGCAGGATTGATGAACCGGACTGAAGAAAAACTCGCAGCGTTGAACCAGCCCAAGCCCTGGTCCGGCATCAATGCCTATCGGTCCGATCCGCTTCTCGTCGATCTTACATCCTCGCTGTCACGCCCGCTGCGCGAGGAATACGATGTCATCGGCAAATATGTGACCTCGCCGGAAGCCCAGGAACTGGCGCGCATGGCCAATGCCAGCCCGCCGCAGCTCAGAACCCATGGCGTGCGTGGCGAACGCCTCGACGTCGTCGAATTTCACCCCGCCTGGCACGCCCTGATGCGCCGCTCGATGGCATCAGGCCTGCATTCCTCCGTCTGGGAAAATGCACCGGAAGCCCGTGGCCATGAACACAAGGCCCGTGCCGTCCGCTTCTTCCTGACCGCCCAGCTCGAATCGGGCCATCTTTGCCCGCTCACCATGACCAGCGCTTCGGTCGCAGCCCTCGTCGCTTCGCCGGCTGTCCAGAAGGAATGGACGCCGCGCATTCTGTCGCGCAAATACGACAGCAGCAACAAGCCGCCGATGCAGAAGAGTGCCGTCACCATCGGCATGGGCATGACCGAAAAGCAGGGCGGAACGGATGTGCGCGCAAACACGACCATGGGCGAACGGGTAGGCGAGGGGATCTACCGCCTCGCAGGCCACAAGTGGTTCATGTCAGCCCCGATGAGCGACGCTTTCGTCATGCTCGCCCAGACCAAGGACGGCATGGGCTGCTTCCTCGTGCCGCGCCTGCTCGAGGACGGTTCTGCCAACGGCCTTGAATTCCAGCGCCTGAAGGAGAAGCTCGGCAATCGCTCCAACGCCTCTTCCGAAGTCGAGTTCTCCGAAACCTTCGGCTTTCTTCTCGGCACGCCCGGCGATGGCGTGCGAACCATCCTCGACATGGTGACGCTGACGCGCCTCGACTGCGCGCTCTCTTCCGCTGGCATGATGCGCGCCTCGATGGCCGAGGCCGTCCATCACGTGCGCGGCCGCATGGTTTTCGGCAAGAACCTCATTGACCAGCCGATGATGACCCGCGTGCTCGCCGACATGGCGCTCGATGTCGCGGCAGCGACCGCACTCGCCTTCCGTCTGGCCGACAGTTTCGACAAGGCGCGCGAAAGTCCCATTGATGCGGCCTATGCCCGCGTCATGACGCCGGTTGCCAAATACTGGATCTGCAAGATCGCACCGGGTCTCATCTATGAGGCGATGGAATGCATCGGCGGCAACGGTTATGTCGAGGAGCGCCCGATCGCCCGGCATTACCGTGAAGCACCGGTCAATGCGATCTGGGAAGGCTCCGGCAATGTCATGGCGCTCGATGTTCTGCGCGTGCTGAGCCGTGGCAAGGATCTCTTCGAAACACTCTTTGCCGGCCTTGAGCGCGATCTCGGCCCCTCCGGCAAGAAGACCGTCGAAGTCCTGCGCGCTGCAACGGCGCTTGCCGAGCGTGACGAAGCCGCCGGTCGCCTGCTCATCGAGCAGCTGGCGCTCGCGGCCGGTGCCGCCGAGCTCTATCGTCTGGGTGCAGGCAAGATCGCCGATGCCTTCCTCGAATCACGCCTCGCGGGTGGATGGCGCCATACCTACGGCGTGCTCGATGCGCGATTCGATTCGCGCTACGTGCTCGATCTCCTCTATCCGCCGGCTGCCTGACCGGCGAGATAGAGCACGACGGGGATCGTGAAGAAGGCTGCGACCGTCTGCACGGTCGCCGCTGCCGCGTAGAGATCGGCGTCGCCACCCATCTGCTTGGCCAGCACATAGCCGTTCATCGCGGTGGGAACTGCGGCACCCAGCGCGATCATCACGACGATTTCGCCTGAGAGACCGAAAACTAGAGCGAGCAGCACCGCGACAACCGGAAAGACCAGGAGCTTCAGCACGACCGTCATCAGCACGCTCGGCTGCGGTTTGAGGGCATCCGCGACCCGCAGACCTGCGCCGACGGTCACAAGACCCAGCCCGAGCGAGGCGCTGGCAATCAGGTCGACCGCGGTCATGACAGGCGCATAGATCGAAATCCCCGCAAAGTTCACGAGCACACCCAGCAAGGCACCGATGATGATTGGATTGGTGACGATCCGGACGACGAAGGTCTTCAAGCCCCGACTCTCGCCGGAGAACCAGACCATCACGCCGACATTGATGAGATTGAGCGGTACGATGATCGACGCCATGATGATGGCGATGACGGAGAGGCCAGTCTGTCCCGTCAGCTTCTCCGCGATGGCGAGTGCCATGAAGCCGTTCCAGCGCGTCGATGTCTGGAACACGGAGGTATAGGAAGGCCCGCCCATGCCGCGCGCCTTGAGCAGGGGCCAGATCGCAAGAACGAGTGCGGTCATGACCCCGACCGCGAGCAGCGACACCAATCCGACGCTTCCGCTGTCGAGCGACGAGAAGTCGGTGGTCGATAGCGTCTGAAAAAGCAGGGCCGGAAACAAAACGAAATAGCCGAACTGCTCAAGCCCGCTCCAGAAGCTCTCATTGATGAGCCTGGTGCGTTTCAGCACGACCCCGAGAATCACGAGCAGGAAGATCGGCAGGATGCTTTCGAAGATGATGAGCATGGCAGGTCCAGGATGGCGGGCAGGGGAGGGGTAGACCCGGCAACCCCTGCTTTCAATCGAAAATCGTGTCCCGGCGACATTTTCGGCCAAGTGGCTGTAACTGCTCATCCACAGGCGGCGTTAACCTTAACAAAGGGTTTACGTTGCGTGTTCGTGTCGAACAGGCCACCTTTTGCACGGGACAGACGTTAAAGGGTAGAGTGGTGACGGACGCTGGTTCACGGCCGGTAGCGACCATCATGATGATGGTATTTTTCTCGGGGTTGGCGCTCGATATCGCCGTCCCGGCTGCCGTGCTGTCCGTCATGGCTTCCCTGAAATGGCTGGTGGAAAACTGGCCGGCGGCAAATGATTTGTCGTTTGATCAAAAGGCGGAAACGGCATGAAGACACTTCTGCTCTTGTGGGCTTTGCCCATCACGATCCTCGGCGCCTGGTACGGTCTGTCCTACTACGACATGAGCTTCGGCATATTCATGCTGACGCGGGATGCCCATGATCTGGTCTTCCAGATCTATGGCAACGTCCTCGGCATTGCGCCTGAAACAATACCGCCGCTGGTGCTGCGCGCCATCATCGTCGACAGCCTCATCCTGTTCGCGATCATCGGCTTCCGCCGTCGCAAGCAGATCAGGGCCTGGTGGGCCGCCCGTCAGGCGAAGTCGGCGGAATTGTCCGAAGTGCGGGCAAGCCCTGAGAGCCTGTCGAGCGCCCCCTGAAGGATGAAGCTCGCCGCGGCGGAATCGATCCGCTCGCTGCGCTTTGCCCTGGAGACATCCATTTCCAGAAGCGCTCTTTCGGCCGCGACCGTCGACAGCCGCTCGTCCCAGTAGACGAAGGGGATGTCGGTCTTTTCCGACATCGAGCGCACGAAGGCCCGTGTCGCCTGGACGCGCGGGCCCGACGAGCCGTCCATGTTGACCGGCAGACCGATGACGAAGGCGACAATCTTCTCCTTCGCCGCAAAGGCGAGCAGAACCTCTGCATCCTGCGTGAATTTCACCCGCTTGATCACGGGGCGAGGGGTGGCAAAGCGGCGACCGAGATCGGAAGCCGAAAGCCCGATCGTCTTCGTTCCCAGGTCGAGCCCCGCGATCGCCTCGCCGGGTTTCAACCGTTCTGCCAGTTCCTCAATCGTCAGCGTGGCCATCTTGTCTCGCCGATCAGCGCTTGCGTACGAATTCGGTTCTGAGCACCAGACCCTTGATCCCGTCAAAGCGGCAGTCGATTTCCTCGGGATCATCCGTCAGTCTGATTGAGCGGATAACAGTGCCCTGCTTTAGCGTCTGGCCTGCACCCTTCACCTTGAGATCCTTGATCAGTACCACCGAATCGCCATCGGCAAGTTCCGTCCCGGACGCGTCACGGGCGACGGGCTTGGCCGCGGCTGCCGCTGCAACTTCGGACGCCGGACGCCATTCGCCGGTCGCCTCGTCATACACGTAGTCGTCATCGGCCATGGTGGTTCCTTTCTTGCACTCAGCGTTACGGCTGTCATGCTGGTCGCTTAGACCAGCATAGGCATAGAAGCAACTCGGCGCGACCGTTGCCGACGGAGCGGCTCGCCATATATTGCAGACCATATTCAAGGACCGGAGACTCAACGCATGAAAATCACCTGGCTCGGCCACGCCGCCTTCCGTCTCGATTCAGCCAAGGCATCGATCCTCATCGATCCCTTTCTGACCCACAATCCAGGCTTCGCCGGTCTCGACCGGAAGGAAATGACCAAGGGGGTCACGCATATTCTGCTCACCCACGGTCACGGCGACCATGTCGGCGATACGGTCCAACTTGCCCAGGAAACCGGCGCGACCGTCCTCGCCAATGCCGATCTCGCCGCCTGGCTTGGCTTCAAGGGTGTCGATAAGCTGGAAATGGGCAATACCGGCGGTACCATCCATTTCGAGGGCTTCACGGTGACCTTCACCAACGCCCTGCATTCCTCCGCTCAGATCACCGAAGACGGCGTGTCGCACGCGCTTGGCAATGCCAACGGCTTGATGATGCATTTCGACGACGAAGCTTCGGTGCTCCACATGGGCGACACCGACATCTTTTCCGACATGAAGCTGATCCACGAATTGCATCAGCCCGATGTCGGCATCGTCCCGATCGGCGACCGTTTCACCATGGGCGGCGCGGTGGCGGCACTGGCCTGCCAGCGCTTCTTCGACTTCAAGACGGCGATCCCCTGCCACTACGGCTCCTTCCCGATCATCGACCAGACGCCGGAGAAATTCGTCGCCGGCATGGATGGAACGCGCACCCGTGTGGCGACCCCGCAGGCCGGAACGGCCATCGAGGTCTGACAAACCCCGTTGCTTCGGCGCTTGACGGCCATTATAGCGAAGAAAACAGCTTATCCGGAGAATGCCATGTCTGTTGACCTCGCCACCGTCAAGCGCGTCGCGCGCCTTGCCCGCATCGCTGTCAGCGAGGAGGATGCTGCACGCATGACCGGGGAATTGAATGGCATTCTCGGTTTCGTCGAGCAGCTCGACGAAGTGGATGTGACCGGTGTCGAGCCGATGACCTCGGTCACCCCCATGGCCATGAAGAAGCGTGAAGACGTCGTCACCGACGGTAACAAGGCCGACGACATCGTCGCCAATGCGCCGGCCACCGATCGCAATTTCTTCCAGGTGCCGAAGGTCGTCGAATAAGACGCCGTCCGCATCCTGAGAGCGCCTCCCGTTTCTTGAGGGCCTGCCGGCCCGCCGACAGTTTGAAGTGAACCGACCATGAGCGAATTGATCAGCCTCACCATCGCCGAAGCCCGCGCGAAACTCGCCGCCAAGGAGATCAAGGCCGTCGAACTGACGGACGCCTATCTCGCCGCGATCGAGGGTGCGAATAACGATCTGAACGCCTATGTCGCCGTGACCCCGGATGTTGCCCGCGACATGGCGAAGGCATCCGACGCCCGCATCGCGGATGGCAAGGCCGGTGTGCTCGAAGGCATTCCGCTCGGCGTCAAGGATCTCTACGCCACCCGCGACGTGCATACCCAGGCCTGCAGCCACATCCTCGACGGCTTCAAGCCGAAGTATGAATCGACCGTGACCCAGAACCTCTGGGATGCCGGCGCTGTCATGCTCGGCAAGCTCAACATGGACGAATTCGCCATGGGCTCGTCGAACGAGAGCTCCTATTACGGTCCTGCCGTCAACCCGTGGAAGGCCAAGGGGTCGGATGAGAAGCTGGTTCCCGGCGGCTCCTCCGGTGGCTCTGCCGCAGCCGTTGCCGCGCACCTCTGCGCCGGTGCCACGGCAACCGACACCGGCGGCTCGATCCGCCAGCCGGCTGCTCTGACCGGCACCGTCGGCATCAAGCCGACTTACGGCCGCTGCTCGCGTTTCGGCATCGTCGCCTTTGCCTCGTCGCTCGATCAGGCCGGTCCCATCGCTCGCGACGTCCGCGATGCTGCGATCCTTCTGAAATCCATGGCCAGCGTTGACCCGAAGGATACGACTTCTGTCGACCTGCCGGTTCCGGACTACGAAAAGGCCATCGGCGGCTCGGTGAAGGGCATGAAGATCGGCATTCCCAAGGAATACCATATCGAAGGCATGTCGGAAGAGGTCCTGGCCCTCTGGCAACAGGGTATTGCCTGGCTCAAGGAGGCCGGCGCCGAGATCGTCGATATTTCCCTGCCGCACACGAAATACGCGCTGCCGGCCTATTACATCGTGGCACCTGCCGAAGCCTCGTCGAACCTCGCCCGCTATGACGGCGTCCGTTACGGTCTGCGCGTCGACGGCAAGGACATTGTCGACATGTATGAAAAGACCCGTGCAGCAGGCTTCGGCAAGGAAGTCCAGCGCCGCATCATGATCGGCACCTACGTGCTGTCCGCCGGCTACTACGACGCCTACTATCTGAAGGCCCAGAAGGTCCGCACGCTGATCAAGCGCGACTTCGAACTCGCTTTCGAAGCCGGCGTCGACGCAATCCTGACGCCGATCACGCCGTCGTCTGCCTTCGCGATCGGCGACAAGGAACTCGCGGCCGATCCGGTAAAGATGTATCAGCAGGACGTCTTCAGCATCACGCTCAACATGGCCGGTCTGCCGGGTATTTCGGTTCCCGCCGGCCTCGATGCCAAGGGCCTGCCACTCGGTCTTCAGGTCATCGGCAAGCCCTTCGAGGAGGAAACCCTCTTCAAGACGGCCCATGTCATCGAACAGGCTGCCGGCAAGTTCACGCCGGCCAAGTGGTGGTAAAGGACTTCGTCATCCGCGACATGACGGCGGCCGATGCGGATAGCGTCGGCCGTGTCGGTTTCGACGCCTGGGCCGCCAACCCCGTGCTGAATGCCTTCGGCGTCGACATGATGGTTCGCATTCGCCTGAGCTTCCGCCATTTTGCCCATGAGCATTACAGCCTGATCACGATCGGCGAGCTCGGCGACGAAATTGCGGGCTGGATCGCCCGTGACGGTGCGCGTGACTACATCTCCGATCTCTGGGTGAGCCCCGCCCATCAGGGCCTCGGCATCGGCTCGGCGCTCGTCTCGAGGCTGCTGCGCGAGATGCGCGCCGAAGGTTTGAAACGCGCACGGATCGACACGCACGCCGCCAACGAAGCTGCGATCCGGCTGTATAAGGATCTGGGCTTCACCATCGTCTGGCGCGGCATGCTGCACTCGCCGTCCATGGGCATGGCGGTCGACAAGGTGAAGATGCAGCTGGTGTTTTAGCGCGAGCGCCGACGCTGGCTTTCCATATAGGCCTTCAATACCGCATTCATCCGCGTCTGATACCCCTTGCCCTGCTGTCGAAACCAGTCAAGCACGTCGCTATCGAGCCGGACCGTGATCTGCGTTTTAGCGGATGGTGTCACGAGGACGGCCGTCTCGAAGAACGCGTCATCGAGTTCCGGGATATCGCTGTAATCAATCTCTGCGTCCGGACGGGACTGAAGCTCCTTAAGACGAGCGGCCGAGATGGTCATGATACTTTTGCCTTTCGCTGCGGTCCGCGAGACGGGCTGAGATGATGCGGGTGGTGCCATCGCGGTCTGTATGTATGACGGCGATCACGATCAATCCCTGGATTGCGCCGATGCTCACGTAGCGGGTTTCACCATAATCGCGACGCCCATCGACGCCGGTCAGAACATCGCCCCTCGAAGATCAGCCGTGCTTCCTCAAAGGAGATGCCGTGCTTGATCTGGTTGGTGATATTCTTCGCGGCGTCCCACTCGTAGTTCATGTTTAAGTGTAACTACGAATGTAGTGGCGGGCAAGAGTCTCGCGTCCAGCTCACCGGTTATCCAGCTCAGCCCTGACGAGCCTTAAACCCCGTTCGGTTATCCGATAGGGCTTACCCTGTTTCGAACTGATCGCCTTCAGGCGTTTCAGCCGGCGGAAGAGTTCGATGTCGAAGCCGGGATAGAGCCAGCCGTCGCGGGAGAAGCACAAGGCCTTCTCGATCTTGCGCCGGTCGTCGCGGTGGAGTTCGATCCAGCCGCCCTGGGCCATGAGATGAAGGATACGCTGGTCCGTGCGTGAAATATCCATGTTGTGATGTCCGGAGAAGCGCGCTTGAAAACGCGCATGAAAACGGGTCCGGCGCCTGAAGGCGTCGGGGCTTCGTTTTCTGGCCCTAGCCGATCGCTCCCTCGAAGGGGCGCGGGCAGGGCCTTTACCGGGTCTCGGACAAACCGAACATCAAAACTCCTGTAGACAGTGTTTTGATATCACAATGCGCCTTGCGGCGTCCATGACCGCGATGTCACACGCTCTGGCCAAGAATCATCACCGATGTTTTACTATTCTCAACGACGAGGTGAGGATGGTCACGATCCGCAAGGCACGAAAGGATGATTCAAGGCTGCTGACGGAGGTCGGCATGCGTGCCTGGCGCAAGGCCATGGCGTCCGTCGGCGAGGCGGAGGAAATGGCGGCCAATGCACGGGACGCTTTTGCGCGCTTCGCGGAAGATGGCTGGATCACCATTACCGTCGTCGAGGTCTCCGGTGTTCTCGCCGGCTGGGCCGCGCGCGAAGACATGGATGAGAACATCACCGATTTCTGGATCGAACCGGATCTGGAAGGCCAGGGGCTCGGCACTGCCTTGCTTGAGGCGGTCGAGGATGAACTCAGGGCACAAGGCATCCCGCTCGCCCGCCTTCAGACCCATGCGATGAACACCGATGCACTGAAGTTCTTCGAAAAAAAGGGCTATCAGGTTAACTGGCTTACCGTCAGCTACAATCCCAAGCTCGATCGCGATGTGCAGTCGGTCGGCCTGTCCAAGTCGCTGTCCGATGCTGGCGGCAGCGGCTATGGTCAGGAATTCTAGATGAGCCGTTCCAAAAGAAGAGCAGCCTCGTCCGCCGTATGAAGGACCGCGTCTGGAACGAGTGCAATCAGCAGGATGATAACAATGTGCAGCCCCGCCATCAGCGGCAACAGGACAGGAAAGGGCGCTTTCCGTGTCTTGTGACGCAGGAGCCGCTGGCAGGCAAAGGCGCCCAGGCCGCCACCGAGAACCGCAAGCAGGATGAGTGTGTCCTCGCGTACGCGCCACGCCCCTTGCGTGGCCGCAATCTTGTCGAAGGCATAGACGCAGAACACGATCCCGTTCCACAGGGCAAAGATCGCGAGAAGGGTGAGGACGGTGTCAGTTGGCATGGCGACCGAAGTCTAGCCAGTCATTGTGCCTTTTCCGTCAACGGAGGGGCGCTTTGCCAACATCCCACAAGTCTTGCACCTTCGGCCCAATTGCTCTACCTCACGAGACAACACGTCCACGCATGACACGAGCATCCGATGACCCTGGTAGACACCCGCACGCCCGATCCGAAACGCTTCATCCCCGGTGCCACCGGTGACTGGGAAGTCATCATCGGCATGGAAGTCCATGCCCAGGTGATGTCGAATTCCAAGCTGTTTTCCGGCGCCTCGACTGTCTTCGGCAATGCGCCGAATTCCAATGTCTCGCTGGTCGATGCCGCCATGCCCGGCATGCTGCCCGTCATCAACGAGGAATGCGTGGCCCAGGCCGTGCGCACCGGTCTCGGCCTGAAAGCCCAGATCAACAAGCGCTCGATCTTCGACCGCAAGAACTACTTCTATCCGGATCTGCCGCAGGGCTACCAGATCTCGCAGTTCAAGGACCCGATCGTCGGCGAGGGCAAGATCATCATCTCGCTCGGCCCCGACCGTCAGGGCCAGTTCGAGGATATCGAGATCGGCATCGAGCGCCTGCATCTGGAGCAGGATGCCGGCAAGTCGATGCACGACCAGCATCCGACCATGTCCTATGTGGATCTCAACCGCTCTGGCGTCGCCTTGATGGAAATCGTGTCGAAGCCCGACATGCGCTCCTCGGACGAAGCCAAGGCCTATATGACCAAGCTGCGCTCGATCGTGCGTTACCTTGGTACGTGCGACGGCAACATGGACGAAGGCTCGATGCGCGCCGACGTCAACGTCTCCGTGCGCAAGCCCGGCGGCGAGTTCGGCACGCGTTGCGAAATCAAGAACGTCAACTCGATCCGTTTCATCGGCCAGGCCATCGAATATGAGGCCCGTCGCCAGATCGCGATCATCGAGGATGGCGGCACCATCGACCAGGAAACTCGCCTCTTCGATCCGGGCAAGGGCGAGACGCGCTCGATGCGCTCCAAGGAAGATGCGCATGACTATCGCTACTTCCCCGATCCGGACCTGCTGCCGCTCGAATTCGACGATGCCTTCGTCGAGGACCTGAAGAAGTCGCTTCCCGAGCTGCCCGACGACAAGAAGGCGCGTTTCGTGGCGGAACTCGGCCTCTCCGTCTACGACGCTTCCGTGCTCGTCTCGGAAAAGGCGATCGCCGACTATTTCGAGGCCGTGGCCGAAGGCCGCGACGGCAAGACGGCCGCCAACTGGGTCATCAACGACCTGCTGGGCGCCTTGAACAAAGCCGGCAAAGCCATTGAAGAGACTCCCGTTTCGCCCGTCCAGCTCGGTGGCATCATCGACCTGATCAAGGCCGAGACCATCTCCGGCAAGATCGCCAAGGACCTCTTCGAGATCGTCTTCAACGAGGGCGGCGACCCGGCGGAAATCGTCGAGAGCCGCGGCATGAAGCAGGTGACCGACACCGGCGCCATCGAAAAGGCCGTCGACGAGATCATTGCCGCCAACCCTGACCAGGTCGCCAAGGTGCTGGCCAAGCCGACACTCGCCGGCTGGTTCGTCGGCCAGGTGATGAAAGCGACCGGCGGCAAGGCCAACCCGCAGGCCGTTCAGGCACTCGTCAAGGCCAAGCTCGGCATCGTCGAGGAGTAAGATCGGTGTTCTTCGTCCGCACGGCCAACGACCGGGATGTCGAACCGCTTCGCGCCTTGCTGACGCAGAGTTTCCACGCGACCTATGACCGGTTCTACGGACCGGCCAAGGTCGCCGAGCTGATCGCGGCCTGGCATTCGCCGGCCGAGATCAAGCGGCGCATACACGTCAAAGGCGGCGAATATCTCGTGGCCGATGACGGCAAGCGGATCGGCGGCATGGCCTTCGCGGCCATCTCCGAGAAGCTGACCAAGACCGCCATTCTGCATCAGCTCTATGTCCACCCGGACCATCAGCGCCAGGGCATCGGTCGCGATCTCTTCGCCGAGATCGAGACCTGCTTTCCGGATGCCGAGATCCTGCGGCTGGAAGTCGAGCCGCAGAATGCCGGCGCCATCGCCTTTTACGAGGCACATGACTTCGTCGAGGTCGACCGTACCAAGAATTGCGGCGGTCCCGACAGCGGGATCGAGGCTGTGATCATGGAAAAGCCGCTCAAGTGAGCGGCTTTTTTGTTGCTTGCGCGACAGTCAGTTGAACGGTGCTTCCGTCACCGTGCCATCTTCGTCGATCAGTTGCACGGCGGTGCATTCGATAAGCCCGTCCGCTTTGGCATTGCTGCAGGCAAGCTCTGCGGCCTTCAGCGCCAATTTCCTAGTCTGCCAGCCGCAGGAAAACTGGTGCCAGTGCGGTCCGCCATCGGCCATCATGAAGATGTCGACGCTCCAGTTGCCCGGGGAACAGACAGCATTTACCTCGCAGGCCTCGACCGTTCCGCCGCCCGCGATGCACTGCTTGACGGCGCAGTCGATTGCGCTGGTCGCGTCCTTTTCCGCGCAGAGCCCTGAGCTCATCTCCGGCGCCTGCACATAGGCAATCGCCTTGCGTCCGCCTTCCTGAGCTTCGGCCGCCATGGCAGAAAGAGTTACGCACAGAATTGTCACCAGCCGCCGCATCACTGTCATCAAGAAGTCCTCCCGGATCGCTATGGAGCACGAGACTAGTGCAACAGCGGGGGCGGCATGCAAGTCCAATCAGTGCAGATAAGAGAAGCCACCGAGAATGATCTGGAGGCGATCGTCTCCCTCTTTGCCGATGATCCCCTCGGCGGCCATGGCGACACGACCGATCCTGAGGCTTTGCCCAACTATCGCGCCGCATTCCGGAAGATTGCCGCGTCTCCAAACGAGACGCTTTATGTCGCGGAACTCGACGGCGAGGTGGTCGGCACTTTCCAGACGATGGTCACCACCACCCTGACAGCGCTCGGTTCTTCCTCGCTGATCATTGAAGCGGTTCAGACGCGGGCCGACATGCGGGGCAGGGGTATTGGCGCGGCCATGATCGACTTTGCCATTGAGCATGCCCGCGAAACCGGCATGCGCCTCGTCCAGCTGACTTCGAACGCCGTGCGCAAGGATGCCCATCGCTTCTACGAACGGCTCGGCTTCACGCCCTCCCATATCGGCTTCAAGCTGAAGCTGAAATGACGGGGGTGCGACGGGGAATCACTGGACAACAGCCGGTCGAGGCGGCATAAGCGAGACAGGTTCGACAAGGCCGTTCTGCGGCCTGCGTTAATTGCCCAAGGATACACGATGAAGCAGTTTCTCTTGCAGATCTTCACCTGGTGGAACGGCCAGACCATGGGCACGCGTTTCTTCACCTGGCGTCACGGCAAGCGCGTCGGCGAAGACGAGTTCGGCAATGTCTATTACGAAGGTCCGATGACGAGCTGGGGTCAACCGAAGCGCTGGGTAATCTATAGCGGTTACGCCGAAGCCTCGAAGATCGCCTCCGGCTGGCACGGCTGGATGCATTACCGCACCGATACCCCGCCGTCGAAGGAAGACTACAAGCCGCGCGAATGGGAAAAGGCGCATCGCCCGAACCAGACCGGCACGGCTGCTGCCTATCGCCCGCAGGGCTCGATTTCCGCCACCGGCGAGCGTCCGCGCGTCACCGGCGACTACGATGCCTGGACGCCGGGCAGCTGATACCCGATTTGGCCATAATCCGGCATTAGGGCCTCTATCGTGAGGCCCTTCTTGTATCTGGCATCCGGTCGAGACGGGCAAGAGGATCGATGAAAGCGAGCGGGACGATGAAGTTGAGTGCATGGGCATGGGCCATTCCGGTTGTCGGGCTTGCCGCCGCGGCGTCGCTTGGTCTTGCCGGCAAGGCTGATGCCGCCCGCCTCGAAAATCCCGTCGCTGAGTTTTCTGGTATCGACAAGATCACCGGCCGCATCACCACCTTCGACGTCTATGTCAACGAAACGGTCCAGTTCGGCGCCCTCCAGGTGACGCCCAAGGTCTGCTATTCGCGTGACGAGACGGAAGCGCAGAAGATCGACGCCTTTATCGAGGTCGACGAAATCACGCTCGACCGCAAGATCCGCCGCATCTTTTCCGGCTGGATGTTTGCTGACAGCCCGGCGCTGAATGCCGTCGAGCACCCGATTTATGACGTCTGGCTGACCGGCTGCAAGGTCGAGTCGGAAGTCCCGGCACCACCGGGTGTCGAGGCTGTCGCCAAGCCCGCGCCGGAACCCGCAAAGACTGCTGATGCCGTTACGCCGGCACCGACCGCAGCCTCCGCGCAGCCGGGTGCGGCAGTCACGGATCCGTCTCAGGCCACTGTGCCGGGTGTAGATCCCAACCAGACCGCCCTGCCGCCGCTCGATGCGCCGGTGGAAGTCCCCAATGAGGTTTTCGGAGGCGCGCTGCCGGAGCAGGACGGTCTGCAGCAGGACGATCTCATTCCGGGCGGCCAGCCGCTGCCGCCACCGACCCAGGTGACACCGCCTCCGGGCGTTGGTCTCTTCTGAGGCGATCAAGGTCGGTCAAATCGGACACGATAGCTGTGCTTCCAGACCACCGGGCGCCGCGCCTGCTTTTCCCGTAATGCGGTCTCCTCTGCTTGGGCGGTGCCCGGCTTCAACAAGAGTTTGACCTGAGAGCAGCGGTTCTCCGGGAAACGACAGCGCCTCCCTGCGGGCGCCTCGACGGCGAGACGCTTCGCGGTTGACATCCTCCCCAATAGGGAGAACAAGAGGCGAACGAACAGGAGTTCACCCATGTCTCTCTCTGAAAAATTCATCGTCCTTCCTTTCAAGAAGAACCGTGGCAATATCGTGCCCGGCGAGATGCGCCAGGCCTCCAGCGCCGCCGCCGCCGAGAAGATCGCCACCGCCATGTCCGCCCGCCACCTCGGTGTCGCCGCCTATTCCATTCAGGTCGACGAGGAGAGCGGCGACATGAACAGTCCCAAGCTGATCATCGCCTTCGGCGAGACGGCGGATCTGACGGTAAACTGACAGAGCCTTCACGGCCCCGGCATGACGTTTCTGGGTTGCCACCTGTCGTTTTTGATAGCAAGGATTCAGCCGGATATTTTCTTTTTCAATTGGACCAATATTTGAAATGACTGACCCTGTGATGCGGTCCACAACGACGGCTGGTGCCGTTGACAGCATGGTTAGCGAACTGACGGCGGCTGATCCGCTATTGGTCGGCAACGATGCGCTTCTCGCGGCGGTCCTGAGTGGCTGCGGCGACTGCATCAAGGTGCTCGATCTCCAGGGTCGCTTGCAATTCATGAGCGAAGGCGGCAAGCGGGTCATGGAAGTCGACGATTTCGCGCCGCTCAAGGGCTGCCCCTGGCCGGACCTCTGGAGTGGCGATGGCAATACCGCCGCCAGACAGGCCGTGGAAGCGGCCATTGTCGGAAAGCCGTCCCGCTTCGTGGGTGAAGCGAACACCGTGAAGGGCAATAGCCGCTTCTGGGATGTTCAGGTGGCACCCATATTCAACGTCGATGGCAGCCCCTCCCATATCCTGTCGATATCCAAGGACATCTCGGAAGTCACCGACGCCCGGCAGCGGCTGGAGCTTCTGAACGGTGAACTGCAACACCGCATCAAGAATACGCTCGCCGTGGTTAGCGCTATCGCGCGTCAGACGCTGAAAGGCGACGATATCCGCGATCGCCGCGATGCCTTTACCGGCCGCTTGCAGGCGCTCGCCGAGGCCAATGACATGATTTCGAGGAAGGCCCTCCAGGATGCGCCGATCCGTGCCGTGGTCGAAAACGCGCTGCGCCCGCATGTGCAGAGCGAGCAGCGGTTCTCGATTTCCGGTCACGATCTCGACCTGACCGCCAAACACGCCCTGACGGTGGCGCTGACCATCCACGAGCTTGCCACCAACGCGACGAAATATGGCGCGCTTTCCGATGGCAATGGCAAGATTGACATTCGCTGGCAGGTCGATCGCAAGGCTGACAATCCCAACGAAGCTTTCCACTTCGTCTGGCAGGAAAGTGGTGGGCCGCATGTGCATGAGCCGAAGACGCAAGGCTTTGGCTCTAAGCTCATCTCGCGCATCTTCGCTGCCGATTTCGCCGGACAGGTCAGCGTCGAATACCATCCGGCAGGCCTCGTCTGCACGATGAGGGCGCCGATCCCGCAGTAAGCGGGAATCATGACGACCCGCAAGCTGCCGGCTGACCCGCTCTGACGGGCGCGAGAGAGTCATGGCCGCAGGCGACGGCGAAGCGGGCCTTTGAAGAGATGAGCGAAGAGAGCAAGATCGGCGTCGCCAAGATCGTCGCAGCTAGGCGTGGTTGAGGCGAGCCTCTAGCACAAGGTCAGCCACATTACCCCGCCATAGGTGATCAGGGTCGCCACCAGGGCGGCCGCCTGCAGCATTCCGCCGATCTTGTGCAGCAGCCGGACCTCATCGGTTTGCGGCTCTGTGAGTGCCCTGGTCGCAAACCAGTGTAGACCGCCGATCAGTGCCAGAACAATGACGAGCATCACCGCCAGCAAAAGTCGCAGCGCCGAGGTCGGGCCGACATCGATCTGGTGCCAGCCGAGATGGCATCCTGTCGCCTGCACCCCATAGAGAAGCAGGAAGGCGCCTGACCAGATCACGAAGCCTGTGAGCAGCAGGACGAACGGGGATGCTTTCATCTCATCGCCCTCCGATCCCGGTCAGGCTCTGCAACACGAAGGGGAAGGCGAGCCCGATCAGACCGGCAACGGCGGTATAGTCGTGCCACAGCCGCCCGATCCGCAGATCGAGCATGCGTGACGGCCCGATATACCCGCTGTTCCAGCGCCACAGACCGTAGATCGCCAGCACCGCGCCGATCGCCGCATGCAGCCCGACGTAAACGGCCACGGCGAAGGCGGCCGCAGAGGCAGCATGCCCGGTTGGCGCCGGGATCGACATCAGCAGTACCGCGACCGCGCCGACGCTGATCATATGTGCGACAAGCGTCACCGCGAGGCTCGTGACCGTCCGACCGGCCTGACCATTGGCGAACCGTCCGGCGATGGCGGCTGTGACGAGCGTGCCAGCACCGATCAGCGACGGTAGAACGAAGGTGAAGTCGAGATCCGGCGGCGGCCAGTTGGGGGCGGATAGCCAGAGGAAGAAGGCGCCGAAGACCAGTGACGTGTAGAGCGTCGCATTGGCGGCGAGCGCAAAGACCACGGCCCACCACGAGGGCGGTTGCGCCACTTCCTGGTGATGCAGAGCCCGCTCGCCGCGCCCGACTTCCAGCGGGCCGACATCCTGCTTCAGCCCCGTCGCCGGCGTCCAGAGGAAGAAGAGGATGACGACCGCCATGAAGGCGACGGGTGTGAACCAGTAGATCTTGGCGAGCAGACTGGCGAAGAAGGCGGCCGTCGCGATCGCCGTCCAGAGCGGCAGATAGGTCGGGCGGGGCAGGACGACCACATGGTCGAGGCGACCGCTCACCATGTCGACGGTGAGCGTTTCCATCCAGCCATTGCGCATGAAGCCGAGATAGCCCCGTCCGGCGGCGAGCTCCGGACCGAGGTTGCGCGGCGCGAGCGCATCGGCGCGGGTGTCGATGTGTGGCAACGAGCCGAAATTATAGGACGGCGGCGGCGTGGGCGTCGCCCATTCCAGCGTGCCGGCTTCCCAAGGATCACGACGGAATGGTCGGCCATGGCGAATGAGCATGATCAGGTCGAGGGCCACCAGCGCAAAACCGATCGTCATC
Organism: Rhizobium sp. AAP116; assembly: GCF_001295785.1. Lineage (NCBI taxonomy): Bacteria > Pseudomonadati > Pseudomonadota > Alphaproteobacteria > Hyphomicrobiales > Rhizobiaceae > Rhizobium > Rhizobium sp. AAP116. Next base: position 276,238 of record NZ_LJIB01000026.1, read on the forward strand.
ACGAAGCTGCCGACCGAGGAGATGAAGTTCAAGACCTCCCAGCCGGCGGCCTGCGGGTATTCGAAGACCCGGCGCGGCATGCCGCGCAGGCCCGTCAGGTGCATGATGAAGAAGGTGACGTTGAAGCCGATGAAGATCAGCCAGAAGGCGGGCTTCGACAGGTGCTGCACGGGCTGGCGCCCGGTGATGTGCGGCAGCCAGTAATAGGCGGCCGCCATCATCGGAAAGACGAAGCCGCCGACCAGCACGTAATGCAGATGCGCCACGACGAAGTGTGTGTCATGCGCCTGCCAGTCGAAGGGAACCATGGCCAGCATGACCCCGGTCAGGCCTCCCGCCACGAAGACGAAGAAGAAGCCGAAGACATGCAGCATCGGGATGGAATAGCGGGGCCTGCCATGCGCCATGGTGGCAAGCCAGGCGAAGATCTGGATGCCGGTGGGGATGGCAACCAGCGCACTGGCCGCCGAGAAGAAAGAGAGCGCTACATGCGGAATGCCCACCGTATACATGTGGTGCACCCAGAGCCCGAAGGAGAGAAAGGCCATGGCGACGATGGCGGCCACGATCAGACCATAACCTTCCAGTCGTGTGCGACACAGAACCGGAATGATGGTCGATAGCGCGCCGGCCGCGGGCAGGAAGATGATGTAGACCTCCGGATGGCCGAACAGCCAGAACAGGTGCTGCCAGAGCAGCGGATCACCACCGCGGGTCGGGTCGAAGAAGGGCAGGTCGAAGGCCCGCTCCACCTCCAGCAGAATGGAGCCGAGAATCAGCGGCGGGAAGCCGATGATCATCATCGCCGCGACCACCAACATGTACCAGGCGAAGATCGGCATCCGGGTGAGCGACATGCCCGGTGACCGAAGCTTGAGGATCGTCACCATGATCTCGATCGCCGCCGACAGCGCCGAGATCTCGACGAAGGTGATGCCGAGCAGCCAGACATCGGCATTGATGCCGGCGGAATAGGGCCGCGAGGAGAGCGGCGTATACATGAACCAGCCGCCATCCGGGGCAATGCCGAAGAGGAGGGCTGCGACCAGGAAGGTGCCGCCAAACAGGTAGCACCAGTAGCCATAGGCAGACATGCGCGGAAAGGCGAGATCGCGGGCGCCGAGCATCTTCGGCAGGAGATAGATCGCAAGCCCTTCGAAGAAGGGGATGGCGAACAGGAACATCATGATGACGCCATGCATCGTGAAGACCTGGGCATATTGGGCGGCATCGAGGAAGGCGCTGTTGGTCGAGGCGAGCTGTGCCCGGATCAGCATGGCAAGCACGCCGCCGATCGCGAAGAACACGAGTGCCGTCACCATGAAGCGCTTGCCGACAACGGTGTGGTTCACCGCCGACAGCCTCTCGAGGCCATGGCCCGAGCCCCAGACGGCGTCGAGCTCATGGTGCAGCCGGATCGCCGTTTCCGGTGTCTGATAGCCCGTCTCGGGTCTGGCATCGTTCATGGTGCGGACACTCCTGCGGACAGTGCTGTGAGACGTTGGCGATAGGTTTCGGGCGGATGGGCTTCGACGGTGAAGCGCATGCCGGCATGGCCGTTGCCGCAATATTCGGCGCAGATGCCGCCATAGCGGCCCGGCACATCGGCCCGGATGCGCACGACCGTCTCATGCCCAGGCACGGCGTCGATCTTGCCGGCGAGCCTCGGTATCCAGAAACTGTGCACGACATCGGCGCTGGTGACCCGCACCTCCACCACGCCGCCGGCCGGAATATGCAAGGTCCCGGCGGTACTGACACCATCCCCGAGATCCGGATAACGGAAGCCCCAATGCCACATGGCGCCATGCGCCTCGACACGGGCGACCACCGGCTCGTTCTGCCAGGCGCCGATCAGATATTCCCCCTGCGCCATGCCATAGGTCATCAGCGCGATCAGCACGGGAACAGGCAGGAAAAGCCCGCCGGCGATCATCCAGCCCTTGGGTGAAAGGCTGCGTCCGAAGCCGGGCCTGAAGAAAACGAGGCCGAGAAGCACGAGCACCAGCGAAAGGATCAATCCGGCCCCGAAAAACATGATCCACCAGAGGTCGGCGATCGCGCCTGCATAAGGCCCTGCGGGATCAAGCGCTGAGAGATCGCCGGAACAGGAAGTGAGAAACAGCGCGCCCAGAGAGAGCGGCGCAAGGCGATGGAACATTCCGCCGATCACAGGCCTTTTCCCCGCAAACGGAGAACCCCCATGGCCGAAACATCTCAGACCGACGCTGCCAATCCCGTCATTGAACAGCTGGAAGAAAAGGACAAGACCTCCGCCGTCGCGGTTGCCGGTCACCCCTTGCATGCCATGAGCGTGCATTTCCCGATTGCCTTGGTCTTCGGCACGCTCGCCGTCGATGTCTTCTACTGGTTCACGGCGGACCCCTTCTGGCTGCGCGTCGGCCTCTGGTCCTCCGGCACGGCGTTTGGGGCCGGTGTCGCCGCGGGCCTGGTCGGAACGGCCGAGCTCTTGCTCGTGCCCGGCATTCGCGCGCGTGCCGCAAGCTGGGCCCATGCGATTGCGGCCATTACCCTGATCTCGGTTGCCGGCGCCAACTGGGGCTTGCGGCTCATCGATCCCAATGTCGTTCTGCCGCATGGCATGCTGCTCTCGGTTCTGGCGGCCGTCCTGACCGGTGTTGCCGGCTGGCACGGTGGTAAGCTGATCTTCGATCACGGAATCGGCCTCATGGTGTCGCCCAAGGATTGAGTGGTTCGAGAAGGCGCTTCAGCCCGCCCGGCTCGGACATGACCGGAGGCAGGGTGAACTGGGGCGCCTCCTTGGCGAGCACGAGAATGAGGATCGCCAGCACCACGACGCCGCAACTCACTGTCGCCACGACAAAGCGCCAGGCCGGATAGACTTCCCCCTTTCTGAAAAGCCGGATGACCACCAGTCCGGAAAAGACGTGGAAGATGGCCAGCAGCCCGACAAAGGCGAGTTTCCATGAAAACCAGGGTGCAAACACCTCTCTCATGAAACTGAGCGCAATCCCGCTTGCGACCGCCAAGAAGGCCGCCGGCGAGATCAGCACGACAAAGGCAAAGCGTGTCATCCGCTGCATGCGGTAGAGCGCATCGTCGTTTTCGACATGTGCCCGCTGGACGTAGAGGCTCGGCAGGCTGATAAGCCCGGCGGTCCAGATGGCAATGGCTGCGATATGGACGAATTTCAGGAGGGCGATCATCAGCGTGGCGCCTCGCTGTCGAAGCTTCGTCCCGCAAACAGACTGCGCAGCTTGAGAAGAGCGGCGAAGAGATAGGGCAGGGCCGCCGGCACCCACATCAGAAGCCCTGAAAGCTGCTGGTCGGCGGGCGGGGAGAGGCCGAAGGGATGCGTTGTGTCCATATGCGCGGCAAACAGCGGCTCGCGCGAAAATGTCAGCAAAGCCCCCAGCATGCCCATCTGGATCGTCGTGCCGAGCAGAAGTGCCACCGAAGGCCCGACCGTGCGCCGTGGCGAAAGAATGTCGTACCACAGCCAGACCGCCGACCCGATCAGCGTCAGTTCCATCAGCCAGTAGGCGGCAGGCGATGAGAGGGCGAAGAGATAGGGCTCCGGGGCGTGCCAGGTCCACATCAGAATCGTGTGCACGAGAAAGGAGAGCTGCGCCGGCAGGGGCTGACGTTCACGCGCCTTGGGCGGGATTGCAAGAATGATGAACGGCGCCAGAAACGTGACGAGCAGGATGTGGTGCAGGACCCGGGCCGAAAACAGCGCAGACGCCAGCGCACAGAGCGGTGAGACGAAGGCGATTAGCATCACCACAAGGGCAGCACCGGCCGCCATCCGCTGCCGCGGATTGCTGGCCGTGGTCATCAGAAGCACGAAAACCGCACCGATCGCCGCAAGCAGGGGCGGATCGAAATTCCAGTCACGCCAGAGCATCTCCGGTGTCGGCGCCGGGCCGCAATAGATATCGAGGTTCATGATGTCAGTCCCGAATTGCCGTCAAAGTCGGTCATTGCCCCGCGCACGCGCACCCTCCGTTCGGCCGCTGCCCTGCGAGGGCAACACGCGTGACGCCACATTGTTCCATGCAAATTGTTCCATCGGCTCGGGAGATCGGAGAAGCCGGATGGAACGACCTCAGCCGCCCCGTTCGATCCGGACCGGAACGGACTTGTAGGCCGGGGTTTTTGACGCGCGGTCGTGATGCGCAAGCGGCACCAGCGGATTGAGCTCCGGGTAATAGCCACCGACGCAGCCGTCCGGCAGGTCGAAGGGCAGAACCTCAAGCCCGCCGACGCGACGGTCGACCCCATCCTCGGCATCGCTGACCAGCGTCACGCGTTCCCCGACGGTGAGCCCATGCCGCTCGATCTCGGCGGGGCTGATCAGCAGCACGTCGCGCTTGCCCTCGATGCCTCGCAGGCGGTCGCTATAGCCATAGACCGTCGTGTTAAACTGGTCGTTGCTGCGCAGGGTCACCAGGCTCATTCGGCCCGGTGCCGGCTGAAACCCGGTGGCCGAGAGCATGTCGGGCGTGACGAACTCGGCTTTGCCGCTCTCCGTCTTCCACTGCCGCTCGCGGGCGGAATTGCCGCGATAGAAGCCGCCGGGCGTAAAGATCCGGGCATTGAAATCGCGGAATTCCTCCGGATAGGTCTTCTCGATCAGATCGCGGACGGACGCCGTGTCGCGCGCCCAGTGGCTCCACAGCATTTTCGGGTTCTGCGCGAGGGTCGCCTCAGCGAGCCGGCTGACGATCTCGATCTCGGATTTCAGGTGTTCGCTCGCCGGTGTGCGTTTGCCGACAGACCCGTGAACGCAGCTCAGGCTGTCCTCCATCGACACGACTTGCGGATGGCCGGTCAATGGATCCATTTCGCTCCGCCCGAGACAGGGCAGGAGATAGGCGATCTCGCCGTTGAACAGGTGACCGCGATTGAGCTTGGTGGCGATCTGGACCGTGAGCCGCTGCCGCGGCCAGGCCTCCTCCATCGCCTTCTGTTCGGGGATCGCGCGCAGAAAATTGCCGCCGAGCGCGACAAAGGCCGAGACCTCGCCCTTGAGAATGGCCTCGCAGGCCTCGACCGTGTTCATGCCCTTCTCGCGCGGCGGCGAGAAATCAAACATTTCCGCGAGCCGATCGAGCGGCACGAGTTCCGGCTTTTCCGCAATGCCGACGGTGCGCTGACCCTGAACATTGGAATGACCGCGCACGGGTGAAATCCCGGCTCCCTGTCGGCCGATATTGCCCTTCATCAGCAGCAAATTCACATAGGTCGAGACATTCTCGAAGCCATGCACATGCTGGGTGAGCCCCATGCCATAGATGCCGATGGTGTTTTCGGCTTCCACATAGACCGTCCCCGCCGCCTCGATCGCCGCACGCGTGAGCCCGGAGACGTCCTCGATCTCGGCCCAGTCGAGCGCCCTCAGCCGCGCCTCGAAGTCTTCGAAGCCGACGGTATGCTCGGCGATGAAGGCGCGGTCGATGACCTGACGGTTGTCGGCTTGCGCCGCATCGTCGGCGGCCAGAACATGTTTGCAGAGCCCAAGGAGCACGGCGATGTCACCGCCCGGTTTCACCTGGTGATACTGGCAGGAGAGCGCCGTTTCGCTGCCCGTCACCATCGCCGTCGGCTCCTGTGGATTGATCATGCTTTCCAGCCCCCGCTCGCGAACGGGGTTGAAGGTCACGATCCGACAGCCGCGCCTGACCGCCGCCTGCAGCACATGCAGGAAACGCGGGCTGTTCGAGCCGGTATTCTGGCCAAAGAAGAAGAGCGCATCGCAATGTTTGAAATCGTCGAGCACGACAGTGCCGACCGGCGAGCCGATCACCTGTTTCAGCGTCACCGACGTCGTCTCGTGGCACATGTTGGAACTGTCGGGCAGGTTGTTGTGCCCATAGGCCCGGGCAAACAGCGCCCAGCAATAGGAGGTCTCAAGGCTGGCGCGGCCGGAGGTGTAGAAGATGGTCTTCTTCGGATCCATGGCCTTCAACTCGCGCCCGATCTCGGCGAATGCCTCGTCCCAGGAGCAGGGCACGTAATGGTCGCTCGCCCGGTCATAACGCATCGGATGGGTCAGCCGTCCCAGCTGCTCCAGATCGTAATCGCTGAAGGTCTTGAGCTCGGTCAGGCTGTGCCGGGCAAAGACTTCTGGAGTGGCTGTTCGGCTGGTCAGCTCCCAGAGCGTTGCCTTGGCACCGTTCTCGCAGAACTCGACGGGATGGTGATCGGCGGGCTTCGTCCAGGCGCAGGAGACACAGGCGAAACCACCCGGCTTGTTCTGTTCCAGAAGTGTCGCGATCGCCCCGGCGCTGATGCCTTCGTCGCCGGCGATCCGGGCAATGCCCCGAAGCGAACCCCAGCCGCCTGCCGGCCCGTCATACGTCACCGTCGCATCATCCTTCGCCATTATCCGCTCCCTTCCAAAGTGTTTCGAAGGGAGAACGACTGGAGGCGCGATTGGTTGCGCGGGGCGGGGAACAACAGCTTGCGCGTCGGCACATACCGGGTGAGGCGTCCGCTCTTGGAATACGGTGTGCGCCGGGCATTCTCATCCCCGGCGGTCAGCAAGCCGGAGCGTAGCCACGACCCTAAAGACTGGACCTCAAGCCACCATTGCGATAGCCGGATAGGGCGACCCAGTGTCTGGAGTATGAGATGGCGCCTTCCCCCTTTTTTTCGCCTTCCCGGAACTGCTGGCGCGTCGAGAAAGCCGACGACTTTTCGATCCTGATCGATGCCAATGACTATTTCGCCTCGATCCGTGCCTCGATGATGGCGGCAAAGCGGGTGATCTACTTTGTCGGCTGGGACTTCGATGCCACGATCACCCTTGGTCATCCCAAGGTCGATGATGGAGCCCCCCGCCGGGTTGGCGACTTCCTGCTCTGGCTGGCCCGTCGAACGCCGGGCCTCGAAATCAAGATCCTGCTGTGGAGCCCGGCTCCACTGGCCAGCTGGGCGAGGCCTTCGAACCTGCCCTATCTCTTGCGCTGGAAATGGAACAGGCAGATTACCGTCCGCCTCGACGGCAAGCATCCCCTGGGGAGTTCGCACCATCAGAAGATGCTGGTGATCGATGACGCCGTTGCCTATTGCGGCGGCATCGACGTGACGCTCGATCGCTGGGACACGCGCGAGCATCTCGACGAAAACCCCGACAGGCGCCGCCCCAATGGCAAGCCCTACGGCCCCTGGCACGACATATCGAGCCGTTTCACCGGTCCTGCCGCGCAGGCGCTCGGCGAACTCTGCCGTCATCGCTGGACGCGTGCCGGCGGCAAGGACGTGGCCCCGGTGACGTCAGAGCCGGCTCAGGCCGAGGTTGCGCCGAACTTCTCCTTCGGCAGCGTCAACCTCGCGATCGCCCGCACGAGCCCGGCCTATCAGAACGAGAGCGCCGTCACCGAGATCGAGCAGCTCTATCTCGACATGATCAACGCGGCCCGACACACCATCTATGCCGAAAGCCAGTATTTCGCCTCGCGCGCCATCGCCCAGGCCATCGCGCGACGGCTTGCCGAACCGGACGGCCCGGAATTCGTGCTGATCAATCCTGTCATCTCGGACAACTGGCTCGGCACGATCGCCATGGACACGGCCCGCGCCCGGCTTGCCGAATCCATGCGCCGACACGACGACTTTGGACGCTTCAAGATCTATCACCCGGTCACCGCCAAGGGCCAGCCGATCTACGTCCACGCCAAGCTGATGATCGTCGACGACCGGTATCTCCGCGTCGGCTCGTCCAACATCAACAACCGCTCGATGCGCTTCGACCAGGAATGCGATGTGGCGCTTGAGGCGGGCGGTTCGGAAGACCTCTCGGCGAAGATCACAAGCTTCCGCAACGACCTGCTGGCCGAGCATCTGGGGGTGACGCCCGAGACGATCGACCGGGCCATCGCTCAATGCGGCTCGCTGATTGCGGCCATCGATATGCTGAGGGCAGAAAACGAGGCCGCAGGGGGCGAAACGCTGAAGCCCTACGAGACGCCGGCGATATCAGACCTCGAAGAATGGCTCGCCGACCACGAGATCCTCGACCCGGAGGGTTCGGATGCAGTGTTCGAGCCGATCGAGAAGCGGGGGCTGTTTAGAGGGATGTTGAAGCGGCCGAGGCGGCGGAAGGCGGGCGGGTAGAGGGTGGCCTCACATTGTCCGCCGCATTATCATCCCGTCGAATAGCCCGTCTGACGCCAGCGAAAAACTCCATTCCTGGCATCCCTTCTCGAAGCTCACATCGTAGACGTCCCAGCCGTCATCCGTCACACCCTTGAACGTGATGTCTTTCAAGGCTCCAAGCCGCTGCAACTCGCCCCGGATGATCTCGGCCTGTTCGCGCGCGATCGCGGCAAGCGGTGGCGTCATCTTGGTATAATCGGGTTCCCCCTTCTGATGCTGGTACACGAGCTCTTGTAAAAGAAGCCGGCTGTTCTCAACGGGACGCTTCTCCCTGATCCTCTCGGCCAGTGTCGCCTCTAACGTTGCGGCGGCGCCAGTCTCCACCCGCTCGGCGGTCTCTTCGTGTCCGTTCTGATGCAGAGTGAGGGCCGTGACCATCCCCTCCGCATTCCGGCTGAAACTGATCTGCGCCGGCACCGCCTTGTAGAAGAACCGATCGACCTCTTCGGCAAAGAGCTCGAGCTCGACCTGCCCGGTGACACGGGCAAAGAGCCTCTGATCCTCGTGGCGAATGGTGAAGACGACCTTGTCGAGCCGATAATGCCCCGCGTAGTCGGCATAGAGCCTGCTGTCGATCGCACGCTCCGTGCGAGGCCGCATCTGGTCATAACGCCGCCAGGCGATGGTTTCGGAGGTTGTTTCGGTCATCGAATGATTCCTTGCGAGTGCGAGCAGGTCGTCCGTGGAGAGGATCTCCCCGGTTGCCATCTTCGTTTGCATGTTATCGATGAGGGTGAGGCTGTGCTGGATGCGCACGATCTGTTCTCTAAGCGCACTCGCCTGGACGGACAGGACACGCTCAAGATCAGTCGCCTGCCCGGCCAGCAGCCGACTGATCTGCTCCAGCGTCAGCCCGAGCCGCTTCAGCGTCAGGATTTCAGTAAGCCGCGCCAGATCCTGCGCCCCGTAGAGCCGCCAGTTCTTCTCCGTCCGCCGCGGAGCCAGAAGCCCCGCCGCCTCATAGATCCTGAGCGCCCGCACGGTCAGCCCAGTGCGCTTGGCGCACTGGGCTGGAGTTAGCCAAGAGTCCTTTGTTCTGTCGTCAGCCATGTCACCTCCACCGTCGATTGAGACGGTTGTAGGCTATGACCTTGGGTCCGGTTCAAGGGGAAATGGTGGAAAGACCACACAAAGTGCTCGATTTTTGCCGCGTCTCGCTGAGCTAGAGAAATGGCTCTCTCCTGAGACTTGACCTTCTATGGCGCGTCGAAGTGCCTGAAAAATAGATCTGTTCAGATCTGTCGGATAGGCGCAACGTGTGTGTCTGCGCCAAAATAGTTTGCACCTCATGAGGATCTCGAAATGGCAAAACTGGACGAAGAAATTCGTAAAGAGAGAGAGGTAGTTGTGGCGAAGCAATACAGTGGCATCTACCCCGTTTATGAAGCGTTCTACATTCAGTCGATTATCTATGCGGCTGAGCGATCAGAAGGGGCGTTCGAGCGCTTTGATGATGCCGTGGCTAGTTCAAAGGTACCAGCATTGACGTTCGCAACTGTTCAAGAGGCATTGACCCACGCTGGGGCGCTCTCACGTTTTTTTTGGCCAGTGAAGAAGGACAACCAACTCACTGCTGCACGCGGCGAGAGGCTCAGAGATGCGTTTGGCCTTGAAGATACCTCGCCACTAAAGTGGCGAAAGCTGCGGAACGCCTTCGAGCACTTCGATGAGGATCTAGACCGATTTCTTCTTGAAGATAGGGTTGGGTATTTCTTCCCGAGTCCGCGAGTAGACGATCACTCGATGGCTGACGACACGATTGGCAATATCTTCAAACTAGTGGACCCGACCCACGGGATATGTGTGCTCCTTGGTGCGAAGTTCGAATTCATACCTATAAGGGCAGAGGTGAAGCGCATTCTATCGCGCGCGCTACAGATGGACGATCAAGGGGGGCGGCTCTGACAAATGTGATCCAGTTTCCTAAATCCGCGCACCGATCTCCCAACTGTGCGCCGCAGATTCCCCTGCACCCCCACCTCTAAAACCTAACCGTATCCCCCTCCATCGCCCGGTCAAGCAACACCCCATACTCCGCCTTCGGGATATCCACCGCCCCGAACGTCTTCAGATGCTCCGTGGTGAACTGCGTGTCCAGAAGCGTGAAGCCGCGCTCTTGCAGCCGCTCCACCAGATGCACGAGGCAGATCTTCGAGGCATTCGTGCGCCTTGAGAACATGCTCTCGCCGAAATAGGCGGAGCCAAGCGTGACGCCGTAGAGGCCGCCGACGAGTTCGTCGCCCTCCCAGGCTTCGACGCTATGGGCGTGGCCGAGGCGGTGCAGCGCGCTGTAGAGGTCGCGGATGGTCTGATTGATCCAGGTGCTCGGCCGGTCCTCTGCTGCTTCGGCGCATTTGGCCACCACCTGGTCGAAGGCGGTGTCGAAGCGGATGTCGAAGGGGGCTTTGCGGATCGCCTTCTGCAGGCTTTTCGAGACGTGGAAGTCGTCGAGCGGGATAATCCCGCGGATGTCTGGCTCGACCCAGAAGAGTTCGGGGTCATCGGCCGATTCCGACATCGGGAACATGCCGATGGAATAGGCGCGCAGCAGGAGCTCCGGCGTGATGCTTCGGTCCCTGCTGCGTCGCCCAGCCATTTTTTACTTGGCCGAAGTTTCGGCCAGATATTTCTCCAGCCAGTGGATGTCGTAGTCGCCGTTGGCGATGTCCTGATTGGCCACGAGATCCTGGAACAGCGGCAGCGTGGTCTTGATGCCGTCGACGACGAATTCGTCGAGCACGCGGCGCAGACGCATCATGCATTCGACGCGGGTGCGTCCATGCACGATCAGCTTGCCGATCAGGCTGTCATAGTAAGGCGGGATCTTGTAGCCGGCATAGACGCCCGAATCGACGCGAACGCCGAGACCACCTGGTGCATGGAAATGCGTGATCGTGCCGGGCGAGGGCACGAAGGTGCGCGGATCCTCGGCATTGATGCGGCATTCGATGGCATGGCCCGAAAACACCACCTGGTCCTGCGTGACGGAGAGACCGGCGCCGGAAGCGACGCGGATCTGCTCATGCACGAGGTCGATACCGGTGATGGCTTCGGTGATCGGATGCTCCACCTGCAGGCGGGTGTTCATTTCGATGAAATAGAACTCGCCGTTTTCGTAGAGGAATTCGATCGTGCCGGCGCCCCGGTACTTCATCTTCTTCATGGCTTCGGCGCAGATCGAACCGATCTTCATCCGCTGCTCGACATTGAGGGCCGGGGAGTTCGCTTCTTCCCAGACCTTCTGGTGGCGGCGCTGCAGCGAGCAGTCGCGTTCACCGAGATGGATGGCGTTGCCGGCACCGTCACCGACGACCTGCACCTCGATATGGCGCGGCTTGCCGAGATACTTTTCCATGTAGACGGCGTCGTTGCCGAAGGCGGCGAGCGCTTCGGATCGGGCCGTTGACACGGCCTCTTCCAGCTCTTCTTCGGTCTTTGCCACCTTCATGCCGCGGCCACCGCCACCGGCAGTCGCCTTGATCAGCACGGGGAAGCCGATTTCGCGGGCGATTTCCAGCGCATTCTCAGGCTTCACTTCGCCGTCCGAGCCGGGAACGACGGGGATGCCGAGTTCGACCGCGGTCTTCTTTGCCGTGATCTTGTCGCCCATCAGGCGGATATGCTCCGCCGTCGGTCCGATGAAGGTGATGCCATGGGCGTCGAGGATATCGGCGAACTTGGCGTTCTCAGACAGGAAGCCGTAGCCCGGATGGACTGCGTCAGCGCCAGTGATCTCGCAGGCAGCCACGATCTGGTGGATGTTCAGATAACTGTCGCGCGACGGCGGCGGGCCGATGCACACGCTTTCGTCGGCAAGCCGCACATGCATGGCGTCAGCGTCGGCGGTGGAGTGAACCGCCACCGTCTGGATGCCGAGCTCCTTGCAGGCGCGCAGAACGCGCAACGCAATTTCGCCGCGGTTGGCGATGAGGATCTTCGAGATGGCTGTCATCGGCTTACTCGATGATCACGAGAGGCTCGCCGTATTCGACCGGGCTTGCATCATCGATAACGATCTCGACGACCTTGCCGGACTTGGGCGAGGGGATCTGGTTCATGGTCTTCATGGCTTCGATGATGAGAAGCGTCTGGCCTTCCTTGACCATCTGGCCGACTTCAACGAAGGCGCGCGCGCCCGGGGCCGGCGACAGGTAAACGGTTCCGACCATCGGTGCGGTGACAGCGTTGGAAAGGTCACGGGCGGCAGGGGCAGCGGGTGCAGCGACAGCGGCAGGAGCAGCAGCCGGTGCGGCCGGTGCCTGGTAGGCATAGCCCTGCATCTGCTGCGGCATCATGACAGGGGTGCCATTGCGCGAAACGCGGATGCGCAGGTCGTCCTGCTCCACTTCGATCTCGGTGAGATCGGTGTCGTTGAGGATGTTCGCGAGATCGCGGATCAGCTTCTGATCGATGCCCGATTTCTTTTCAGCCATGGGTGGATGTCCTGTAATTCTTGTTATTGCGTGATGGTTTTCAGCGCCTGAAGCGCCAGGATGTAGCTATGAGGTCCGAAGCCGCAGATCACGCCCTTGCACGCGGGCGCTATCACCGATTTATGGCGGAATTCCTCGCGCGCATGCACGTTGGAAATATGCACCTCGATCACCGGAAGCGGGGATACGGCCTTGATCGCGTCATGCAGGGCAATCGACGTGTGCGTATAGGCTCCGGCATTGATTGCGACGCCGACCGACTTCTCGCCTGCCTCGTGCAACCAGCTCACGAGGTCACCCTCATGATTGGACTGGCGGAAGTCGATGGTCAGCCCGAGTTCGGCGCCGGCGGCCTTGCAGTCTGCCTCGATATCGGCGAGCGTCTTGCCGCCATAGATCCCCGGTTCCCGCTTTCCCAGCATGTTGAGATTGGGGCCGTTCAGCACGAAAATGGTTTTGCTCATCTACGCTTCCGTCGACTTTCAACCGCCTCCTATAGACCGAGAGCCCCTGTAGGGAAAGCCCTTTGCCGTGATCGCGCCAAACCGTCCCCGGAAAACCGGGTATTGGGCAGGCGCGGGGAGGGGAAAAGAGTGGTTTTGCCTTCAGCAGGTCGCCCCTTAGCAGGTGGCCTTGCCGCAGGCGCGGACATTGCCGACCTTGGCAACGATCGCTTCCTTGCCAACGGCGCCGGGAACGGTTTCGTTGCCGATCACATAGGATGGCGTGCCGGTGATGCCGAGGCTGGTCGCCAGCTTATAGGCTTCCTGCACTTGTGCGGAATTCGGGCTTTCGGCCATCTTGGCGCGGATGGCATCCTCCGCAATGCCGAGTTCGCTGGCAATGGCAATCGCGCTCTCTTCCGAGGCCCGGCCGTCCTGGGTCATCATGGCGCGGAAGAAGGCACCGTAATTGTCGGGCGACAGCTTGCGCACGGCATCCGAGACCTTGTGCGCGGCTTCCGAGTCCGGTCCAAGGATCGGGAATTCCTTCAGGACGTAGCGGACATTCTTGTCCTCGGCGATGACGGCTTCCATGTCGGCATGGGCGCGGCGGCAATAGCCGCAATTGTAGTCGAAGAACTCGACCACGGTGACATCGCCTTGAGGATTGCCGATGGCCAGATCATAGGCGGAGTTGAAGATCGCATCCTGATTGGTCGACAGCGCCTCGGCCGAGCGCTGCGAGCGGATCTCTTCCTGCTTCTTCTGCAGGGCATCCTGCACTTCGAGCATGATCTCGGGGTTCGCGATCAGGTATTCGCGGATGAATTCGCCGAATTCCTTCTTCTGTGCCTCGTCGAGAGCCACGGCCGGAAGCGGCATCAGGGCGGGAAGGAGTGCCACGCTTGCGCTGGCGATCATCTTGAAGTTCAGGGCCATGTTGTTCCTCGTCCTTGCCGTCTTCATTCGTCAGGCGCGCCGATATCGGCTCGTCGTCACCGGCTGATATCGAGCCTAAAGGCTCATGCTTTCAAGCGGAATGGCTTTTTTGCACTGCCTTGTCCAGCCTCTCCATTGTGATGCCACGCGCTTTGCGGCAAATGTCGGGCGTCAGACCGAGGAGCGATCCGTTGATTTCCATTTCCAAGCGCAGTGCCGTCGAACCCTTCCACGCAATGGACATCCTGGCTGAGGCCACCCGCAGACGCCAGGAGGGGCGCCCGGTTATCTCCATGGCCGTTGGTCAGCCCGGCCATCCTGCACCGCAGGCGGCGCTTAATGCCGCCCGCCAAGCGCTGGAAACCGGCCGTATCGGCTATACCGATGCGCTTGGGCTGACCGGCCTTCGCCAGGCGCTCGCCGAGGAATACCAGCGTCGCCACAATGTCTCCGTCGACTGGAACCGGATCGTCGTCACCACGGGGTCCTCCGCCGGCTTCAATCTAGCCTTCCTCTCGCTCTTCGATGTCGGCGATGCCGTGGCAATCGCCAGGCCCGGCTATGCCGCCTATCGCAGCATCCTGGCAGCGCTTGGCCTGAAAGTGGTCGAGGTCGCCGTTGGTCCGGATACCGGCTTCACGCTGACGCCGGAAAGTCTGGAACTTGCGCAGGCCGAAGCGGGCGTTCGCCTCAAGGGCGTGCTGCTCGCAAGCCCGGCCAACCCGACCGGCACGGTCACGACCAAGGCGCAGTTGAAGGCCGTCTATGACTACTGCCAGGGTGAGGGGATCACCCTGATCTCCGACGAGATCTATCACGGCCTGACCTATGGCGCAGAAGAGGCGACCGCGCTGGAGATCGGCGACGATGCCGTCATCATCAATTCCTTTTCCAAATACTATTGCATGACCGGCTGGCGCATCGGCTGGATGGTGCTGCCAGAGGAACTGGTGCGTCCCGTCGAATGTGTCGCCCAGAGCCTCTACATCTCCGCCCCGGAACTCTCGCAGATCGCAGCGCTTGCCGCCCTGAGCGCGACCGACGAGCTGGAGCACTACAAGGCCGCCTGTCAGGCCAACCGCGACTTCCTGATGGCCCGACTGCCGGCGCTTGGCCTGCCGCTGCTGTCGCCGATGGACGGCGCCTTCTACGCCTATGTCGATGCAAGCAGCTTTACGAATGACAGCATGGGCTTTGCGAAGCGCATTCTCGCCGAGACCGATGTGGCCGTCACACCCGGCCGTGATTTCGATCCGATCGATGGCCATTTGGCACTGCGACTGTCCTATGCCGGCACCATGGCCGACATGGTCGAGGCGACCGATCGGCTGGAGACGTGGCTGCCGAAAGGCGCTTAGGCATTGAGCGAAATGGATTCACAATCAAGGGCTTCGGGAATTTTGCTGACTCGGTTTGAAAGCAAGCTGAATCAGTTTCTGAAGTCGCCGGATCAAAGGCATGGGGAGGTGGGGTCATAACATCGCAACGGATCAGCCAGCTGGTCAGCGCGCCCGACATTCTCACCGACCGGACGCGGTTGCGCGCCCACCGGCTCGAGGATTTCGAGGCGATGCTCGCCATGTGGCAGGACGACGCCATAGTCCGCCACATCACCGGTCGCCCCTCGACGTCAAACGAAACCTGGTCCCGGCTCCTGCGCTATATCGGCCACTGGCATGCCCTAGGCTTCGGCTATTGGGTAATCGAGGACCGTGAGACGGGGCTTTACCTCGGAGAAGCCGGCTTCGCCGATTTTCACCGCGACATGGATCCACCGCTCGGCTCCGCGCCGGAAGCCGGCTGGGCGATCGTCTCGGCAAGCCACGGGCGCGGTCTCGCAACCGAAGCCATGCAGGCCGCCCATGCGTGGATCGATGCCCATGGTACCCATGGCCAGACCGTCTGTATCCTGGCGCCAGAACACGCTGCATCGATCCGCGTGGCAGAGAAATGCGGCTATGCCCACGCCTATGACACCACCTTCGCCGGTGGTCTGACATCAGTGATGAAACGCGCACGTCCCAGCGCCTGACCGGCGAGATCCTGGAGACAAAAAAAGGGCCCCGTGAAGGGCCCTTCTTGCATTCGATCACAACCGCGCGGGTCTTAGAAGAAACCACCGCGCTTCTGCCACCAGCCGCCCTTCTTGGGCTTGGCATCGGTGCTGTCTTCCGTGGCCTTGACCGAAGTCACGACTGGTTCGGACGACGCCACGTTGGATTCGCGATTGGCGCGGGCGGCCTTTGCCTCTTCGGCAGCCGGGGCAGGGGCCGGCGCAGTGACCGGAGCCGGTGCGGCAACCGGTGCTTCTTCGACGACGGTCTCGGCGACAGGTGCCACTGGCGCGGCGATAACGGCGGCAGGTGCCACCTCAGCCACAGCTTCGGGCTCTGCGGTAGACTTGGCCTTGCGAGTGCGGCGCGGCTTCGGCTTTGTGGCCGCAACAGCCTCCTCGACGACCTCTGCAGTCTCCGGCGCAACGACCTCTACGGTCTCGGTGGCTGCGGCGTCGACGGGCGCATCGTCCGCGTCATCGCCATTGTCGTCGTTCTCGTCGGATGCTTCCATCGAGCCTTCTTCGCCCGGACGATTGCGACGGCCACCGCGCTTGCCGCGACGGCGGCGCTTGCGCTTCTGGGCGTCGTCACCGTTGCCGTCACCTTCGGCTTCGACTGCGCGGATTTCGCCATTGCTCTCGCCGGCATCGTCCTCGCCCTCGTCGCCATCCTCGTCATCGAGGTCGGTGCCGTTGTCGCCATTCTGGCCGTCTGCATGGGTGCCGTTGCCGTTCTGGCCATTCTTGCCGCGGCGACGACGACGACGCTTGCGCTTGCGATTGCCTTCATCGCTGTCGGCGCGCGCCGGCTGCGGTGCGCTCTCGGCCTTGGCGGCAGCGACGACGATTTCTTCCTCGTCTTCGTCCTCGGGTTCCGGAACGTAGTCGTCCTCTTCCTCGATCTCGGGCAGAAGCGACATCAGGCTTTCGATCTTCACCGGGTTCTCGACGGCTTCGCCGCGCTCGATGGTGAAGTGCTGCGAGCCGCCATGCTGGGCGGGCATGCCGCCATCGATGACGATGGACACGCCGAAGCGGCCTTCATAGTCGACGATCGTGTCGCGCTTCTGGTTGAGGAGGTAGAGTGCCGTCTCCGGCGTCGTGTGCACGATGATGTCGTGCGTCGTCGCCTTCAGCAGAAACTCCTCGATGCCGCGCAGAACATGCAGGGCAACGGACGACTGCGAGCGGATGAGGCCGGTGCCTGCGCAATGCGGGCAGACCTGCGTGGTCGATTCCAGCACCGAGGCGCGGATGCGCTGACGCGACATTTCCAGCAGGCCGAAATGCGAGATCCGGCCGACCTGAATGCGGGCACGGTCGTTCTTCAGGCAATCCTTCAGCTTCTTCTCGACGGCGCGGTTGTTGCGCTTTTCTTCCATGTCGATGAAGTCGATGACGATCAGGCCGGCCAGGTCGCGCAGACGCAGCTGGCGGGCGACTTCTTCCGCCGCTTCGAGGTTCGTCTGGAGTGCGGTGTCCTCAATCGAGTATTCGCGGGTAGAGCGACCGGAGTTGACGTCGATCGAGACGAGCGCTTCCGTCTGGTTTATGATGATGTAGCCGCCCGACTTCAGCGTCACCTGCGGCTGCAGCATCTTGTCGAGCTGGGCTTCGATACCCGAGCGCGCAAAGATCGGATGCAGGTCGCGATAGGGCTGAACCACCTTGGCATGGCTCGGCATCAGCATCTTCATGAAGTCTTTCGCTTCACGATAGCCTTCTTCGCCCGAGACGATGATCTCGGAAATGTCCTTGTTGTAGAGGTCGCGGATCGAGCGCTTGATCAACGAACCTTCTTCATAGACGAGGCACGGCGCGGTCGAGGCGAGCGTCAGCGTGCGGACGTTCTCCCACAGGCGCATCAGATATTCGAAGTCGCGCTTGATCTCGACCTTGGTGCGGTTGGCACCTGCGGTACGCAGGATCACTCCCATGCCCTGCGGCACTTCGAGGCCGCGGGCGATTTCCTTCAGACGCTTGCGGTCGGTCGGCTGGGTGATCTTGCGGGAAATCCCGCCGCCGCGCGCGGTGTTCGGCATCAGGACCGAGTAGCGGCCGGCGAGCGACAGATAGGTGGTGAGAGCAGCACCCTTGTTGCCGCGTTCTTCCT
This sequence comes from Rhizobium sp. AAP116, assembly GCF_001295785.1. Lineage (NCBI taxonomy): Bacteria > Pseudomonadati > Pseudomonadota > Alphaproteobacteria > Hyphomicrobiales > Rhizobiaceae > Rhizobium > Rhizobium sp. AAP116. Next base: position 294,367 of record NZ_LJIB01000026.1, read on the forward strand.
TGGCAACCTGCACCAGCAGGATCTGCCGGCGCTTGATCACTTCCTGGATGCGGTACTGCTTGCGCGGCTTGCGCTGGATCCGGTCCGGAACCTCTTCCATGGCGTCTTCAGCGCCAACGGATTCGATTTCTTCCTTTTCCTCGATGTGATCGTCGTCATCATCGTCGCCGTCATCATCGTCGCGACGGCCGCCACGGCGTCCGCCGGCTTCTTCGGAAATCTCGTCCATGTCGACCATGGCAGCGATCGTGCCGCCTTCGACGTCATCAGAACCTTCGCTGCCTTCTTCGGCTGCGGTCTCCTCTGCGGCGGCCTTCTTGGCACGCGGCTTGCGGACACGCTTCGGCTTGGCCTTGGCCACAGGCTCTTCGGCTGCGGCTTCGCTCTCGCCTTCGACCACGGCTGTCGCGGCGACATCTGCATCGGCCTCAGCCGCCAGTTCGGCTGCCACGTCATCGACGATCGCCGAGGTGACGGAGTTGGTGGTGTTGATGCCGATGTCGGGCTGATCTTGCTGGGCAGGGTCGTTGAAGACCTCATCGCCTTCGACGTCGTTTTCCTTGCGGTGCTCTTCGGCTTCCGCACGAAGCAGTGCCTGACGGTCGGCGAGGGGGATCTGATAGTAGTCGGGGTGAATTTCGGCGAAAGCCAGGAAGCCGTGACGGTTGCCGCCGTAATCGACGAAAGCGGCCTGCAGCGAGGGCTCGACCCTCGTTACCTTCGCCAGATAGATGTTGCCGCGTATCTGCTTCTTGTGTTGGGATTCGAAGTCGAATTCTTCAATACGGTTACCGCGAACGACGACAACGCGCGTCTCTTCTTCGTGAGACGCGTCGATTAGCATTTTGTCTGCCATTTAAGCTGTGCTCCTCGGCGCCCTCGGTCGGTGGTCCACCCGCGCGCTGAACTTTAAAGCGGCTGGAACCTAGCGGACTGTGCGCCGGATATAGATGTGGACGCACGGAGGACCGGGTTTGCAACATACGGACGGACAGCGGGACACTTTCTGATCCCGATCCGTTCCTGGTTATGTAAACCTGTTGCAAAGACATCAAAAACCGTACGTCAACGACAATGATATGAACCCCACGGGGCCCGATGAATGCTCGGTAAAGAGCTGATGGTGGAGAGCCACCGATGATGTGCCGACCTTGTCGGCGTGTTGAACCAGTTTCAGGAAAAAATGCGGCGACGGCAGATGAATGTCCGGTTGAACAGGCGCCAATTCCATTATCTGAGGTTGGCAGCCGTGGGCGGAATTCTATCCCGTTTGCACTTTTATCCCTCGTGTGCCTTGTATGTTTTCTACGTCACAATAGCAAGAGCAAACGGATTTATGCCATAATGGCAGTGAATTAGAGACATTGCCTCTGTGCGCGTGATTCCGAGGGTGAAAGCGGTTCCGAACCGCAATTTCGACGCTCATCGGGCCGACAGGACGAGGCATGCGGCGGACAATTGCAGAAAATGGCGAAGCGTGCGGCTTGTGATTTGTATCACAGTTGTGACGTTGCCGCGACGGGGGCAGGATTTGACAAGAGCATTGGCGGTGCCGGCGGGGCGAAAACCTGCGCTTTGGGCCCGAATCGGTCTGGCGGCGCTCGTCTGGCTGGCGCCGATTGCGCCTGTCGTCAGCACGGCCCATGCCGTAACCGCTGAGGCGCCTGTCGAGCGTCTCGTAGCCTATGGCGCGCGCATCGCTGGTGACGAGGCGCGGACCCGCATCGTTCTCGATTTCGATCGCGCACCGACGATCGCCACCCGCTACATCGCCAACCCCGACCGGATCGTCGTCGACCTTCCGGCCACGGCCTTTGCCTTCGCGGAAGGCGACTTGAAGGCGACCGGACTGTTCAGTGACATCCGTTATGGGTCTATGGATTCCACCTCTGCCCGTCTGGTCCTGACGGCGGCACGTCCCGCACGGCTTGCAGCCGCCACCGTGATGCCGAACGAAGCCGAAGGCGGCTATCGGCTGGTGCTTGATGCCGAACTGGTTCCTGCCCAGGACTTCGCAGCCCTCGTGTCGGGCCAGGCCTGGAGCGAACCGCAAGAAGCAGCTTCGTCCACGAGCGCGCTGCCGGTTGCCGCAGCCGCGACCGACGAATTCGTCATTGCGATCGACGCTGGCCATGGCGGGATCGATGCCGGCGCCACAGGGGCGTCAACCAAGGCGGCAGAGAAGGACATCACGCTCGCCTTTGCCAAGATCTTGAATGAAAAGCTGAAGGGGCAGCCCGGCATCCGCGCCGTCATGACGCGTGACGCCGACAAATTCCTGTCGCTCTCCGAGCGCGTGCTGATTGCGCGGCAGAAGGGCGCGGATCTCCTGATCTCGCTGCACGCCGACACGCTGCGCCAGGCGGACATCCGCGGAGCCACCGTCTATACAATCTCGGACAAGGCCTCCGACCACATGGCGGCCCAGCTGGCGGAACGCGAGAACTTTTCCGACACCATCGGCGGGGTGCAACTGCCGACGGAAACCGAGGCGGAGGTGGGGGATATCCTGCTTGACCTGACCCGCCGGGAGACGCAGGCTTTCTCGATCGCCATGGCCCAGGCCGTGGTCGGATCCTTCGAGGGACAGATCTCGCTGATCAACAATCCTCATCGCCACGCTGGCTTCCGCGTGCTGCAGGCGCCTGATGTGCCCTCCATTCTTCTCGAGCTCGGATTCCTGTCGAACAAGGAAGACGAAAAGCTCCTGCTCGACCCGGTCTGGCGCGACAGGGTGGCCGATCTTCTGGTCGAGGCGATCAAGCGCTATCGCGAGCCGCAGTTCGCCAATGGCGGTTAGGCAACATCCGCCGAGGGAACCTGTGGTCGAGGCGGATTTCTGCCGCTAACGGCCCTATTTTCCTCACATTGTCTCCGTTACTCCGATGTAGGTTACGCAAAGGTGAGCGATTTCGAATCGCGGGGCCTTACACGTGAAGTCCGCATGTCTTGCCATCCACCGCATGACGTGCAAAACGCCACAGGGTATGCGAAGCTCTAAAAAAGGGCGCGCGAACCTGAAGCAGAGCCGGTAGCGGAAACATGATCAGACTGATTGGATATCTCTTCGGATTGGCGTCCGTGCTTGCGCTCGGCGTCGCGGCGGTCGTTGCCGTCTATCTGATAGGTGTGACCAAGGACCTGCCGGACTACGAGGTTCTCGCCAGCTATTCGCCGCCGGTAACGACCCGCATTCATGCCGGCAACGGCGCGCTTGTGGCCGAATATGCCCGCGAGCGCCGGCTGTTCCTGCCGATCCAGGCGATCCCGGACCGCGTCAAGGCGGCTTTCCTTTCTGCTGAAGACAAGAATTTCTACAACCATCCCGGCGTCGACATCACCGGCCTCGGCCGCGCGATCCTGGTGAACGTCCAGAACCTCGGGTCTGGCCGTCGCCCGGTGGGCGCTTCGACGATCACCCAGCAGGTGGCAAAGAACTTCCTTCTGTCATCCGACCAGACCATGGACCGCAAGATCAAGGAAGCGATCCTTTCCTTCCGCATCGAGCAGGCCTATTCGAAGGACAAGATCCTCGAACTCTATCTGAACGAGATCTTCTTCGGCCTGAACGCCTATGGCATCGCCGGCGCAGCGCTCACCTATTTCGACAAGTCGGTGACTGAACTCACCATCGCCGAGACAGCCTATCTCGCAGCCCTGCCGAAGGGGCCGAACAACTACCATCCCTTCCGCCGCACCGAGGCGGCGATTGAGCGCCGCAACTGGGTCATCGACCGCATGGTCGAAAATGGCTTCGTTGTCCGGGAAGAGGGCGAAGAGGCGAAGAAGGAACCGCTCGGCGTCAATCTGCGTCGCACCGGCTCCTCGCTCTTCGCGTCCGACTATTACGCCGAGGAAGTCCGCCGCCAGATCATCGAGAAATATGGTGACAAGGCACTTTACGAAGGTGGCCTTTCGGTCCGCACCTCGCTCGACCCGAAAATGCAGATCGCAGCCCGCAAGGCCTTGCAATCGGCCCTCTTGACCTACGATCAGCGTCGCGGCTTCCGTGAGCCGATCAAGACCATTTCGCTGGACGGCGACTGGGGCGTTCCGCTCGCCGAAATCTCCGGGCTTGCCGACGTGCCGGAATGGAAGGTCGCCGTCGTGCTCGACGTCGCCGCCGATGGCGTCGATATCGGCCTGCAGCCGGCCAAGGAAGGCGGTGGTCAGGTCGTCGCCGAGCGGGTTCGTGGCCGCATTGCACCCGATGACATGGAATGGGCCTTCCGCTCCGCGAGTGCCGATCGGAAGTCGACCAAGTCGCCCGTCGGTGTCCTCAATCCGGGTGATGTGGTCTATGTCGAGGCCAAGGAAGAGGGTTCAAGTGCCTACCGTCTCCGCCAGTTGCCAAAGGTGCAGGGCGGTCTCGTCGCCATGGACCCGCATACCGGCCGCGTGCTGGCACTTGCCGGTGGCTTCTCATACGCCCAGTCCGAATTCAACCGCGCGACACAGGCGATGCGTCAGCCGGGTTCGTCCTTCAAGCCCTTTGTCTACGCGGCCGCTCTCGACACCGGTTACACCCCGGCGTCGGTCATCATGGATGCGCCCGTCGAATTCGTCTCCGGCGGCCAGGTCTGGCGTCCGCAGAACTATGGCGGCGGATCGGCCGGCCCACAGACCCTGCGCCTCGGCATCGAGAAGTCGCGTAACCTGATGACGGTGCGCCTCGCCAACGACATGGGCATGAACCTCGTCGCTGAATATGCCGAACGCTTTGGTATCTACAACAAGATGAACCCGGTGCTCGCCATGTCGCTCGGCTCGGGTGAAACCACCGTCATGCGCATGGTCTCCGCCTACGCCGTGTTTGCCAATGGCGGCAAGCAGATCAAGCCGACACTGATCGACCGTATCCAGGACCGTCACGGCAAGACCATCTTCCGTCATGAAGACCGCATCTGCGAGGCCTGCAACGCCGAGCGCTTCACCGGTCAGGAAGAGCCTGTCGTCGTCGACAACCGCGAACAGGTTCTCGATCCGATGACCGCCTACCAGATCACCTCTATGATGGAAGGTGTTGTGACCCGCGGTACGGCAGGCGGCAAGATCAAGCTCGACCGCCCCGTTGCTGGCAAGACCGGTACGTCGAATGACGAAAAAGATGCCTGGTTCGTCGGGTATACGCCCGATCTGGTCGCCGGCGTTTATATCGGTTTCGATCAGCCGGCGCCCATGGGGCGTGGCTCGACCGGTGGTTCGCTTGCAGCCCCCGTCTTCAATGACTTCATGCAGATGGCGACGGCCGACACCCCACCCGGCCAGTTCTTCGTGCCCGCCGGCATGAGCTTCATTCCGGTCAACAGAACCACTGGCATGTTCGCCTATGAGGGCGAGCCGGACACGATCATCGAGGCCTTCAAGCCCGGCACGGGTCCGGCCGACACGCTCTCGATCATCGGCATGGACGGCTACGCGCCGCCAGAAGAAATTCTGCGCGACTCGCCGCAGGCCAACCAGGCCGTGACCTCGGGTTCCGGCGGCCTGTTCTAACCCTCATATGACCATCAGTCGCGACCCGGCCCTTTACATCAGGGCCGGGCGCAACTATGCGGAAGACCAGATTTTCACCAGTTTCAGAGGTTGAGAACCGAACGCATGCGTAATGAAATCGAGAATGTCGTCGACGAAATCAAGCAGGCCATAAGCCTGCTGAGGAGGCATCTTTGACTGGGACCAGGCGATAAGACGACTGGACTGGTTGAACAACAAGGCCGAGGATCCGAACCTCTGGAACGATGCCCAGGAAGCGCAGAAGCTGATGCGCGAGCGCCAGCAGCTGGATGACAGCATTGCTGGCGTGAAGCGCCTCGAACAGGCGATGAATGACAACATCGAGCTGATCGAGATGGGCGAGGAAGAGGGCGATGAAAGCGTCGTCAAGGACGCCGAAGACCAGCTGAAGGCCCTGAAGACGGAAGCCGCACGGCGTCAGGTCGAGGCCATGCTGTCTGGCGAAGCCGACGGCAACGACACCTATATCGAAGTCCATTCCGGCGCCGGAGGCACGGAAAGCCAGGACTGGGCGAACATGCTTCTGCGCATGTATACCCGCTGGGCAGAGCGCTCGGGCTTCAAGGTTGAAGTGCTGGAAGTGCATGACGGCGAAGAGGCCGGCATCAAGTCCGCGACCATCCTGGTCAAGGGCCACAATGCCTATGGCTGGATGAAAACCGAATCGGGCGTGCACCGTCTGGTCCGCATATCGCCCTATGATTCGAACGCCCGTCGCCACACCTCGTTTTCGTCCATCTGGGTTTATCCCGTGGTCGACGATTCGATCCAGATCGACATCAACGAGAGCGATTGCCGCATCGATACCTTCCGCTCGTCGGGTGCCGGCGGCCAGCACGTCAACACGACCGACTCGGCCGTGCGTATCACGCATATTCCGACCGGCATCGCGGTTGCCTGCCAGCAGGAACGCTCGCAGCACAAGAACAAGGCCAAGGCCTGGGACATGCTGCGCGCCCGCCTTTACGAGGTCGAGCTGAAGAAGCGCGAAGAATTGGCCAATGCCGAAGCCGCCTCCAAGACGGATATCGGCTGGGGTCACCAGATCCGCTCCTACGTTCTGCAACCCTACCAGCTGGTCAAGGACCTGCGCACCGGTGTCGAAAGCACCGATCCGGATAGCGTCCTGAACGGTGAGCTTAACGAGTTCATGGAAGCCGCTCTCGCCCACCGCATCAGCGGCAAGGCATCTGAGGTTTCCGACATCGACTGATCAGATCGGTCAATGGACATTAAAAAGGCGGGGCACCGGGTGCTCCGCCTTTTTTCATGCCGATACCTTGCTCGCCACCCCAGGCGTATCCCCGGCCTGAGTACCCGCCACGGTGTGGCGTATCGCTGTGAAGGACTTCGCAAATCCGAGGAAGGTCTCCGTGCAGATCGAGGCGTCCGGGAACAGGTGCTGCATCTGACGCCGATCCAGCAGGCTCGCATCCTCCAACGCGCCCATGGCCTCGTCGAGGTTGGCGGCCTTCGGATAAAATCCCGTGCGCATCATCAGATGTGTCCGATACCGCATCGGGTTGGGTAGCCAGTGGATGAAGGGCAGCCTCGCATGCGGCTCGATCGGGAAAGAAAAGCTCGGTGTCTGGATCGCGTAGGATGGCGCAAGCCGTCTGACTTCAGCGGCGAAGGCCCGCTTCCTGGCCCAGGATCCCACATGCTCGATCACCGAGTTGGAGAAGACGATATCGAAGGCATTGTCTTCGAACATCGGAAGCGAGCAGGCATCGCCGATCGTGGTTTTCACGCCTGGCAGATGGCCGCCCTGGTTCTCGGACTGGTCCGCAACGTTGATGCATTCGACCGAAGTGTGCGCCAGATCGAGCTGGTATTGCCATGTCTGCCAGAACTCGGCAGTCCCTCCAAGATCGATGATGCGGCAGGTGCCCTTCGTCCGAACGACATCGTCGATCATTCGTCGAAGTTGTTCGATGCGTCTGCGACGGAACCGATTGCCCGAAGAAGTCGGGGAAATGTTGAGCATGAAGGGTTCCTGACGCTGGCAGAGAAGGAAACCCATAGGCAATTCGTGTTGTGCTTGTAAATCTGATGCTTAATGCTTGGTTAACGCAGCATCAGTTGCTCGCGCGTTCCACCTTGATGTCGCCGAGTTCGTCGATCAGCACCGTCCATTCCTCGACACGATCGGTTTCCGGCGAAGTCTTGAGATAGACGGTGGCAAAGAATCCGGGCGTTGCCGCGACTCCGGTCATGCTTTCGGGACGAATGCCGGTGACATAGGGCTTGATGGCCGTGAATTCTTCGAGCTCGACGCTCTCGACAAGCCTGAGCCCGCCTTCGCCAGAGGCGATCATCTGCAGATGGATACGAGCGGTTCGGTCCTGCTGGCGGATCGCGACCAGCTTGTAATAGCCGCGTTCGCCGGCTTCAACCGGCGTCTCGACATTAGCCGCACCTTCCGCCCCTGATTCCCAATAGCCGCCGCTGATCACAAAGGTTGCCGTCACCGGCAGCGCACTGATCTCGTCCGCGATGACGGGAGCGGAAAACAGGATAGGGGCCAGTAGGGCGGAGACGGTGAGAGCCTTCATGGGGAACCTCAATCGGAAAACTGTTCGGCTATGATCCGGTCCGACCAGGAGCGATCGGGATCCGACAGGATACGCGCCGTCGTATCTTCCGATTGCGCTATCTCGACGCGAAGAACCGATTTGACCTCGGTATGGTCGGCCACCGCATTGACCGGCCGCTTCTCCGGCTCCAGCACCTCGAGCACCACGGTCACCTTGTCGGGCAGCAGCGCTCCACGCCAGCGTCGTGGCCGGAACGCACTGACGGGTGTCAGCGCCAGAAGCGGTGCCTCGAGCGGCAGGATCGGCCCATGGGCGGAAAGATTGTAGGCGGTCGAACCCACCGGCGTCGCCACCATCAGACCGTCACAGATCAGTTCCTCGAGCCGTACCTGTCCATCGACAATCACCCGGAGCTTGGCTGCCTGGTAGGACTGCCGGAGCACCGAGACCTCGTTGATCGCCAATGCGAAGGAGACCGACCCGTCCGAATTACTCGTGGTCATCTTCAGCGGATGAAATTCGTTCTCGACCGACGCCGAGATCCGCTCGGGAAGATTGTCGGTCGAATAGTCGTTCATCAGGAAGCCGACGGAGCCGCGATTCATGCCGTAGATCAGCTTGCCGGTGTTCATCGTGTCATGCAGCGTCTGCAGCATGAAGCCATCGCCGCCGAGGGCCACAATGACGTCGGCCTCGGCCGGCTCGGTATGGCCGTAGCGACGAATCAGCTCATTGCGCGAAGCCTGGGCTTCGTCCGTATTGGAGGCGATGAAGGCGAGCGACCGGAACGTGCGAGACATGGCGAGCCCTGATGAAATGTCGCCAAGTGGTACATGACATCTACCTGTAACCACAAGCCGTTTTGCCCGGGAATCGGTTCGGCGCGCCGGCGGGCGAAGCATTTGGCCTGCGGTCACTTATTCACCATTTCCGCTAACCCTGGCCCGATTTTTTGCTTTACCGCAAACCGATTTCCGCCTAAACACCCCGCACTGCCCTTGTAGCTCAGTTGGTAGAGCACCTGATTTGTAATCAGGGGGTCGCGGGTTCGAACCCTGCCGGGGGCACCACTTCTCGCCACACATTTTCGTTTTTCCCATTGTCCTAACAGGCACTTGTTTGGCATGGTCTCGGCCGACAGCCGATGGAGATCCGATGCGCAAGACATTTCATGCCGGTCTGGCTTTGGCCGCGACTGCCTTGTTTCTGCTGTCGGCCGAGAGCCGGGCTGCCGACATCAAATATGCATGTGAAGACGGCACCTCGCTCACCGTTGCGTTCAGCGACGCGCAAGCCGAGGTGACGATCCCCGACGGCACGAAGATCGGGCTGCCGCAGCAGGAGGCGGCGAGCGGCTTCTGGTATTCGAATGGCCGCTACGAGATGCGCGGCAAGGGCGAGGAAATACAGTTTGCCATCGGCCGCATGGCGCCGGTCACCTGCCGCAATGCCGGCGAGGCGGCGGGTCAGTTCGATCGCGCCACGCGCGCCGAGGTCGAACTCGCCGAAAAGGACACCGGCTTTGACATGAAGGGCAAGCTCACCTGCCTGCGCTATCCGAACTTCGCCTTGAAAGAACTCGATCTCGGCGAAAAGGGAGCAGCAGGGATCTACATCGCGTCCTCCGAGGGCCCCTGCCAGCTCAATCCGACGCTCGACCGCAAGATAGAGGACGACACGGCCGGCTATCTCTGGGGTGCGGTCGGTCCTTACGCCTTCTTCCGCGGTGCCGATGGCTTGAATGGCGGCCTGCCATTCGTCGTCTATGACGCCCGCACTGGTGCACGACTGATTGAGGATCTGATTGCCGGCGATTTTGCCGCTCTCTCCCTGGTCGGAGAGGAGCTTACCCTGCGCTATCGCCGCACCTATGCCGCTTCCTGTTCCTTACTGGCGGCTCCGGAGACCTGTGCTGCGACCATCCGCCAGGAGCTTGGTCTCGCTGCCGATCGTCCTATGCCCGATTGCCGCCCCGCCTATCAGCCGGCAATCGATGCCGATCCGGACGCTGCCAAGGCGATCGAAGCCTGGCCAAGCGTCATCGACTATCCGGTCGAGCGCAAGCTTTCAGCATCCGGTACGTCCTTCGTTGCCGTGGATGGCGACCTCGTCTGCCGTCCTTCCATGTGAAGGTGAAGGCCGGCAGAAGATTCCCGTTCAGTCTTCGGCATCGAGCCGCGCGGCATCCTGTATGTCGCGCAACAGGTCGGGCAGGGCGGCCTGCACTCGGTTCCAGCTCGGCATGAAGGGCGTGGCATTCGGATTGTCGAGATAGACCTGGCCCGCCTCGATCAGGTTCGCCGCGAAGAGCTCCACAGCCTGTTCCTCGCGATGCCGGTCGGTGGTGAGCCCGTTCATCCGGGCATCGTGGTAATAGGTTTCCACCAGATCGAGTGCCGTCCTGTAATAGGTGGCCTTGAGCGTCCGGAAGGCGTCATTGCCGAACACGACCCCGTCGGTCGCGAGCTTGCGGTAGAGCGCCTTGGTGATGTCTACAGACATGCGCGACAGGCCCTTGGCCGCATCCTCGGGCGAGAGCGGCTGGTGTTTGTGGTCATATGAATCGGCAATGTCGACCTGGCAGATCGACTGGGTCGAGTAGTTGCGCCACATTTCCGAGAGGACGCCGATCTCCAGCCCCCAGTCGGAAGGAATCCGGATATCGGAGAGGATCTGGGTCTGCATGGCAAACTCGCCGGCGAGCGGATAGCGGAATGCCTTGAGGAAGTCGATATAGGGGTGGTGTCCGATGACCTTTTCCAGGCTGAGCAGCAGCGGCGTGACCAGCAGCCTTGTCACGCGACCATTGAGCGATCGGTCGGCGATGCGCGGATAATAGCCCTTGGAGAAAACGTAAGGAAAACGCGGATTGGCGACGGGATAGACGAGCCGTGCCAGCATGTCGCGCGAATAGGTGGTGATATCGCAGTCATGCAGGGCAACCACGCCGGCCTGCCGGGCGGCCAACACATAACCCATGCAGAACCAGACATTGCGTCCCTTGCCGGGCTGGTCGGGCGAAAGGGCCTCGGCCTTCAGTTTCTCGTCGACGGCACGCAGCCGGGGCCCGTCATGCCAGAGAATTGTATGCTTCTGCGGCAGCCGCGAGAAGTATTGCTTCGCATGGCGGAACTGCTGTTGGTCGGCCTGGTCGAGGCCAATGACGATCTCGGATATGTAGGGTGCCTGCGACAGCTCGGATACGATGTGTTCGAGGGCAGGGGCCTCAAGTTCGGAATAGAGCGATGGCAGGATCAGCGTGATCGGTCGCGAGGCGGAAAAGACGGTGAGCTCTTTCTCCATCCGTTCCAGCGATCGCTCCCTGAGATTGTGCAGGGTGGCAACCACGCCGTTCTGGTGAAAATCCGCCATGTCTAAATCCTTTCGTGATGAAGCCGGTTGCTGCCGACTCAGAGAAACCCCGTGGCAACGAGTTGGTGGATCATGATGTTCCAGCCCTCCGGGCCGATTTGTTCCGAGCGCAGGATAAAGCCCCGCTCTTCCCGCTCTGTGACGGGCAGGGCCTTGTGTGCGGGATTGGCGATGATGATGCCGCAATCGGCGGCTTCCAGCATCGCAAGATCGTTCGGCGCATCGCCGAGCGCGACTGTGCGGATTATCTCGCCGCCGTTGAGGCGCTGGTAATGTGCGACGACCTCGGCCATGCGCTCGGCCTTGGAGGTCTTGGGCATCAAGGTGAAGAAGCGTCCGCCCTGCACGGCGGTGAAACCTTGCGCGTCAAGCAGCGCGATAAATGCCTGCCTCTGCGCCTCGGTGCCGGTAAAGCGCCCCGGCTCGGAAAAGTGCCGTTGGCGAGCAAGTGCGGCAGCCGGGAATGGTAGCCCGGTCTCAGAGGCGACCCGCGCCGTGTCCCAGTCACCAAAGCCTTCGAAGCAGGCGCCGAGCTCCTTAGGTAATTCCCCAAGAAAAGAACGCAGGTCGCTGTAAGGACTCTGCAAATTCCCCTTGGAGAAGGCTGTTTCCGTATCGAGTCCGACGACGCCCGCGCCGTTTTCGACGATCATCGGATGGGCAATACCGATCGCTTCCGCGATCGGTCGCATCTCGGCTTCTGTCTTACTGCTGGCAAGGATGAGTGGAATGCCGCGCGCCTTGAGCAGCTCGAGAGCCGGCCTTGCCGCCTCGAAGGAATAGCTGTCGTGATCGAGCAGCGTTCCGTCGAGATCGGAAAAGACGAGCTTCATCAGGCCTTGGGCGCCAGATGCTGGCGTGAGGCGTAGAGTGCAATCGCCGCCGCATTGGAGACGTTGAGCGACTTGATGGCGCCGGGCATGTCGAGGCGTGCGAGTGCCGACACGGTTTCACGCGTCTTCTGTCGCAAGCCCTTGCCCTCGGAACCGAGCACCAGCGCGATGCGGTCCCCGCTGAGCGCCTTTTCCATGGGGGCGGGGCCTTCCGAATCGAGACCAACAGAGAAGAAGCCGAGCTTGTGCAGCTCTGCCAGTGCATCCGAAAGGTTTGTGACCTGGATATAGGGGATGAGTTCCAGCGCGCCGGAAGCCGACTTCGCCATGACGCCCGATTCCGTCGGGCTGTGTCGCTGGGTGGTGATGACAGCACCCGCATCGAAGGCGACCGCCGAGCGCATGATCGCGCCGACATTGTGGGGATCGGTCACCTGGTCGAGCACGAGGATCAGCGGGCTGTCTTTCAACGCTTCCAGTCGGCGCGGGGGAAGCGGACGGGTTTCCAGCATGACGCCCTGATGAATCGCTTCGGGACCAAGGATCTTGTCGAGGTCCTGCGGCGTCACCGTCTCGAAGGGGATGCCGAGGTTTTCCACAGACGAGATCTCGAGCCTTACGAGCGCATTCTGTGTCGCCGAAAGCTTGATCAGCTTGCGCTCGGGATTGTCGAGGGCGGCGCGCACGGTATGCAGTCCGTAGAGCAGGACCTGTTCGGGTGCAAGTTTCGGCGGCGTCCAGTCTGCATTGCTCTTGCGTGGCTTCTGCGGCCCGGGAGTGGGGATTTCGCCCCGCTCACGCTTGGCATCGCGCACCTGGCGGCGCAGCGTTGCATAATGGGTGTCGCGGGCGGTTTTTTCGGTTTTCGGATCTTTGGCCATGCGCCCTTATAGCGGCGGGCAGGGGACGGGCATAGACCCAGGCAGAAAATCCCCTGTGCGTCCGGGCATGTGTCTGGCCTATGAAACTTTTCGGAATTTTTCGTCAAACTTCGTGTTGACATGAGCCGGTTGGGCCGTCATATACCCGCCGCAGATCAGGGGGCGACGCACTCTGGTCTGGACTAGAAAGCTTGGTCGCCAGATCCGGACGAAAGAATGGAGAGATGCCCGAGTGGTTAAAGGGGACGGACTGTAAATCCGTTGGCTCAGCCTACGTTGGTTCAAATCCAACTCTCTCCACCATTCGTCCTCGGATCTGAAAATGCGGGTATAGCTCAATGGTAGAGCAGCAGCCTTCCAAGCTGAATACACGGGTTCGATTCCCGTTACCCGCTCCAGACACCTTCCGATCCTAACGTTCGAATTTCAAACGGTTTTCCAGCGCTGCTTCGCCTTGCGTGAAGTGCTTTGCGCAGCTGCAGGATTCGGCTGTGGAAACCGTGCGTTTCGGCCTCCGGAAGGCTTGTTATTTAACGCTTGCGCATTGCGCATGAAAGCCTTAAACGGCGGGACCAAACCGGTTCGCCGGGGCAACCCCGTTTCGTTCACAGGAAGCATTCAAATGGCAAAGAGTAAGTTTGAGCGCAACAAGCCGCACGTCAACATCGGCACGATCGGCCACGT